>PMKV01000138.1 GCA_003157875.1 Chloroflexota bacterium
CCGCCACGCGCCGCCACGCGCCGCGCCAGGAGACGCCGGCCGCCTCAAGGCACGGCTCCGCTAAACTGACCGAGTTCGAACGCGCTCACCAGGAGAGGCCACGAGGAGCCGCGCGTCGGGCGCCACGCAGCGAGTGAGAGGTCCATCGTGCCGGCATCAGAGCCTTCAGAGCGCACCCGCATCGACCGCTACGAGCCCACGGCCATCGAGCCGCGATGGCAGGCGCGATGGGCGGAGCTCGGCCTGTACGACACCGACCTCGCCGATACGACCAAGCCCAAGTACTACCTGCTGACGATGTACCCGTACACGTCGGGCAACATCCACATCGGGCACTGGTACGCGAAGACACCGACCGACGCGATGGCCCGCTTCCACCGCATGCAAGGCGAGAACGTCTTCTTCCCGATCGGCTTCGACTCCTTCGGGCTGCCCGCCGAGAACGCGGCGATCAAGAACAAGATCAACCCCCGCGAGTGGACGCTGAAGAACGTCGACAACATGCGACGCCAGCTTCGCACGATGGGCGCCACCTTCGATTGGAAGAGCGAGGTCGTCACCTGCGACCCGGCTTACTACCGCTGGAACCAGTGGCTATTCCTGCGGTTCCTCGAGGCCGGGCTGGCCTACCGCGCCAAGTCGCCGGTCGACTGGTGTCCCAACGATGGGACGCTGGCTCGCGAGCAGGTCGAGGGCGCGGACCGCCACTGCTGGCGCTGCGGGGCGCGCGTCGAGAAACGCGACCTGGAGCAGTGGTATCTGCGGACGACCAGGTATGCCGACGAGCTGCTCGACTTCACCGGCCTCGAATGGCCCGAGCCGATCCGTATCATGCAGACCAACTGGATCGGCCGGTCGGAAGGCGCCGAAGTCGTCTTCACGACCGCGCCCGACGGGGTTCAGCCCGGCGGCGATGAGCTCCGAGTCTTCACGACGAGACCCGACACGCTGTACGGCGCGACCTTCATGGTCTTGTCGCCCGAGCACGAGCTGGTGCCCAAGCTGACGCATCCGCCCCGGAAGGCCGAGGTCGAGGCATATGTCACGGCCGCCGGGCGAGAGACCGAGATCGAGCGGATGTCGACCGAGCGCCCGAAGACAGGCGTCTTCACCGGCTCGTACGCGATGAATCCGGTCAACGCCGAACGGATCCCAATCTGGATCGCCGACTACGTCCTGNNCCAGAAGTTCGAGCTGCCGATCCGCCGTGTCATCGCCGGGCCGGAGGTCACCGAGGCGGACGTTGCGACACCGCTGACCCAGGCCTACATCGCCCACGGCGACGCCGATCGCATGGTCAACTCCGGGCCGCACTCAGGTCTGCCGGCGAAGGAGGGCTTCGCCTCGATCGTGGCCATGCTCGAGAAGGAAGGCCGGGGCAAGGCAGCGGTCAACTACCGGCTGCGCGACTGGCTGATCAGCCGCCAGCGCTACTGGGGCACGCCGATCCCGGTGGTCTACTGCGACACCGACGGCATCGTGCCGGTCTCCGACGACCAGCTGCCGGTTCGACTGCCGGACGTCGTCGACTACGCCGGCAGCGGCAACAACCCGCTGCAGTCGGACGCCTCGTTCGTGAACACGACCTGCCCGAAGTGCGGTGGGCCGGCGCGGCGCGAGACCGACACGATGGACACCTTCATCGATTCGAGCTGGTACTGGTTCCGGTATCTGACGCCGGCCGACACGACCGCGCCTGTCGATTCCGCGATCGAGGCCCGCTGGTGCCCGGTCGATCAGTACACCGGCGGCGCCGAGCACNNGTCATGCACCTGCTCTATGCCCGCTTCTTCACCAAGGCGATGGCGGACGTGGGCCTGGTCCACGAGCGCGAGCCCTTCAAGCGGCTCTTCAACCAGGGCCAGATCCTCGGCGCCGACGGGGAGCGGATGAGCAAGTCCCGCGGCAACGTCCAGGATCCGGACGAGCTGGTNNCATGGGGCCGTGGGACCAGGGCGGACCATGGAGCCCCACCGGCATCGGCGGCATCAGCCGTTTCCTGCATCGCGTCTGGACTTCGGCCCTGGATCCGCACGGCGTGGACGCAGGCGATGCCGAGTCCGGTCTACTGCCCGCCCGGCAGGATGCCGCCGCGGCGGAGCGGGCGCTGCGCACGGCCGCCCAGCGAACCCTCCAGACCGTCACCGAGAAGTACGCCGAGATGCGCTTCAACACCATGGTCGCTCATCTCATGGAGCTGTCGAACGTGCTCCAGCGCTACCGCGGCACCGAGATCGCCGGCGGTCCGGCATGGAACGAAGCCATCCGGCTGCTGCTGCTGATGCTCGCGCCGGCGGCGCCGCACATCGCCGAAGAGCTGTGGGCCCGGCTGGCCGAGGCCCGCGGCGAGGAGTGGCAGTCGATCCACACCCGGCGCTGGCCCTCGGTCGACGAAGCGGCCGCGGCCGAAAAGGAACGCGAGATCCCGGTCCAGGTCAACGGCAAGCTCCGCGACAAGGTCATGGTCCCGGTGGGCATCGCCGAAGCGGAGCTGGAGCGCCTCGTCCTGTCGCGGCCCAAGATCGTGGCCGCCCTCGAGGGCAAGCCGCCCCTCAAGGTGATCCACGCCGGCGGGCGGCTGGTAAACATCGTCGTGCGGTAGGGGCTGGCATTCTCCACGAGCGAGACTGTCTATAGTTGGGAGTCGTAGGGAATGAGCCTTCGATGGCTGATTCGATGCGCGGGGGCGTCGGGCCGGCGGCAAGTGTCGTGGGCTTTGTGGGGAGGGCGGAAGTGAGAAGCCGGGAGCTTCCCACAAGACGTCTACTCGTCTCAACGCTGCTGCTGAGCGTGTGCCTTGCTGCTTGCACGACCGCTGCCGCGGCAGGCTCTCATGAAGTCGGGCGGGTAAGCACCATCGTTGGCTCGGCTGCGAGCTCGATGTCTATTCCCCTTCGCGCCGCGAGACCTTTCCCGACAACCAGGTCAGTACTTGCCGACCCCGTGACCCCGCGGACGTTCGAAACCGTCAATTCTCTCGGCTTCAGCCCCGACGACGTCGTCTACGATCCTGGCTCCAATCACCTGTTCATCTCCGCTGCCGGTGCTGGACTTCCGTTCGACAACGGGATCTTCGAAACGACCGTCGACGGAGGGCTGGTCAGGCACATCCGGCTCGAAGATCTATCGCCCGGGTCGCCGTTCACAGGCGCATTGGGCTTCAGCATCACGCTCGCGACCAATGGGCCCAAGGCCGGCCACTTCTTCATGGTTGAGACGTTGGGACAGACGGGTGTGGTCCATGAGTTTGATGCTGATTGGAAGTGGGTCGACGCCTTCCCAGTCAAGTCGTCATACGAAGACGCACATCCTGGTGACGGCATCGCCTACAACCCAACCAGCATGGATCTCCTTGTCGCTGAAGAAGTGCATGGGGACCTGATCGAAGTCACAACAGGCGGAGTCCCGGTACGGTCGCTGCCGGATGTTCAGGTGCAAGGGATCACCTTCAGTCAATCGACGGGCACGTACTTCGGAGTCAATACCAACGATGAGCTCAGGGAGATCTCGACGGACGGCAAGGTCCTGCAGGTAATCGACCTGACACCGTACGGAATCACGCGGCCGGTGGGCGTGGCAACCGACGGGACGCATCTATTCGTCGCGGATGAGGGTGACAGCGCCAACACCGGTGGTCATATCTACGTCATCAACATTCCGCCAACGGCGGCGCCTGCGCCAACGGCGGCACCGACGACATCGTCGTTCGCCGGTTCGGTGCCTACGCCCGCCCAGATCACGCTCGATCCGGTCATCGTTGCCGAGAGCGCGGCCATCGCCGCCGGAGTTCTCATCTTCGTACCGTTCCCGGGCATCCTGTTCAATCGAACAATCGAGGAGAACTACGCCGAGATCTCCGAATGGGTTCGTCGCGCCAGACGACGTCTGGGCCGTCGCGGGCGGCTTGGGGCATTGCTGGGCTCCTTGCCGCCGTGGGCTCGTCGCAACCCGCGACCCTCACCGACGTCTACGCCTTCGGAACCGCCGCCTAGCGCGACAGATCCAGAGCCCGATCCGGGGACGCAAGGCAGTTTTTGGAGGTCGCCGCGCGGCATTGCCCTATTCCTGGCCGTGAGTACGCTCCTGTACGGCTTTCTGGACCCCACCTTTGGGCTCAACCTGAGGTCTCTGGCCACGCTCGCCGGTGTCGCCATCGGTCTCGCGGTGACGTTGCTCGCGTTCTGCCTCCCGAGAGCGCTCTCATACCGTTCGAAAGCCATTCCGTTCTCCATCTCGGCGCTGCCAGCCGCTCTTCCGGTCGGGATCGCCTGCGTTCTGCTGACCCGGCTGACCAACTTCCAACCCGGGTACCTGTACGGGCTCATCGTCGCGGTCGTCGTCGCGCGCGAGGTGAGCGTCGCGGTGGAAGGCAAGGCGATGGCAATGGCGGCGACCAGCACTTTTGTCGTGGCGGTCGTGGCCTGGTTCGGCCTTCTCTGGGCGGACGGGCTCGGAACTGCCGGAGAAGAGCCCGGGTTGCCCATCATCGCCCTGCAGACGGCGTTCGTGATGGCCGTGGTGGCGGGCGTGGAACTGACCGCCTTTGGGATGCTGCCCCTGCGTTTTCTTCCCGGCGAGAGGGTCTACCGCTGGAATCGCCGCGTCTGGGCTGCACTCATCGGTCTTGGGTTGTTCGGATTCGCGCACGTGCTCATGAATCCCAGAGACGGATATATGGCCGACTCCAGCAGGACTCCCTTGATCACCATCGTCGGCCTCCTGATCTTCTTTGGGCTGAGCTCGGTCCTCTTCTGGGCCTACTTCCGGTTGCGGACCCGGCCTGTGGCGCCCGCAGCCGGTTAGCGCGATCGGTCGGGCGTCGCGAAGCGGGCAAGCGGTTCTGTCTCCCCGTCGTCCGTCTGCGGGTCGAACCTGCCAGGCTGGCGGGCGTTGATGGAGCCCTTCCCTCGCGGCCGTACAATCGGCGCAGTTCAGAAGTCGGGCACGCGCAGGAGGAGGCCGTCATGGAGCCAGGCAAGGTCACCCAACCGACCGCGTCGGGCGGGGCGCCCGCAGACGGCGCGGCGCCAGCCGCCCCGGCGGCGGCAGCAGGCACGAAGGCCGCGGCCCACTCGAAGGTCGAAGACTACGATGCCGCGATCGCGAGGGTCGTGGAGTCGGCCCAGCGGTTGGGCGTCGAGCTCGACGAGCGCGAGGCGCGGGAATGGGTCGAGGCCATGGCCAACGAGGAGGCCGGCGGCGACCTCCTGATCGACGTCAACACCGGCGTCTACGGCCACCGCGTGTCGATGCTCGACTTCGCGCCGGGCGACCTGGCCCGATTCCGCGAGATGGGCAAGATCGTCGGCTTCGACGACCGCCCGCCCAACGTCCTGACGGCGCTGTCGATCTCCGGTTCCGCCGCCCAGAGCAAGATCAACACCTTCCCGGCCGACTGCGACTTCTTCGAGCGGATCAACATCAAGGCCGACACGCGCGAGGAGGCCTGCGCGATCCTGGGCGACATGATTCGCGAGAAGGCTCTCGCGACCGCCAGCGGGCCGGGCCACAAGTTGTGGGAGGTCAAGTTCGGCCAGCATCCGGTCGAGGCCAAGAAGGGCGGCAAGCCGGTCGGCGTGAAGTCGCCGATGTCATGGACGCCGGACGAGGTCCGAGCCGGCCAGATGGAGGTCGAGCTGCTCGACGGCAGCAAAGCCGTCTACACCTGGGCCGACGCGACCCGCGACCCCGGCTGGTGCAAGATCGACTGGGTCATCTCGGACTCGTCGCGCGGCAAGCTGGCCAACGCGAGCAACGTCCTCGACACGACGTGGGAGGCGCCGGACGGCAAGATCGTCCCGCTCGACGGCTTCCTGGACCCCTACTTCCAGGAGGTCTACCTCGACACCGAGTCGATCCCGATCTTCTCCAAGCTCGTGAAGGAGCTCTCGGCCGACACGGTCGATGACTACGTCGAGGCGCTCGAACACGAAGTCTGGAAGTACAGCGTCGAGCATCCCAGCTTCGGCAAGGTCGCGCGGCGCCTCTACAACGTCTTCCGGATGAACGGCCACTACGCCGAGGCGGCCTTCATCCGAGAGCTATTCGACGAGCCGATCACGGCGCTTTACCAGGTGGCGGCGCTGATCCAGACGCTCAACGATGCCGCCGGCTCGGGCGACGACTTCGACGCAGAGACGATGACCGAACAGGTCGACAAGCTGATCATGTCGGCCATCCAGGCGCTCGACGGGCCCGAGGAGGCCGAGATGGTCGGCCACCTGCTCAAGCTGCGCAACTCGATCCAGGCCCACGGCGCCGAGGCGGACCGCGCCGAGGACATGGACGACGTCCAGACCGCGGCCATGAAGGCGGTCAACGACTACTTCGAGCGGGCGTTGCGCTCGGTTCCCGAGATCGACGCCTACCTCAAGGAGATCGTCGCTCGCGCGCCATAGGGGCGGATGAGCAGCGACGACGGACACCGGCGCCGAAGCGAGGCGACTCCGACGCGGCGCCAACAAAGTTGGCGAAGCTAGGCGTCGCCGAGCGCAGGGGGTGGTGGCCGGCGACGCGTCGGGCGCAGGCGACAGATGAGCGGCAGATAAGCGCGCGATAAGCCGCGGATGAGCGGCCTCCGATAGCGTTCGCGACGAACCGCCGCGGAAGCTCAATCGGAGAAGAGGGATGGGTACGAGCGCGCCCTGGCGGACGCTTGAGGTGCCGGACGAAGGCGGGGACGCGGCGGTGCCGGGCCGGTCGAGACCCTCCGCGCCTCTGCTTATGCTCGCCGCCGCCGCGGTCCTGGTTCTGGGATCGCTCGCCGTAGCCGCCTTCGTCGAGTTGCGTTCCGGCGGGCAGGTCGACCTCATCTCGACGAACTCTGGCGCCGGCGGATCCGGGGCGCCGGCGTCGCCGTCGCTGCTCGTGGTCCAGGTTTCCGGCGCAGTGCTCCGGCCGGGTGTCTACTCGCTGCCGACCGGCTCGCGTGTCGAGGACGCCATCCGGGCGGCCGGCGGATACTCGACGGAAGTCGATCCGCGAGCGGCGGAGACAAAGCTCAACCTGGCGGCCAAGCTGCAGGACGCCCAGCTGGTCGTGGTTCCACGACGGGGCGACGCGGCGCCCGGGCCCTCGGGGGCCGCCACGACGACGACCCCGGGCGGCCCGCTCAACCTGAACACCGCCACGGCGGATCAGCTCGACATACTGCCGGGAATTGGGCCGGCAACCGCGGCCAAGATCATCGCGTCGCGCGAGGAGCTGCCGTTCGCGGCCGTAGACGATCTCGTCACGCGCAAGCTCGTCACCGCCTCCACCCTGGCCAAGTTCCGCGACAAGGTCACGGTCTAGAGAGCCGATGCTTCCGCGACCCGGCTGGCTTGCCATTGGAGTGATCGTCGCGGCCGCTTCCGCGTCGTACGCGCCGTTGAGCGGCGACTCGGCGGCGGCGACGGCCGTGGCAGCGGCCGCGGCCGCAACCCTGGGAGTGGCGTCGTGCCTGGCTCGAACCGCCGGCCGCCGGACGCTGAGTGCCTCGCTCATGGTGGCTTCGGTGGGGGCGTCGCTCGTGGCGGCGCGGCTGGCGATCGGCCTCGTCTTCGGCAGCGGCGCAGCACCGCCCGAATCCACCTCGCTGCCACCCGGCACCGGTCCGTGGCCGGCCACGGTCGAAAGCGCCCACACGTCATCCGGCCAACAGCTCGCCACGATCGCGCTGACGGGGCGACCGCTGCGGTGCTCGGCGCAGATGCCGGCCTACCCGAGACTGATCGGAGGAGACACGATCTCCTGGTCGGGCCGAATCCGCCCGCTGACCGAGAGCGGCTACGACCTGTTCCTCGCCGCCCAGGGGATCGACGCGAGCTGCGAGGCCACCGCACTGACGATCGTCGCCCACGACGAATCGCCGGCCGGCCGGCTCGAGTCGCTGCGGCAGTCCTCCGGCGACACGCTTCAACGGGTCCTGCCCGAGCCGGAAGGCGGGCTGGCGGCCGCGATCCTGATCGGCCTGCGCGACAGGGTGGATCGTGGTCTGGCGGCCGATTTCACGACGGCCGGGGTCAGCCACATCGTGGCCATCTCAGGTTGGAACATCGCCATCGTCGCCGCGGCGGTGGCCGCCCTCCTGCGCGGGCACTTCAGCCGGCGGCGGCGGGCGACAGTCACGATCGTGGCGATCGTGGCCTACACGCTCTTTGCCGGCGCGTCGGCATCGGTGGTCCGCGCCGCGGTCATGGCCGGGGTGGCGATGGCAGCCGTGGAAAGCGGGCGCGGGTCGAGGGTCATCGTGGGTCTTGCCTGGGCGGTGGCGATCATGGTGGTCGTGGCTCCGGCCACGGTCGCCGACGTGGGCTTCCAGCTCTCGGCCGCCGCCACGGCCGGGCTGGTCGCGTGGGCGACGCCGCTCACGGACTGGCTGGCGGTACGCTTCCCGCGGCTCCCGTCGGTTCTGTGCGCGAGCCTGGGCGTGTCGCTGGCGGCGCAGGCGGCGACGCTCCCCATCGCTTTGTTGACTTTCGGGCGGCTGGCCCTGATCGCGCCGGCGGCCAACCTGTTCGCCGTCCCGCTCGTCCCGCCGGCGATGGCATCGGGCGCCGTTGCCTTCGGGGCGGGCTGGCTCGCGACTCTGGGGGCGCCGAGCTGGGTCGGCGGCATCGTGGCCATGCCGGCAGCTCTGCTGCTGGCGGCACTCGTTGCGGTCGTGCGACTTGCCGCCGCCGTCCCGGGCGCCAACGAAACCCTACCCTTCCCGGCCAACGTGGCCGCGGCAGCCGCGGCGACGGGACTGCTTCTGCTCATGAACAGAGGGCTCTCGAAGAGCGGTGGGCCGAAGGGCCGCGAGCGCGCCGCGCCGGCGGCGGGCGGCAGGTCGACGACTCCGCGACTCCGACCGCGGTACCGCTGGGCTCTCGCGGGCGCCGCATTGCTCGTAGTCCTCGCCGGTTCCGTGGTCGCGGCGAGACCCGACGGCAGCGTCCACGTGATCGTCATGGACGTCGGCCAGGGTGACTCGATTCTGCTGGAAGGTGACCGCGGCGGGCGGATCCTCGTCGACGGCGGTCCGGACCCGAATGTTCTGATGGCGGACCTGGACGGGTACATACCGACGTGGGACCGGAGGCTCGACGCGATCGTCCTGACCCACCCGCACGACGACCATGTCGCCGGTCTGGTCGCCGTCGTCGAGCGATATCAAGTCGGGCGGGCCTTCGAGTCCGGCTGGTCCGTCGACACGCCGGCCTATCGAGCCTGGAGGGCTGCCCTCGCCGCGCGGGGCCTCACGCCCGAACGCCTTGCCACGGGCGAGACGCTGAGACTCGACGACGCCACGCTGCGGGTCTTGTGGCCCGACGACGGCACCGTCCGCCCGAACGACCTGGATCCAAACGCCACTTCGAACCGCCAGACCAACGACGCGTCGATCGTCCTGCTCGGCGAATACGAGGGCCGTCGATTCCTGCTCACCGGCGACGTCGAGGATGACGTCGACCCGATCCTGCTCAGCCGCGGACTGCCGACGCTCGACATGCTCAAGGTGGCTCACCACGGCAGCGCGACCGCTTCGTCGGACGTGCTTCTCGCGACCGTGGCGCCGGGCGTCGCCGTCGTTTCGGTCGGCGCCAACAACCCTTATGGCCATCCAAACGCGGCCACCATGGCCCGGCTGCGGGCCCATTCGCCGCACGTCTACCGAACCGACCAGAACGGCACCGTGGAAACGACGTTCGATCGCGGGGCCGTGACGGTGACCTCGTCGCGGGCAAACCGGGCCTCGGGCACGGTCTCGTTGCGGGCGGCGGGAGCCCCGCCACTCGGGCTCCTGTACGATGCCGTCGATGTCCGTCCCGAGCCGTCGAGAGAGCGCGGCCTTACTTCTTTCGCTCGAACCCCCGACCTGGCACCTGCGCCACTCACGGGCCGTCGCCGAGACGGCAGCCTGGCTGGCCCATCGGGCGGTTACGGTTGGTCGATCGGTCGATCGCCGCCTCGTCGAGGCGGCCGCGCTGCTGCATGACGTCGACAAGCTCGACCGGGTGAAGCCGCTCGTGAAGGGTCTCGCTCACGGCGAAGGCTCGGCCGCGTGGCTGGCGGGTCAGGGCTACCCGGAGCTTGGTCCGGCAATCGTCGGGCATCCGGTGACACGCCTGGCCCACGGAGCCTGGTTCGATCGCTGGTTCGCCGATGCTTCGGTCGAGGCGCTGGTCGTCGCCTACGCGGACAAGCGGGCCGGACAGCGCCTCGAGTCCATGGCGGAACGGTTCGCGTCGTGGGAACGCCGCTACCCACCGACCGAACGAGCCGCCCACCCACGCGGAACCTGGACGGCGGAGACTATGGTGGCCGTCCGGCTTCGCGCGGAGGCGCTCGAGCAGCGGATCTGCGAGCTGGCCGGCGTGACCCCGAGCCAGGTTCGACGTCTGACATGGACCGGCCGGGCCCTCGCCGCGGCTAGGGAAGGGCGTCGCTGATGCCCGCGACCGCGCCCCTCGGCTACTACTGGGGCGACGATTCGTATGGCGTCAACCACGCCCCCGATGCGCTGGCCGCTCGGCTGGCGGGCGATGGGCAGCCGCTGGATCGCGTGCGGCTGAGTGGCGCCACCACGTCCTCCGCGGAAATCGCCGAGAAGGTGGCGACGGCCACGCTCTTCGGCGGCGGCACGCTCGTGGTCGTGACCGAGCCGGCACCGCTCGTCGCCACCAAACCCCTGGCGGCGAGCCTGACCGAGGCCCTCGCCGCAGTGGCCCCGGGGAATGGCCTCGCCTTCCTGGATGCCGTCGACGGCACGGCCCGCCGCCCTGCCTCCCTCGAGACCCTGCGCAAGGCCGTGGCCGAAGCCGGCGGCGACGTGCGCCAGTTCGTGGCTCCCACTCGCGATCAGATGGCCCGCTGGATCGGCGACCGGGCCCGCGAACGTGACATCCGCATCGCCCCCGCCGCCGCCGCCCTGCTCGCGGAGCGCGTGGGGGCCAACGTCCGTGAACGCGACGTCGACCGACGCCGCCAGGGTGAGCTTGCGGTGGCCGAGCTGGAGAAGCTGGCCCTGTACCGCCTCGACGGCCAGATCGGCCCCGACGACGTCAAGGCACTCGTCGCCGATGCCGTCCCGGGATCCACATGGGCATTCCTCGATGCCGTGGGCATGCGGCACGCGGCGGAGGCGGCGGAGCTGGCGGACCGCCTCGAGGACGTGCCCGCTCCGCTTCTCATCACCCACCTCCACCGGCGCATCAGAGGGCTGATCGAAGTCGCCGATCTGCTGGCCGCCGGGACTCCGGCCCGCGAGCTGGTTCGCATCCTCAAGCTGAACCCCTACGTGGCCGAGAAGCTGGCCCAGCAAGCCCGGACATGGGCGCTGCCCGAGCTCGACGCGGCGCTGGCCGGACTCCTGGAACTCGACGCCACGCTCAAAGGCCACGCCGGCGGTGGAGATCTCCGCCGCCGCACCGCGGTCAGCCTCTGGATCGCCGAACGCGTCCGGCGGCCGAGCGAGCGCTAGGCTCCGGGGATCAGATCAGGCTCGCCCGACCAGCCGGCGACCGTCGACCCAGCCGCGCCAGCCGTTAACGGCCCGGACGAAGGCCCAATCGCCCGCGACGGCGTCGATCACGACACCGAGTCCGGCGCTCAGAGCGGCCTGAGGCGGGCGCGTCGGATCCGGGTAATCCCAGGCCTGGAGACCGCCGGCAGGCACGAAGTGCGTGGGCGACCATGCTATCGAGGCGAGCGGCGGAGTCGCGGGCGGTTGAGCGGCGGGCAGTTGAGCCTCGGGTAGCTGGGCCGCGGGCCACTGGGCGGCGGGCTGGGGTGAGGGCCCGGGCCCGGATGCAGGCGTCGATGCCGCCGGCTGCGTCGGTTGTGCGACGGCGGCGGCTGGTTGGGGGTCGGGCGCGACGGGAGCCGGCTCGGGTTCGGCGGCAGGTTTGGGCTCGGGTTCGGCGGCGCCCTTGGGCTCCGGTTGGGCAGCTGCGGCAGGCTCGGGTTCGGCGACGGAATCCGTGCCTTCGTCGAGGTCGCCGCCACCGAGTTCGAGGATCGAACCGAGTCGCCCACGGACCGTATCGACGGTGGAAAGCGTCCTCGCGTCGCGTGGACCGATCACGTGCTCGACTCTCCCCATCAGATCCATGTCGCCTGATAGCCAGCTCCAGGCAACCGACGTCAGGTCCGGATCGTTGTGGAGCGCTTCGATGTAGGCGCGGGTCCGGCCCAATCGAGTGGGCGCCTCCTGCGCCACGCGGATCCAGGCCGCATGGCGTTCCTCGGCGCAGGAGCCGGCGAGTCGAATGGCCAACGACATGTAGTCCGGGTCCGGCTTGGGGAGTTCGCGGCGGATGAAGGCTCGTGCGAGCGGCTCCCAACCGGCCGCGCCCACGCCGACGTACCACGGAATATCGGCTGACTTCGCTGCCCGGGCATTCTCATCCACTGGCGCCATCGGCGATCCCCAAACTCGACCCGTAATGCTGTCGCTGGGCGACGAACCGCCGCCGCCTTTCCGCTTCTAATTGTCGCGCCCCAGAAGGCCCGCCGCGCGCCACCGACGCGGTCCTAGCCGGGACCGCCGGCCGGGTCACCGTCGGGCAACTCGGACGCCACGATCGGCACGTCGGACCTGGCCCGCAGATGGAAAGCCACGCCGTAGACCTCCCCCATCGGATCCTGGCGCGGCGCAGCCGTCATTCGCCAATCCTCGCCCAAGAGCTGGATCCACCGGGCGAGCGGCTTGCCCTTGACGAGGACCGCGTCCAGCAGCGCAAAGGCGCTGGGGGGCAGATCGACGAGACTCTCGCGCGCGGGCAAGCCGACCGCCACCGGCCCGAAGGCGGCGACGAAGGCCGGGTTGCCGTACACGACGAGGTGCCCTGGACCGCGGCAGAAGCCGGCCGGACGTCTGGCGGCGGAGCCGCCGTCTGGAATGGGGACCGATGCGGTCCGATCGAGATCGCTCACGGACCCGATTGTGCGCCGACCACGCAAGCACGCGGACAACCGGCGAACGACCTCAGTCGGCGCTTGACCAGGCCTGTTCCTGGACGACGAGGTCGCTCTCGATGGCGAAGACGCAGCGGCCCTGCCCGAGATCGAGCAGTTCGATCAGCTCGGGGTCGATGTAAAGCTGATGGCAGTCTTCACACAGGCCGCCCGGGATGCCGAAGCAGAGTCGCTCGCTTCGGTCTGGCAGTCGGAACGTGGTGTCGAAACGCGTGCTTACCAGGCGCCTTCCGCAGCGTGGGCAGCGTTCGCGGGCCCGAGTCATCGCATCCGACCTCAGACATGGCGGCCATTCGACCGCTCCAATGTTGGAGATCCTATGCGCGGGCCTTCGCGGGGCATATGACTCACTCGTACCGCCTCAACGGTACTCGGGCGGTAGTCTCGATGGAGGGGTCCAGGGGTGGGATGCGTACTAATCCGAACGCAGCGTGCGTGCAGTCACCACCCCAGTGCGTCCTGTCACCACCGTCCGGAGAACCGCGTGGCCGCCCTCCTGATAGCCTTCCCCGGATGGATCGCCGTCGCATCGTTGGCATTGGGCTGGGAGCACTCGCGGGCGCCGCTTACGGCACCGGGCCGCTCTTCTTCAAGGCGTTCGTGTACCCCGCCGGCGTGGACTGGATCGCCATGCTGGTATGGCGCTTCGCCTTCGCCACTCTCGTCAGCTGGATCTGGATGCTCGCCCAGCCACGTGCGAGAGCTGCGCTGCGGGAGCTGGACCGTCGAACGGTCGGCCGGCTGCTCTTCACCGGCGCCTTCTTCATCGTCAACGCCAGCGTCTACTACGCCGCCATCGAGCGCATCGACATCTCGCTCGTGGCCCTGCTCATGAGTACCTACCCGGCCCTGGTCGCGGTGGTCTCGCTCCGACTCGGGTACAGGTTCGAGGGCAAGCTGGCGTGGGGATCGCTGGGCATCGTCCTCCTCGGGACGGTCCTGACCGTCGGCGGGATCAATTCCAACACCAACCAGGGCGGGATCATCCTGGCGCTGCTCTCCCCGGTCGCATATGCCGTGTACATCATGCTGACGGCCTGGATGGCCGGCGAACGGCCCGGACAGACCGCCGATATGCGATCCAAAGGCAAGGGCGCCGAAGTGCCGCCGGCCGTTGCCGGGGCGATCATGATGACCGGGACCTGGATCGCCACTCTGGTTGTCGGGGTGATCGCCAGCGAACCGCTACTGCCGACGCAGATCCCAGCGAACGCGTGGCCGGGCCTGATCGGGATCGGCATATTCGCGGCCGCGGTCGCGATCCAGGCGTTCTACGCGTCGGCCGCCAGAATCGGAGCCGCCCAGGCATCGCTGATGGCCACGGTCGAGCCGATCGTGGTGATCTTCCTGGGCATCACGTTCCTCAACGAAGCTTTCACGCCGATCCGGGTCGTTGGAGCGGCCGTAGTTCTGGCGGGGGTGCTGCTGGCCCAATTCGCCACTCCCTCTGAATCCCGGCCCGTCGTACTCGAGGAGCCATAGGCCGGTGCGCACCCGAAACAACCCGGTGCGCGCGCGAACCGCCCCAGGTCAAGTCCCACATTCCTCCCGGAAGCCGCTACGCTTCCGACCTACACAGCCGGCGTGTTGCGCGGCCGCCACGGAGTAACACCAGCCAATGGCAACTCTCTACGCCCAGGTCGAACGGCTCCGAACCGCCCGAGACAATCTGGTCCGAATGCGCAGCCGACTCGAGCTGAGCGCCCTGCCGCCCGACGACCTGCCGCGCCGCCGTGAATGGGTCGGGCGCGAAGTGATCGCTCACATCGACGAGATGCTCGCGTACTGGCTGGGCGAGATCGAGCGGGTCATCGCCGGGCCGGTCGAGCCCGTCCCATTCGGGCGCGAGGAAACCGATCTGATTCGTCTTCTGACCGTCGACCGCGATCGAACGCTGCCGGTCTCGGAGCTGTACGGACGCCTCGACAATTCGCTCGAGCGCGTTCTTCGCCGACTGCTCGAACTCGACGAGCGTCAGGTGGCCCGACGCGGCCTGCACAAGAAGCGGGGCGAGATGACGGTCAGGCAGATCGTCGACACCATGCTGGCCGGGCACATCGAGGAGCACTGCCGGCAGATGGCGACCGTGCTCGACGCCGAGCGTGCCGTACGGGCTTGACTCTCACCCTGGGCGAGACGGTAGAACGGACGCCAACGCCGCAGGAGGGATAGCAATGGCCACCGGAACGACCGTCACCCGCCCGACGACCCCGGCCCCCGATCGCAAGAAGCAATTGGCTCCCTTGTACCGCCCGCCTCGCGAGCCGGTCTTCGTCGACGTGCCGGAAGTGAGCTACCTGATGATCGACGGCAAGGGCGCCCCGGACGAGGGGGCCGAGTACCCGACCACCGACTTCCAGCAGGCCTTCGCCGCGCTCTTTCCGGTCATCTACACGATCAAGTTCGCCCTCAAGCCCGCCGGCGTGGTCGTGCCGCTCATGCCCCTCGAGGCTCTCTGGTTCACCGAATCCGACGGCGGCTTCGACATGAGAGTCCCGATGCAGCAGTGGGGCTGGCGGGTTCTGATGGCCGCGTCCGACGACGTGACGCCGGCCGTCTTCGCCGGCGCGGTAGCCGAGGTTCGCCGCAAGAAGGGCGACTCGGACCATCTGCGCCGGCTGCGCCTCGAACGCTGGCGCGAAGGCCGAAGCGCTCAGGTGATGCACATCGGGCCCTACAGCGCGGAACGGCCGACCATCGAACGGCTCCACGCCTTCATCGCCGCCGAGGGTTGCAAGCCACGCGGCGCCCACCACGAGATCTATCTGGGCGACCCGCGGCGAGCCGATCCGGCCAAGCTCAAGACGGTCCTGCGCCAGCCGGTGACCGAGGGCTGACGGCGCAGCAGGCGGGCGGCGGGACGCGCCTGGAACGTCCCGCTATCGGCCCCGGAGGCGTCGGCCTTCTTCCTTCAACACGGCCCGCAGCATGAAGCCGACGTTGGCCGGTCTCTCGGCCAGTCGTCGCATGAAGTACGGATACCACTCCTGCCCGAACGGGACGTAGATGCGAACCGTGTAGCCCCGCGCCACGAGGGCTCTCTGCAGGTCGCGCCGGACGCCGTAGAGCATCTGGAATTCGAAGCGGTCGCGGCCGATCCCCTCGCCCTCGACGATCTCGATCGCTCTGGCGATCAGCCGGGGGTCGTGCGTGGCGATGGCCGGGGACGCGTCCGCCATAAGCAGCCTCTCCATGAGGCGGGCGTAATTGGCATCTACAGCCGCCTTGGTCCGGTAGGCCACGCTGGCCGGTTCGTCGTACGCGCCCTTGCAGAGCCGGACCCGGCCGCCGGCCGCGATGATCGCGTCCACGTCCGCCGAGCTGCGCCGCAGGGCCGATTGGATCACCACGCCGACGCCCGGATAGGCCGCATACGCCGCGCGCCAGGTGTCGAGAGTGGCTTCGGTACGGGTGTTGTCCTCCATGTCGATACGGACGAAGCCACTCACGCCCCGGACCGCCTCGACGATCCGCATGACGTTGGCCCGGCACAGGTCGCGATCGATCTCCAGACCCATCTGCGTCAGCTTGACGCTGACGTTCGGGTCGAGCCTTCGCTCGGATAGGGCGGCGATTGTCGCGAGATATCGATCGACCGCCGCTGAGGCATGCTCTGGAGACGTCACCGATTCGCCCAGGACGTCGACCGTCGTCCGGAAGCCGGCACCCGCCAGCACGCCGATCGCCGGCAGCGCCTCATCGAGCGATTCGCCGGCGACGAAGCGCGCCACCACCGGGCGGGTGAGGGGGCTGCGAACGGCGAGGCGGGCCAGCGATCGCCGGTGCGACAGCGAGATCAGCAGCGAACGCATCGTCCGTTGCGGTGCCAGCCGGACGTTCTCGGCGAAACCCATCGTTCAGCCCTCCTGAGGCTTCCCTTCGGATCCAGCAGAGGAATCGGTCGGGCCGCTGTCGGGCGGGAGCCCGGCGGCATCGGCGGCCCGGGCCGGATCGGCGGCATCGGCGGCCCGGGCGAACTCGGCGACCTTGGCTGCTTCTTCGCGCTGGAAGGCCTCGAGTCGACCGCGTCGGTGGGCGTCGATGGCCGCCCGAATCGATTCGACCGGCGGTGAGCCCAGCGGCCGACCATCGGCGTCGCGATAGATCCGGCAGCCGAGCGCGACCGGCAACTCGGGTTGCGAGACGACGTCGTCACCGTTGATGCGGATCGTCGGCGAACCCCGGAATCCCAGGAACTCGGCGTCGTCCTGGCTCGAGACGAAGATCACCTGGACCGGGACCTCGATGATCCCTCTGCCGAGGACGCCCTCCAGGTCGCGGAGCGCCGTCTCCAGGTGAGGACAATCCTCCACCGCCAGCAACTCCACGTGCAGATCCGCCACACCCTGAGCCTACATCGGGTGGGAGAAAGAGGCGCGGGCGGGAGTGAGCGTCTCCGGAACACTCTCACACTGCCGGATAGCATCAAGCTCATGATCTTCGGTGGTTGCAACACCGCGACCTCCTACCTTGGCCGTGGGAACGACTACACACTTCCGCGCGTTGCTGTCTTCAGCAAGGGAGTCGACGCCGCAGTCGGCTGGACAGCTGTGGTCGGCTGGCCGGAAATGGACACCTGGACCCAGGCGTTCTTCCAGTACAACGGAACATTCTTCAACTCTGCTGTCTATGCGGAGAACCAAACGATGGCGATGTACGGTACCTATAGCGGCACGGACAGCTCGGTTTGGTACGGCAATTGGAATCTCTACGTCCGACCCGCGGGCTACGGTAACTGAGGGGCAATTCGATGAAGAAGAAGCGATTCACGCAAATGGCGGCGGTGGGCGTTGTCGGCTCCGCCCTTGTGCTCCTGTTGGCAGGGGCGGCCATGGCAGGCACTAAGCCTCAGGCTCCCGCCGTTCCCGCCGATCCATATCGCGCCGTGAAAGTCACTCCGGCCTCAGCCATCGCTGCGGTCCGGGCCATGGTCGAGCGGCCATTGCCACAGAACGGGGCCGCTAATGTTGCCGCAAGGGCTCAGGTGGCCGAGGTTCAGACATCTGACCTGAAGGCGAACGCGCCAATCGATGGCAAGGTCTTCCGCTTCTATGATGTTGAGGGAGCCGACGTCTCTGCGGCCGTCGATGCCCATGACGGGCACGTCGCGCAGCTACTGGTGATGTCGCGGATCCCGAAAGTGAGGACAGACGCGACCATCAACGACCAGCAGGCACTGGACATCGCCTCGTCTTACCTAGTTGATCAGGGGATCGCGGTGGACGGGATGACTGCCCAGGTCAAGCTGGATGACCGGGGCGCTGCCTTGGTCTACTCCGTCAGCTGGCAACGATCCGTCAATGGAGCTCTAGTCCCAGACTCACGTCTGGTGCAGCTCGATGCGGGGACCGGAGTGATCTTCAACGTTCACAACATCAGTCGCCCATATTCGGATCCGCCTACGGCTGTGGTCGCTCGCGACCAAGCGATCTCGGTGGCCCAGGACACGGCGACCAAGTCCGTTGGGCGAAAGTCGGCGACCTACAAGCTCATCGACGCGTCATTGCAGGTCACGTTCGATAGCCAGGGTACTCAGGGGTTGGTCTGGCAGGTCAAGCTGTATGCAGCCGACCTGGCCAACTCCACCGGGTACTTCGAAGTGACCGTGGATGCCATGACTGGATCCGCATCGGTGACAGGCCGAGGCTAGTTTTGGGATTTGGATGCTCGGTCTGGCTCTGCCCGGCCGAGCATCTCAACTTGTGCTTGCGACAACGGGCACAGAGACTGTCACCGGAGCAGCGTTCGCGAACTCGTAACGACGAACAGGCCGGCCGGGCCGACCTCGCCTTACCGCCCCGCCCATTCGGCAATCAACACCTGGGAACGCGGACGGTGCATCAGCTCCTGCGTCGTACGTGCGAGGCGCTCGACAGTTCCTGCTGACGCTCCGCGTCCGACGGAGGTTGAGAGCCTGCGCGCTGGGTCTGCCTGCGCCATCTGAGTTCGGTTTCCTGGCCTGCAACGGTGGGCCGCCCTCGGACGTTAGACCAGTAGGAGGCGTACCTGGCCGATGGAAACAACTGGGGCAACAGCTGAGGCTACCGACCTGGGCACTGCCTTCCGCGACCATATGCCTTGGCTACATCGACGCATAGCTCTGATCGTGGGGGATCCAGAGGAAGCGTCAGACATCGTCCAGGAGGTGTTCCTTCGCGCCATGTCACGATGGCCTCTCGGCTCTCGAGATGACGTTGCGCGTTGGTGCTCAACCGTTGGCATCCGGCTCGCCATTGATGAGATCCGCCGCCGGCGGAGGTGGGGGTTCCTCCACCTAGAGAGACGCACGCTGAATGGGCGCTCGACGTCGACCCTGATCTTTGGCGGGCGAGCGAGAGCCTGAAGCCGGCCGTCCGCGCTGCCCTGATATTGACGACGCTGGACGGCTACAGCCAGGAAGAGGTCGCCCTCGCGCTCGGAGTGCCGCGCGGCACGGTCGCCAGTTGGCTATCTCGAGCCCGGACGCAACTCCGAACAGTAGTGGGGAGCAGCTCGGATGGAAGATGACTTCAATGAACGCCTGACGAGGCGACTCAGGGCGCTGGATGCAGCGGTGCCTCGACCCTTGATCAAGGAGGAGGGGGTTCTGTCGGGAACTCGATCGACCCGTGTCACAAGCCGATTTCCACTCGGACTCGTCGCCGGCGTGGTGGCCATTATCGCTGTGGTCGCAGTGGCATCGATGACACTGCGCACCTCCTCGAGCGTCGGAGCGAATGAGTCCACGGCGCCGACAGAATCCGCAGCCAACGCATCGTCTCCCGTTGCGGGGATGGTCATCACCAACGTCCAGGCGATTCCATTCGCAGGCAGCGGCAATCCGGTTAGCGTCGTCGCGACCATTCAGAACCAGACCGGCGTTGACGACAAGCTCATCGGGGCTTCCTCGCCCAGCGCCACGAGCGGAGGACTGTACGGAACAAGCGGAGGCACTCAGGCCTCGACAGATGCGAGTGGAATGGGAAGTCTGCGCCCGACAGATGCGAGCGGAATGGGCAACTTGCGCCCGATGCCATGGTGGCTGATTACGAATGGTCAAACGATCCAGCTTCGGCGGGGCGACGGCGAGATCGTCCTGAACGGGCTCGCTGCTCCCCTCACGCCTGGAGACCACGTCCAGGTAACGTTCAAGTTCGCGAACGCTGCTCCCGTGACAGTCTCTGTGCCCGTTGTCGCAAGCGCAAGTTGAGATGCTCCGTCGGGCACAGCCCGGCGGAGCATCCAAATCCCCAACGCCTGGAAGGTTTTCGGCGGATTGCCGAGATTCGTTGGTTATGTGTGTCTGGACCTGCGGCTGGCGCCCGGTCAACATCAGCCAATGACATACGGCATGGTTCCAAGTTGGATCCCGAGGGATGACGGTGGGCAACGCGGGGTAAACGTCCGCCGGCGACCAATCACTGGTTCCGGATTTCACCTGGCCGGGCACGATCACTCCGCCGAGCAGATCGACTACATCAAAGAAGGCGCGGCCGCCTTGGGTCCGGTTGCCTACTCGCTCCTTCGTGCAGAGACCTTTTCGCTATACGAGCATCGCGGTAAGCGGTTGGGTTCGACGCTCGATTGGCTCATGAAACTGAGCACTCGTGCCGAGAAGGTCAGCCGCTTGGACGAGGAGGGGTCGCGAAAACTCTTTCGCCAGAACGCTCCTCTCTACGTCTGGGACCTCGTGGGCTTCGTCTACGAGACATGCGAACACCTGGCCTGCGTCTTCAATTCATTGCGCCGCTTCCGGGCAGGCGAGGTCACCGATCTGGGCGCGACGATGCTCGGCTTCGATGAGCCCGCGTTTGAAGTCTTCTCCTCGCCGGAGTTCGAGGACTTGGCTTGGTGGCGGACCGAGTTGGGGTCGATCCCCGACGGGACGCGGTTCGCTCTCCTCACGCCGCGCCAGCAGGACCTAATGATCGAGTCATCTGAAGTGCTCGAGAAACGTCTTGTGCTGGCCCTATCGACTGTGCGGGTCATTTACACGAAAGACCTGCACAGGTTGGCGATCAGGAGGCGGCATGCCGTGTCCTTGTTGGACCCCGAACGAGCCCTGGCGTGGGTTTCTTCAGACCCCGAGGAGGCGAAGAGCGACGTTCGCGTCATGGAGAACGGGGCCCTCGCGGTGGCGGACACAGATGGCAGAAACGGGCCGGTCGTCGAACTCATCCTTCCGCTGACCCGGGCACTCATCAACGACCTCTTCGGTTGCGTAAAGCAGGCCAGGTGGCTGGTTCACGCTCTAGCCGGGGCGGCCGTTAGTCGCGTCGAGAACCCATCGCACCTAGCATTTTCATTCGACGACGACGTGCCGTTGGGGAGTCGCGACGTGGCGGAGTGGGATGGACTGCTTTGCGCGTACACCGGGCTAGATCCTGCCGTGCTGGCGACACAACGGGCGGCACGGAGCCGCATGGAAGCCACCATCGAGGCCGCGGAGCGGCCGAATGCTGGGCTGAATCGGGCGCAGAGACGAGAGGAGTCGCGAAGAGCCACGCACCGCAAACGCTGACCGACTATCGCGCCTCGCCCACCCGGGTCGTCGCCGGTGAGGCAGGCAGGCCAATGGCCAACAGAGGCACATCGCGGCCGTGGGCCGGCATCGAATACCCGAGCGCATTTGGCCTGACTCTTGACGAACTGGCTCGTCGGGCGAATTGGCGGGTGCGTCACGAGGACCGGCGCTCCCTAGTAACCACCGAGGAGCACTGCTACTCCTCGGCGCCGGTGGCGCGCAGCCAGGGCTCGATCAGCAGGGCATGGGTGGGCGCGTCCAAACGCGAGCCGAGAGAGATCGCCAGGGCCGCGTCGACTATGGCCTCGCCAGCCTCGTTCTTGACCTGCTGCCAGGTGAAGTCGTCGTTCATCTGGTATGGGATGGTGTTGGTGCCGCGCGTGATCCAACTCATCGCCTTGGCCCGAACTCTGTCGATCTCTCTGGTCCATCCATTCCGAGCGGCGACGGCTCGAACCGTCGTCCAGGCGTCCGCGTGGGCATCGCGGCTCGTCGCGTACCAGGCCGCCCGCATGCTCAGGAGCTGGGCCTGGTTCATCCGGTCGAGCTTCTCGAAGAAGAGATCCATCTCGTCGGTGTCGAGGAGATTGACTTCCCTTCGCCGTCGCCACATCGTCTGGCCCTCCTACTCCGCCTCGTCGACCTGGTCGAGGAGATGGCGCCGCAGGAAGTCGAGGCAGCGCTTCCAGGCGTCGCGACGGTTCTCGCGCTTCTTTAGGCCGTGGGGCTCGTCGTCGTACCAGTGGACCCGGTAGTGCTTGCCTTCGATCTCGAGCGCCTCGACGATCCGCTCGGTCATCAGCGGCGAGACGCGCTTGTCCCTACGGCCGTGGAGGATCAGCAGCGGCGCCTCGATGGCCTCGGCCCGATACAGCGGCGAACCGCGCCGGTAGGCCGGGGCGGCCTCCGGGTCGTCGGGATTGCCCATCATCCGCTCCAGGTCGATCCGGCCGGGGCGGTCGCCGTGGCGGTAGCTCTCGGCGATCTCGGAGTCGCCGTACAGATCGATGCCGGCCCGCCATAGCGACGGCTCTTCCGTCAGAACGCTCAGGGTCATGTAACCGCCATACGAAGCCCCGTAGTGGGCGAGACGGCCGTCGCACCAGGGCTGGACGGCGGCCCAATGAGCGGCGTCGAGGACGTCGAAGGCATCGGCGTGGCCCCACTCGCCCCGATTGGCCCAGCGGAACTCACGGCCGTAGCCGGTCGAGCCGCGGAAGTCCACCGAGAGGAAGGCCATCCCCGCTTCAACCACGAGCTGGCGGAAGGGCAGCCAGTCGCGGAGGGCCTGATGGGTCGGGCCGCCGTGGGAATGGAGAACGCAGGGAACGCGCGTGGCTTCCTCCCCCAGGGCCGCGGCGGGCAGGTACAGCGTGCCTTCGATCGTCAGCCCGTCTCGGGCCTCAACGGCAACCCGAGTTCCGGCGGCGAAGCGGTCGGAGTCGACCACGATCGGCAGGGAGTGGGTCAACTGGCGCGGCTTGACTCCCTCGGCCGCCATCTCCGGCATGGGCAGCAGCCACAGGTCGTCGGGGCTGTGATCGCTCGACCCGACGGCCAGCACGGCCGACGAATCGGGCAGCCAGGCCGCGGCGATCCACACGCCGTCGAACGGGTTGATGACCGCCGGATGAGTGCCTCCAGTCGCGGCCCTGCCGGCCGAGAGCCCGTCGCCGCCCGAACGCCCGTCGCCGCCGAGCCCGTCGCCGCCCGAACGCCCGTCGCCGCCGGCCGAGAGCCCGTCGCCGCCGAGCCCGTCGCCGCCCGGCAACTCGGCCACCACCAGATCGACCAGGCCGTCGTGGATCTCGACGTGGACGAAGCGCTCACCGTCCGGCGACGGCAGCGGAACGTAGCCCCAGCCGCCGCTCGGCTCGCCGTGCTCGCGCCGCCCGCCGGTGAGGATGCTGCGCTCCCGACCATCGGCCGAGATGCGAACGGCCTGGAACCAGCCGTCCGCGTCGGAGATCATCAGCAGCCCCGATCCGTCCGGCAGCCAGCGGGGTCCCGTCTCCCAGGCCGACTCGCCCGCAACCAGGCGCTCCCGGCCCGTGGCGACGTCCACGATGTGGATCTGCGAGGTCAGCAGATCCGGCAGACGCTGTGACGACACGGCGATGCGGCGGCCGTCCGGCGACCATGCGAAGGCGTCGATATCGACGCCGGGGGCGGTGAGCGGTGTGGGCTCAGGCGAGCGCGGCCGGGTCGCCGGACGGCCGCGGCGCGGCACCGGCGCATCCACGACCCACAGCTGATCCCAGCCCCGGCGACGCGACACGAACGCGATCTGATGTCCGTCCGCGCACCACCGCGGCGAGCGGTTGCCGGCCGGATGCTGCGTCACGAGAGCTTGATGAGAGCCCTCGACGTCGATCATCCAGATGGCCTCTTCCCGGACGAAGGCGATGCGGCGGCCGTCGGGCGACCACTGGGGATCGGCCGCGGACTTCTCGGTGGCGGTCAGCTGCTCGGGATAGCCGCCCCGAACCGGCATCAGGAAGATCTGGCGGGCGCCCGCGGCTTCCGCCGTGAAAGCCAGGCGACGACCGTCGGGCGAGAGACGGAACTCCCGCGGCGATTCGATGGCCGCCGCCTGCTCGACGGTCAGGCCGTCGCGAGAGATCCGGCGAACCCGACCGTTCTCGGCCGCCCCACGCGCCGGGTCGGCGACCGCCCGCCCGGGAACCACTAATCGCCCCACGTGAGGGCGACGAACCGGTCCTCCATCTCGCCCGGGGTCGGGGCAGGGTCGACACGAACGAACGTCTCGCGCCCGAACATCTGCTCCAGTTGCGCCCGCTGCTCGGGATCGTCCCAGCGACGACCGCGCATCTGGCTGTCGTGGCAGGCCAGGGCCGCAACCTTGCGTTCGATGACGGCGGTGATCGGCACGACCGTGGTGATCTCCTCGTCGGGTCGAGCCAGCTTCTGGAAAGCCTCGGCCTGGCGGAGGTCATCCTCGCTCGGCGGCGTGTCGTCGCCGGCGCGGTGCCGTTCCTCGGCCATCGCGGCCTGCATCGCCGCTACGGCGGAACGCGGCATAGCCTGGTGGTAGAGCGCAACCGGGCCGCCGAGCTCCCCCGCCGCCCGCCGGTAAGCGGCCGTGGCCGTGGCCGAGCACGCGGTGTGGTCGGGGTGGCCGTACACACCGCCCGGATCGAAGGTGACGATGACCGCCGGCCGCAGCCGCCGGATGACGGCGAGGATCCGGTCCACTACCTCATCCTGGGGGGCGCGGGCGAGCGAGCCTTCGGGGGCGCCCCAGCCCTCCATGCCCGAGTCGCGATAACCGAGGAAGATCGGCTCGGCGACACCCAACTCGCTGCAGGCGCAGGCCAGCTCGTTTCGTCTGATCTCGGGATCGAGCGAGTGGTCGACGTCCATCTCGCCGGGTCGTCCGCCCTGGTCGCCGTTGGTCATGCACAGAACCCAGACCGGATTACCGGCGGCCGCGGCCAGGGCCATCACGCCGCCGGCGCCGTAGCTCTCGTCGTCGGGGTGGGCGAAGATCGCGAGCAGGCCCTTGGGCGTCACGGGAGTCGTCGAGCCGATCTCGGGGGCCACGTCAGTGGCCGGACCGCCGGGCGGTCGATGCACCGGGGCCGGCGCTGCCGGCCGTCTTGCCGGCCGCGAGCCTGCCGTCCGTGCCCCCGGCAGCCTGGCCCTCGTTCAGGCCGAGGCCCTTCTCGAGGTCTGCCCCCAACTCGACCGTTCGCCGGTACGAGGCCCACACCGCCTCCGACAGGACGGTTCGGAGCCGGCCGGACTCGAGCTCGTGGATGGCCGCGGCGCTGGTTCCGCCCGGCGAGGTGACCATGTTGCGCAGCACAGCCGGGTGCTGGGCCGTGGCCTTGGCGAAGGCCGTGCTGCCCTCGAGCGTTTCGATAACCAGGTCGTGGGCGATATGGCGTGGGAAGCCGAGGTGAACCGCGGCGTCGATCAGCGCCTCCATGACCAGGAAGACATATGCCGGACCGGTGCCGCTGACCGCGGTCGCCATCTCGACGAATCGCTCGTCCTCTACCTGGAGGTCGGTGCCGAGGGCGCGCAGCAGGACCCGCGCCTGGTCGCACTGCAACTCGGTCACTTCCGGTGTGGCGTACCAGACCGTCACGCCACGACCTATCTGGGCGGGTGTGTTCGGCATGCTGCGGACGACTTCGCGGTGCTCGAGGAGGCTGGTCAACACGTTGCAGTTGGCGCCGGCAACGATCGAAACGACCAGCTGCTCGGGCCGCAGACGGCCACCCAATTCGTGCCCGACCTTGGTCAGCGTCTGCGGCTTGACCGACAGCAGGATCACGTCCGCGTCGCTGGCGGCTTCCAGGTTCGAGGCGACCATTCGCACGCCGTACTGGCCGGTCAGCTCCTCACGCCGTTCGGGCCGCGGCTCGCTTCCGACGATCCGATCGGGGCCGACGAGCTTGCCTCGGAGCAGCCCGGCAATGATCGACTCGGCCATGACTCCGGAGCCGATTGTGGCGACGGTTCGGTTCGAAAGGGGCGACATGTCGGCGAGTATAGGCGCGGTTGCGGGCGCAGGAAGGCCAGTTTCGCGCGCAATTGCACCCCTTGGGCGCGACCCGACGCGGAGTGGATTCGCGGTGGAAGGGCCCCAGACAGACGAGAGCCGGTCGCCTGGGGGAGGAGGAGCGACCGGCTGTTTGTTCTCGTCTTGGCTCTGGGAGGAGAGGGAGGAGGAGCTGACGCGAATATTCGTTTCGCCGGCTGAACTTATCCTGAAGATAGAGTGGACGTTCGGTGGAGCCGCCGCGAAGATTCTGCGGACCCGCCCGACGTCAGGCCCCGCGGCGAGCGGACCCGAGGAGGAAGAAGCGACCGGTCGTGGCGACTTCTATCTGCCCGAAGCCGGCTCGCCGTAGCGCCGAGTCGAGTGCGGCCGGCTCGTAGTAGACCTTCCTGACGCGGAAGCTCGAGCCATCGTCCAGGCGGCGCACCTGGAGATCGTCCTCCGGCGGTCGATGGTCCGATGCGCCCGAATCCGGATCATGCCGGGAATCGATGAAGGCGAACAGCCCACCGCGAACCAGCCAGCGAGCCACCAGCGCCACGAACTCATCGAGTCGCGAGCGATCGACATGGCTCAGCCAGAAGCCGGCGAAGACACCGTCGACTGACTGATCCGGCTCGGCCCAGGCATCGCGGACTCCAACCTCCGCGTCGAGACCCGCGGCCGTGAGCCTGATTCGGGCCCTGTCGAGGGTCTCCGCCGACGCGTCGTAGAGGGTGAGTGCGCTCCGTCTCGCGAGCGACGTCGACCACCATCCGGTGCCGGCAGCCAGCTCGACAACACGGCCGTGGAATGGGCGACCCTCGAGCCACGTCGCCGCAGCGTCGAGGTCGTGCCGCCATTCCTCGTCGGCGGACCGGCCGTGCGAATAGCGGCCGCGGCGGAGATACCAATCGTCGTACTCACCGGCCCGGGCCGCGTAGTAGCGGACCATCTCGGAGTCGATCTCGTCGCGGGGTTCGGTCGGGGACATCTCTCGCCTTCAGTCCACCAGCGGGGTCCAGCTGTCGGGCGGCGAGGTGTCGACGAAACCTTCGGGATCGAAGATCTCCGCCAGCATCCCGACGCCGTCGACGACCCGCGGCCCCGGTCGATAGAAGTAGACCGGCTCGACGAAGAAGACCTGGGCGCGCCGCACCGCCGTGAGCTCTTCCCAGAACGCCGGCCTCGCCAGCTTGCGCCAGACCGCCTGGGCTCCGAGCAGCGTCAGCCCTGCCGGCGCGAAGAGCAGCATCTCCGGGTCGACATCCGCGATCGCCTCCCAGGTGGTCGGGGAGGCCGGTTCACCCTCGCGGCCGAGCAGGTCCCAGCCGCCGGCCCGACGAACCTGTTGCGGCACCCATCGACCGCCGGCCAAAAGCGGATCCAGCCCCTCCAGGACCACGACGCGCTTGGGTCGTAGACCCTGATCGTGGCGGGCCAAGACCCCTTGCTCGAACTCGCCGATGTCCTCGCGCAGGGCCTCCACCAGCTCGATGGCATCGTCCTCGGACTCGGTCATCGCCCCGATCGTCGTGATCGAGTGGAAGATCCCCTCCAGGGTTATGGGATCCAGAACGACGATGGTGGGACTGGGCTCGACCGCGACCAGCGCCGCTTCCAGCTCTCGCGGTCCGGGCCCGGATCCGCGGTCGCAGGCGATGATCAGATCGGGCGCGGCGGACAGCAGCGCGGCGCGATCGAGTTGGCTTGGCCCCAGCTCATCGTCGGGGCTGGATTCCATGGGCGAGGGGTCCCGACCGGGGGTTGCTGCCTGGGCGGCGTGGCCGGCGCCGCCGGCCGAGTGGCCCCACCCGGCGCCGCCGGCGGGCCTGGTGACGACCGCCACTCCCTCGATCTCGGGCGGGTAGTCGCAGCGATGGCTGACGCCGACCAGCTTGTCGTTGAGCCCGAGGGCGCAGATGATCTCGGTCGCGGACGGAAGCAGGGAAACGATTCTCATCGACCAAGTCTAGACTGCGCCGCTTGAGCGCCACGATCCCCCGCCTGTAGTGCCCGGGAATCGAAAGCGCCCGGCCGATGGGCCGGGCGCTCGCCGTTGTTCTTGGAGCGTCAGGCCGGCTTGGCGGCGTTGACCTTGGCGCGAGCAGCGTCCTTGTCCGTGAACCACAGAGCGTTGATCTCCGTGTAGGCGGCCCACTGGGCGGGCAGCGCATCCTCGGCGAAGATCGCGTTGACGGGGCACTCGGGCTCGCAGGCGCCGCAATCGATGCACTCGTTCGGATCGATGAACAGGGTGCGGTCGGTGCCCTCATCGAAGTGAATGCAGTCGACCGGGCAGACTGACACACACGCCTGGTCCATCGTGTCGACGCAGGGCTCGGCGATTATGTAGGCCATCGGGCTTCTCCTGGAGTCGTGAATTGGTCAACAGGCTGGAGGCCCAGCGGCACTCCCAACGCTCGGTCTGAGCGTACCACGCACGCGCCCTCCGGGCGGTGCCGACCTTGCGAGCCCGCCGTGCTACATGTGCGGCTCATAGTCGGGATCTAGGTACTTCTCCGGATCGTCCTCGAATTCGAGCTTGCAGCCCCGGCTGCAGAAGTAGTACTTCTCGCCTTCGTACTCGAAATGGAGGTCCGTCGTCGTGTCGACCTCCATCCCGCACACGGGATCAGTCGCGCTTGCCATCGTGCTCCTTCTCTGACGCCAGAACGCTGCGTCGATACTAAGCCTTGGAGTGCGCCCTCGCCGCAGGCAGTGTCCGATCGTCACGCACCACCCCATCGAGCGGCGTACGATGCGCGCCATGGACGCTCAGCTGATCGAGAACGCGCGGCAGACGCTCGCCGACGAGCGCGACCGACTACGCCTCGAACTGTCCGAGGAGGTCGAGCATCCTCGAGTCGCGCACGGCGCCCAAACGGCCGCCGCCACCGAGGTCACCGAGAGCCAGCGCGGCCAGCAGCTGCGCGAGCGCGAGGAGGTGCACCTCGTAGCGATAGAGGCGGCGTTGAAGCGCATCGACGCCGGCACGTTCGGGACGTGCTCGGTCTGCGGCAAGCCGATCGCGCCGGAGCGACTCGAAGCCCTGCCCTGGGCCACCGATTGCATCGACTGCCACTCCAAGAAGCGCCGCTGACAGCGGTGCGCTGAGGGTCAACTCGTGGTCACCGTTCGGCGGCTCGGCCGGTCCGACGCCGATTCCGTCGCCGACGCGCTCTTCGAGCTGGTAGCTCGGTTCGCCACCTCGTTCGCCCCGGAGCGGTCCGCATTCGAGGTGTCACTTCGCGCCGTGCTGGCCGACGACTCGGCCTGGCTGGGGGTCGCCCACGAGGAGGACGGCGGTGACGAAGCCGCCGATCGACCGGTCCCGCTCGCCGGCTACTGTCTCGGTTTCGACCACCCGGCCTTCTATGCCAACGGCCGCGTAGCGTGGGTCGAGGAGATCATGGTCCGCGAGGATCTGCAGGGAGGAGGCGTCGGCCGCTCGATGATGGCCGCCTTCGAGGAATGGGCGGCGGTGCGCGACGATCGCCTCGTCGGTCTGGCGACCCGGCGCGCGGCCCCGTTCTACGCGGCTCTCGGCTACGAGGATTCAGCCGCCTACTTTCGCAAGCTGCTCTAGGACTGCTCCCGTTCGGCGGCTTCGGCGGCTTCCAAGACGCTCAGAGCCGCCAGGCTCACCAGCGGGTTGCCGCGGCGCTTCCCCGCCGGACCCCAATCGGCGAAGCTGCAGCGGCTGCCGATCCGGTCGAGCGTTCGGGCGTTCGGGTCTTCGAGCGGGAAGCCGCCGTCCGACAGCCGCTTCGACTCGAGGAGCGCCAGGGCGTCGGCGCATCTCTGGTCGCCGATCCGCCCCATCTCAACCATGACCTGCAGGGCGTACAGCACGTCGTAGAACTGGATCGGGTAGTGGATCCGGTCCACGGCGCCGCCCCAGTCCGGCTCGATCAGCGAGCCATCGCGTTGCCGTCACAACAGCCGGCGCGACAGCATCAACTCGGCCGCCCGATCCGCGGCCCGGATCGCCGGTTCATAGCCGTGACGTTGCCCGTATGCCCAAAGACCGCGAGCCGGTATGGCCGTCTCCTGGAATGACGACGCCACGGTCTCTCGCCGCTTGTCGCAGTTCCAGCCGCCGTCGGGCCACTGCCAGCCGACCAGGCGATCGACCAGCTCGACCGTGCGCTCGTTCTCGAGCCCGAGCCGCACCGAGTACCAGATCGCGTTGCCCTCCTGCGACGCGCAGCGCCTGACGCGATCCTCCCCGCCCCGGTAGACCGTCGTCCCGGGCGCGCTCAGGTGGGCCCTGGAGAAGAGCCAGTCGTCGATCCTCCGGCGCAGCGGCGCCAGGGAGTCGTCGCCGGGCGGGTAGTCGATCAGGGCCAGGCAGACCAGCGTCCAGTGGGGCCCCTGCCACTTGCGGTAGACGTTTCTGTCTTCGAGCAGTTCGAGGCCCCGAAGCAGCGATCTCGCCATCGGCGAATCGGCTATTCGGGCGCGAAGAGCCTCGGGTCGGGCCGCCTCGGCGGCGGTCGCGGGCGCCGCCGGCGTCTCGGGCGTCGCGGCGCCGAGCAGACTCGCCCGATATGCCAGCACAGGATCCGTCGATTCGGCCAGCCGTCGGACGAAGGCCGACGACGTTGAGGTGCTCATCGAGCTGGCTACTGCAGCCAATTTCCTCCCTCGAGCGCGCGGCAACGAGATGGCGGGTATGTGATGCGGGCCGCCGTCGCCACAACGCGGCCGCGCGGATACGTATTCGGCCCTGTTGCGTGCACGCCCCGGGGGTCTCGATAATCCCCTTCAGCACCGCGGCGCAAGAGGCGCATAGTTCGGGGGTGTCCTGGCTACTGGCTGCGATGAAGGTGGCCGAGATGCACAGCTCGTCTGCCTGCTCTCGGTGCGGTGCGGTTGTGGTCGCGGACGCCGGGTGGTGCGGTCAATGCGGGCTGCCACGCGGAGCCTCGGCCGCCCAGGGGAGTGCGCCCGCCGAGCCAGGCCGCGCGCAAGGGCCGCGAAGCTCCCAGCCTGCCCCCACCGCATCCGGGCCATTCGGCCAGACATGTTCAGCCTGTGGCGCCGCTCTCGCGGCCGGGGACTACTGGTGCCACAGGTGCGGACAGTCGCGCATCGCTCTGGAGGTCAGACCGGCAACGCCGTCGGCAGCTCATCTGCGGGTCGGTGCGCTCCGGCCATCGCGCCGGCTGTCGCTGTCCGCGACGGCCGCGATCGGCGCGGTCCTGGCCTTCTCTATGCTCGTGTTTGCCGCGATGGATGGCTACGGGACGATCAGCTCCGGCGGCGGTCCCGGCGGATCGCCCACGGCCATTCTCGTGGGTGCCGCCGCGGGTTCCGGATCCGCGAGTGTTCTGAACCCCGGAACCGACGGTGCCACCTCGGCCGTCCCCACGATCGCTGGCGCTTCTGGCGCTTCTGGCGCTTCGGGTGCCGGCTCCACCCCCGCTGGACCGACGAATCCGTCGACAACGCCGGGTCCGGCAGGGGGAACGCCGACGAACAACCCGGCGACGAATACCCCGGCGACGAATACCCCGGCCGCGAACACCCCGGCCGCGAATACCCCGGCTGCGGCTACCCCCGCCCCAATCGATACTTCGGACCCTGTCGATACTCCGGACCCGGCCGCGCCCGCCCTCGACATCACGAGCCTGCCGGCATCGGTTGCCGCCAACGAGAGCGTGACGTTGACGGCCGTCACAGCGCCCAATGCATCGTGCAAGGTGAAGGCGAAGTTCAGCGGGGGAAAGGCGTCATTGGCCCCCGGGCTCTCGAAGAAGCAGACCGCCGACACCGCAGGCAGCGTCTCGTGGACGTGGATCGTGGACTCCGACGCCCAGCCGGGCACCGGAACAGTCACGGTCAGCTGCAACTCGAAAGGACACGGCGTCAGCAAGAGCAAGGTGTTCGTGGTCGTCTAGCGCGCGGCCGCCTTCTGGCCTGTATCTCGCGAGAACCACGAAACCCGGCCGAGTGGCCGGGTTTCGCGCTTGCTACCCACATCGCGAGCCCGCAGGCGGCTCCGCGACGCTCGAACTCGTGCCGCGCTGAGCGAGCCGCCAGATTGAAGGAGTAGTCAGCATGCAGAAGCGACAGTTGGGAACCGCAGGTCCGAAGGCCAATGGCCTCGAAGTCTCGGCCATCGGTCTCGGCTGCATGGGCATGAGCCAATCCTACGGTCCGTCCGGAGACAGGCGAGACCTGATCGCTCTGCTCCGGGCGGCCGTCGACCGGGGTGTCACGTTCTTCGACACGGCCCAGATCTACGGCGCCTTCGCCAACGAAGAGCTGGTCGGAGAGGGCCTGGCGCCGGTCGGCGAGCAGGTCGTGATAGCCACCAAGTTCGGTCTCAAAGTCGATCCCAGCGGTCAGCAGGTAGCGGATAGTCGGCCCGAGCAGATCAAGCAGAGCGCCGAAGGCTCGCTGAAGCGGCTTCGGGTCGAGACCATCGACCTCTTCTACCAGCACCGTGTCGACCCCGGCGTGCCGATCGAAGATGTCGCGGGCGCGGTCAAGGACCTGATCGCGCAGGGCAAGGTCAAGCACTTCGGCCTCTCGGAGGCCGGTGTGACGACGATCCGTCGCGCCCACGCCGTCCAGCCCGTCACGGCAGTCCAGAGCGAGTACTCACTGTGGTGGAGACGACCGGAAGAGGAGCTATTGCCGACGCTCGAGGAACTCGGCATCGGCTTCGTTCCGTTCAGTCCGCTCGGCCGGGGCTTCCTCACCGGCAAGATCGACGAGCACACGACATTCGACAGCTCCGACTTCCGCAACATCGTCCCTCGCTTCACGCCCGAGGCCCGGAAGGCGAACCAGGCGCTGGTCGATCTGCTGCGCACGATCGCGGAAGGGAAGAACGCGACGCCTGCCCAGATCGCGCTCGCCTGGCTACTTGCCCAGCAGCCGTGGATCGTTCCGATCCCGGGCACGCGCAAACTGGAGCGGCTGGACGAGAACCTCGGGGCAGCCGGCATCCGCCTCTCGCCGGACGACCTCCGCGAGATCGACGCCGCCGCGTCGCAGATCACGATCCAGGGCGCGCGGTACCCCGAGGCCCTGGAGAAGAGGACCGGCCTCTAGCCGGGCCTGGGCCGGCGACACCTCCGGACACGAAACCCGGCCACAGGGCCGGGTTCCAGAAATCGGCATTGGTTGCGGGGGACGGATTCGAACCGCCGACCTTCGGGTTATGCGTCAGGCCCTGGCCCTCTCTCGTGGTCCCGACGGGTCCTCTCAAGGCCGCTGCCGTCGGTGAATCGAAGCTCCCGAGAGACTCGTCGGGACTGGCCGCGACGGTTGGTTTCTTTCCTCATGTTGCCTGGCGTGTTACCTGAGCGCCCGCTCCATGGAAGCCGCAGGTCGCTCGGCCGACTCCTCTCGAGAGTGGGCAGAACATGCTCAAGCCCAGCCTCTGCTGTCGGCGAGGCATGGTTCGAGATGTGCCAACCGCGCATTCCGCCCAGCGAATCACCCGAAGATGGTTGTTAGGATCAGGCCCATGGCCGCCAGGCCCATCACGATCGTGGTCACCCAGCCGAGGACATTCAGAAGACGACCGTTGGTCTGTTGGCCCATCGCCGCACGATCGTTGCACACGATCATTACCAGGAAGACGAGCGGCACGGCGATGATGCCGTTGAGCACCGCGCTCAGGACGAGGGCCGTGATGGGATTGATGCCAAGGAAGTTGATCGCCACTCCGACAAGCGTCGCCGCGACGATGACAAGGTAGAACTGCGGCGCCCGAGTGATCTTGTGATCGAGCCCGGACCGCCAGCCGAAGGCTTCGGAGACGCCGTATGCCGCAGAGCCCGTGAGGACGGGCACGGCCAGTACTCCAGCGCCGATGAGCCCGATGGCAAGCAAGAAGGCGGACGCATCGCCGGCCAGCGGGCGCAATGCCTGGGCTGCTTCAGTTGCCGAAGTTACATCGTGCTTGCCCGCCACGAACAGAGTGGCACCCGTAGTGAGGATGATGAAGTAGGCCACGATCTCGGAGAAGATCATCCCCGCCATCGTGTCCCACAGTGCGTACTTGAGTTCGAACCGAGTGGCCCCCTGGCGGTGCCTTAGCGTGCGCCGACCGATGCTGATCTGTTCCTCCACTTCCTGGCTCGCCTGCCAGAAGAAGAGATACGGCGAGATCGTCGTGCCGAGCAGCGCGACGAGAATGCCGATGTATGCCGGGTCGAGAGAGATGGTCGGCACCAGTGATCCAAGCAGGACCTTGACCAGGTCCGGCCGTGCGAAGAGGGCCGCCCCAATGTACGCAAGCAGAGCCAGCGACAACCACTTGAAGACTTTGTCGATAAGGCGATAGCCTCCGAAGACCTGAAGCCCGATGATTCCCAGGCTGACCGGCACTACGAAGACGAGGTCCGAGATCGGCGGCACCAGCAGGTTCATGGCCGCCGCGATTGCTCCGATGTCCGCTCCGGCGTTTAGCGTGTTGGCGATGACCAGGCCGATCACCGCGGGATAGAGGGCCCGGTGGTAGTGCTCGCGGAGCACGCCTGCCAGCCCCTTGCCGGTCACCAGGCCGATCTTCGCGCACATGTATTGGACGGCCGTCTGCATGGGCAGCATCGCGATGGTCGTCCAGAGTGTGGCAAAGCCATACTGCGCGCCGGCCTGGGCGTAGGTCCCGATACCCGAGGGATCGTCGTCGGACGCCCCGGTTATGAGGCCCGGACCAAGGGCTTTGCCGAGACGTCGGAACGCGTTTGGTTCGGCCCGCAACTCGGCCGTCTTGGGGTCGACGGGGCGTTCCGGATCCACACTCGGCTCACCAGAGCCAGTCGTTTCGCGCTTCTTGGACCTTGATGCGGTCCCCACGTCCACTCCTTTTGTTCCCGAACCGATGGAGCCGCGCCGCAGCGACCGGATCAGCGTAGCGCCGGCGCCACCCGATCGGCACTTCTGACGGCCTGATCCCGGCAGGTGCGCGGCCACTCAGGGAGGGTTCTCCATCCTGGCGACAGGCCCACTCAGAACCCAGACTCAGAAGAGTTCATCGACATTGACGACTACGTGCTCAGGCACGGCTAACAGGAGTATCGAGATGACCGGCGACCGGTCGCAGCAGGGCGTGGGCAACGTGCGGGACGCCGCCAGACCGCGCTGACAGGGAGACCCAACGACGCGAACGCGCCTCTTACGGCGCTCACCCGGAGCACTTGAGGCTGGTCGTGCTCGTCCCCAATTCTTATCCAATGGGAGGTAACGCCGTTATGGGCATCATCGCGTGGATCGTCCTCGGGGCGATCGCCGGCTTCGTCACCAACCTCATCACGGGCGGCTCGGAAGGCGTCATCGCCACGATCCTCCTCGGCATCGTCGGTGCCGTCGTCGGGGGCTACCTGGCCGGCACGGTCCTAAAGGTCGCCGACGTGTTGCTGGCCCACGGTCCATAAGGGAAGGCTCGAAACACGAAACCCGGTCCTTCGACCGGGTTTCAGTTATCGGCATTGGTTGCGGGGGACGNNCGCGCCGGGAACTGTAGCCGTGGCAGGTGGGCTAGTCAAACTGGCGGCGCCTCAAAGCACCGCCCCGCGCCCCCCACGACCCGGCGCGCTCGCCGCCTTAGCCCGATGTTCGAGAGCCGATCGCCATGTCTCGAGTGCGACCGGCCACCACAGATCCACAGCCGCATCGGAGCCGTACCAGGGTCCGGCCGCACCGGGTCCGTGGACGGCACCGTCGATCGTCAGCTGTCGCGCGCCGTCCAGGCCCGTGGCCACCACTGGCACGAGCCCGTCCCCCTCGGTGCCCGGCACGGCGGCACGGCCGATGACCGACCGATACAGGAGATGGGCGATCCGCTCGCGGCCGGTGCCGGCGGGATCGCCGAGGATCGCGCGCGAGGCTACGCTGAGGTAGCCGATCTCCGGCGCGTAGAAGGCCCCCGGCACCGTGGCATCGGCGATCTGCGCGCCCACCTCGTTCATGCGGGCGCCGATCCCCTCCCCGGCCGAGAGTCGATGGGGAGTGCCAAGAGTGACGATCGCCCCGATCCATCGCCCCGCTCCGAACCTTCGCCCGGGCAGAGGTTCCGGCGCCGTGAGCAACCGCGCCGTGACCCCACCGGCGGAGTGGCCGATCACCAAAAGCGGCGCGCCGTCGGACGCATCGCGCGACACGTGAACCGCATCGCGCAGTGCTCGCGCCGATCGCGTGCAGATGGGCCCAATGCCGCGCGTTCCCGCCAGCAGCCAATCCGGCGTCCAGACGGGGGCCACCACCACGGCCGCGGCGCCGCGATCCAGGAGCCGGCCGACGAGCGGCCGGTACATCGGCGGCGCGGTCAGGAAGCCGCCGAGGATCAGGACCGTCGGCTGAGTCGCGGTATGGGCCATCGAAGACTCATCGTACGACCATTGGACGGCAAGGTCAGGGCCTTCAGCGTCCTTCCCGGATCAGGTGAGCCATGATGTGCGCTGCAGCGAATCTTGGAGGCCCCTCATGCGATCCGACGACAAGACACCCGGCGACACCGGGCAAGGCCCCGGCGACGGACCCGACGCGGTAGCCGGCGAGCCGACCGGCGGCGAGGCTGCCGATTCCGGCACCCAGCCGTCGAGCCCGGCGGCCCCCCCGCCCTCCCCGTGGCAGCCCATGCCTGGGAGCAGCGGTGTCCCATCCGGCGCACCGCAGTGGGGCGCTCCGCAGTGGGGCGCTCCGCCCAGTAGCCCCGGCGGTTGGGGCGCGCCGGTGCCGCCCGCACCTCCGACCTGGGGCGCCGCCCCCGGCGGGCAGTACGGCGGGCAGTACGGTCAGCTGCCCGGCGGGAGTTGGGGGGCTCAGCCGGGCTGGTCGCCCCAGCCTGGCGGTGGGTTCGGGCCCGGCTACGTGCCGCCCGCGACCGGTTTCGGCGGGCGGCGCTCCAGCGGGCTGCCGCGGGTCCTCGTCGTCATCGCCGTGTGCTTGATCGCGTTTTCCGGCGGCCTCGTCACCGACCACGCCTTCTTCCCCGCCGCGACCGCGTGTGGTCCCACCCAGACGTCCGGCAGCCCGGCGCCTCAGGTCCTGTCGGTCCCTAGTTGCGCCGCAGGAACCCCCTACGGTTCGCTGCAAGGCTATGACCTGTATCAGCAGGCGCTCCAGATCGTGCAGCAGAACTACGTCGGCCGATCGTCGGTGACCGACCAGCAGCTGCTGTACGGGGCCATCAACGGCATGGTCGATAGCCTCGGCGACACCGGCCATTCGGTCTTTTTGACCCCCGACGAATACGCCGCCTGGCAGGCCTCGCTGAGCGCCAGCGTGGCCGGCATCGGCGTCACGTTGTCGAGCGACAACAACGTCTTCACGATCGTTCGAGTGATCGCGGGATCGCCGGCTGAGGCGGCCGGCGTGAAGGCCGGCGACCAGATCGCCGCGATCGACGGCGTCTCGACTGCGGGCATGACCATGACCGACGTCGGTACCAAGGTCCGCGGCAATCCCGGCACGAAGGTGACGCTCACGGTCATTCACCTCGGATCGACGACTCCGGTCGACGTCGTGATCACGCGGGCCAAGATCGTGGTTCCGCTTGCCGACTGGGGCATGGTGCCCGGCACCCATATCGCGGACATCGTTCTGACCGAGTTCTCTCAGGGCGCCGCGGACCAGGTCCAGAAGGACATCACCGCGGCCCAAAACGCCGGAGCGACTGCCGTGATTCTCGACTTGCGAGGCAACCCGGGCGGCTACGCCGCCGAAGCCCAGGAGGTGGCGAGCGAGTTCATGACCGGCGGCGTTGTCTACATCACTCAGGACGCGGCCGGCACGAACACCAACATGTCGGTCGACACCTCGCGTGCCCACATCAACCTGCCGCTCATCGTCCTCGTCGACCACAACTCGGCCAGCGCGTCTGAGATCGTGGCCGGCGCGCTCCAGGACAACGGGCGGGCCAGGATCGTCGGGGTCCCGACGTACGGCACCGGCACGGTTCTCGAGCAGTTCCCACTTTCGGACGGCTCGGTCATCATCCTCGGCACCAGGTGGTGGCTGACGCCCAAGGGGCACAAGATCTTCGGCATCGGCATCACGCCGGACCAGACGGTGGCGATGGCGTCGGGCGGCGTCGCCATCTATCCAACGGCACTGGCGACGATGACCGCCGCCCAGTTCAACTCATCGACCGACACGCAGCTTCTGGCGGCGGTAAGGGACTTGAGCAACTAGAGAGTCGTACGAGAACTGGTGAGCCGGGTGGGGATCGAACCCACAACCAGAGGCTTAAAAGGCCCCTGCTCTACCGTTGAGCTACCGGCCCAGGCGTTTGATTGTAACGAGGATCCGGCGGGTACAGCATCACCTGGCACTTGCCGATGAGCAGCTCGCCGGAACGCAGACCCAACTCGCCGTCGATGGGTTGGGTTCGGCCGGTCGTGTCCAGAATCCAGGTCGGGTTGGCGGCGTCGAGGCTGTTGACCAGCCAGCCCGGGCCGCGCCGCTCGACCTGAGTGTGGTTGGCGCTGACGTTCGAGTCGTCGACGACGATGTTCGCACCGGGATCCCGACCGATGGTGACCCGCTGGCCGGGAACGACGGTGAAAGCCGTCGACTGCCCATCCGCAACGATCACGAGCATCCCCGGGGCGAGTGGGCTCGGGCGGGTGCGCTTGGCTCGATCCATGAATTTCACGCTCGGTACTGCCTCCGCCTCCGGATTGCGTCGATCGCGTGGACCGCGCCGCTCACTCTAGGCCGGCGACGCGACCCCTGCTCGCCGTCGCGGTGGACCGCCTTACGGTCCGCTGACAATTCGTCTGATTCCACAAGATTGGTAAGTGGCTCAATCCACGTAAAGGATTGAGGTAGATGCGTGAGCGAGTGGCCCGGAGGGCCGGATTCAGGCCTTGTTTTCAGCTACGCGGCAGAGACTCTTCCCGAGTGAAGCCGGATTGGAGAATGAGATGACTCAGACGGCAGAGGTTCAGGCGCGGCCCATCGCTCACGCGACCGCTCAAGCCACCGAGCGAGCCACCGGACTGACGCTCCTGGCCCTGGCTGCGGCTGTCATCGGAATCGCCCTGCTGCTCTGGGCCGGGACGTGGTTCGCGCTGTACGGGGCGAACGACATCGTGGCCGGCTCGCGGCTTGCCGCCGTCGGTCGCGTCATGGGCCTGATCATGGTGGTCGTGGGCGTCCTGGCGTTCGTCCTAGCGCACGGCCTGTGGGAACTCAGATCGTGGGCATGGCCGCTCGGCGTGGCCGTGGTCATCGCGGCGCTGGCCCTGACGGTGCTGAGTGCGGGCCGTGGCTCGCCGATGGCCCACAGTCTCTCGCTGGCGCTTGAAGTCGCGACCCTGTGGTACCTGCTGACTCCGCGCATCCACGACGCATTCCGAGCCGAGGGAGCCGCTACCCCCGACTGACAGCCTCTAGCGAGGCGGCGGCGCGTAGAGCTCGCATACGGCGTTCACCTTCGCGGCGGCGGAGTCGAGGCCGCCGGCCACGAGCACCCGGCCGTCGGGGAGAGCTTGCATCGCCGGCCAGACCGTGGCGACGCCCAGCGAGCCGGTGAGCTGCCAGAGCCCGGTCGTCGGGTCGTACAGTTCGCTGCTCGCCTGGACCTTGTAGCCGGGGTCGACACCCCCCGCGGCCAGGACTCGACCGTCGGGCAAGGCCACCAGGCCAAACTCGGCTCGGGCATTGGCCATTGGCGCCGCGGCCGTCCAGCGGTCGGTGGCCGGATCGTAGATCTCGGCCGTCTGGTGGCTGGGGTCGCTGCTTGTGGTCGCGTACCAGCCACCGGCCACCAGGACGCGGCCGTCGTTGAGCAGCGCGGCGCCGCCGACATAGCGCGGGTGGGACATCGGCGCTATGACTCGCCAGGAATTCGAGTGGGGGTTGAAGATCTCGGCACTGGCCGTGACTGAGCCGGCTTCCCCGAAGTAGGTCGTGGCTCCGCCGGCGATCAGGACCTCCCCATCCGGAAGCAGCGTCGCCGTGTGGTGGACTCGCGCCACCGACATGGGCGGCAGGATCGACCAGACGCCGTTCTTTGGATCGTAGATCTCGGCCGAGGCGGTCGATGCCCAGCCCGGCCCGCCCTCGATCCCGCCTCCGGCCGCCAGGACGCGTCCATCGTTGAGCAGCGTCAGCGTCTCGTGGGCCCTGGGGAGATTGAGGCGCCCGGCCGCCACCCACGTTCCGTTGTCGGGGTTGTAGCGCTCCGCGGTGTCGAGCGGCTGCGTGTTGCGCGATCCGCCGGCAACCAGCACCGAACCGTCGGCCAGGGTGACCGCCATCGGGTACGCCCGTGGCTGGAGCATGTCGGTCACGGCACTCCAGTGGCCGGTCGCGGGATCGAAGACCGTGGCGGTGGCCACCGCGTCCGTGCTGGTCAACCCCGTCGTTCCCCCGACCACGAGCACACGGCCGTCATGCAGCAGGGTGCTCGCGGTCGCCCATCGCGCCCGGGGCAGCGGGTCGGTCTGCGTCCACGTGCCGTTCCCGTAGACGAGCTTCGGCGATGGGCCGATCGACGGGGACGACTGCCCTCCCGGCGAGGTCCCCGGCTCGGAGCTGCCCCCGGAGCCGGGCGAGGCATCGGACACGGCCGACGGGCCCGGCGATGCTTCGGAAGCGGCGGCGGTCGCGAACGGGCTCGGATGGGATTGGTCGAGCCACAGATAGGCCGCCGGGCCCGAGGCGAGGACGAGCAGCAGCGCGAGCGCGTCGATGAGCAGGACGCTCGCGACGCCGGTCCGGGGTCTTCGCTCAGCCCGGTTGCGGGCTCGAACCGCCGCGGGGCTCGCGGGTGGATGGGCCGCGGGCCGGACGACCGGCGGCGGCGCGGTCGGCAGGGTCGTCGGCGATGCCGCGGTCGCGGGCCGGATCGGGGACGGCAGGTGCGAGACCGTCTCGGCAATGTCGGCCTTGCGCTGGAGCTTGTCGCCGTCGTCGCCGCTCATGCCGGGGCCGTCATTCGCGATCGAGCACGGCGATGACGCCGGCGGCAACGACCGCGGACCCGCCCATCATGGCGACCACGGTGGCGCCCATGACGCCGCCGTCCGCCGCGTGACCGATCCGCCCGACCGCGCCGCCGATGCAAACCTCGGTGACCAGGCCGAGCACGAGCAACTCGATCGAGCCGGCCAGCGGCGCGAGACGGCGCAGGGTCACCAATGCCGAGACGACGACGGCGACAGCGGCTGCGGTAGCTGCCGACATGATCGGCGCGACCTGACCGAACCGACCGGCGAGGTCGTCGGGTCCGGTCAGCGGGACCAGATCATGGGCGGCGCTCGGCATGCCCGTGAGTATCGACGCGACCCCGCCGATGACCATGACCGCGCCGGCGGTAGCGAACAACGCGGAACTGATCCGCGCCGCCCGCATATTCGGCGCCGCCATCGGCTGCCCTGCCGCCACCGGCCGCTCTGCCGCCATCATCAACCCCCGATCGCGTCCAGCTCCCGGCCGCCTCGGCCACGTGGCCAACCCGGCCGGCCGCCCTCCCGAGGCGGGGCTTGCGGCTGACTATACCGCCGCCCCCAAAGCGGCGACCGTCTCGCGCGGCCGCAGCCCGGCCGCCCGCCTACCGGCCCGACGCCAGGAGATCGAGAGCGGCAGTGGCCGTCGGCTCGTCGGTGATGAGCACGTGCAGCAGGCCGGTTCGGGCGCCGGCGACGATGGTCTCGATCTTGTTCGCTCCGGCGGCGATGGCGACGACGCGCGGCACTCCCCGAAGCGTATCGATCGGTATGGAGATCGTGCGGCGCTCCCATTCGTCCTGGACGAACGAACCGTCGAGGCGGACGAGGTGACCGGCGACATCGCCGACGGCGCCCTTGTCGCTGAGCCGCGCCCGACCGCCGTCGTCGAGCCGATCCATCACGGTCCCGTAGCCGGGCGCGAATCGCGGCGCGCCGCTCATACCGACGAGCGCCAGCCGCAGCTCCCCCCAGAGACGGGTCGTGGCGGTCACTGCGCTGTCCGAGAGCAGGGCCGCGGTCGTGGCTTCGTTGTCGAGCAGACCGGGGGCATGGAGCAGCCGCACTCCGGCCCCGATGCGTTCGGCCATGTGGCGGGCGATCTCGTTGCTGTTGAGGTGGGGGTTGCTCGAATCCCAGCCGCCTACGAGCGGCACGACCACCGCCGCGGGTCGGCTCAGGCTCGGCAGCGCCGCCACGAGTGCCTCGACCGTGTAGCCGCCGGTCAGTCCGATCGCCCCCTCCGCCGGCAGTTCGTCGGCCAGTCGCGCGGCGGCCGCCACGGCGCACAAGCGGGCGGCAAGCGCGGGAGTGGTTTCGTGGCCCGGCGTGACCCAGGCTTCCAGGCCCAGGGCCTCGGAGAGGGCGCGGGCCAGCGGCGTCGGCGCGGACGGCGCCCCGTCGACGGAGATACGCACGACGCCGGACGCTCGAGCCGACGCCAGCAGACGCGACACCTTCGAAATCGAGAACCCGGTCAGGGCGGCAATTTCGGGCTGGCCGAGCTCACGAACGTAGTAGAGCTGGGCGACCAGCCGCATCATCTCGCGCTGGCTGGTGGCTTCGAGCGTCTCGACCGCCTCGGCCGCGCCGCCCGTGACTGCGCCCTGCGAGACCGCTCCGTCGGTGCCGCCCCCTAGGGCTTGACCCGCCACCTGGGCTCCTTCCTTGACACGATGTTCCTCAGCCGCGACCATAGGCGCAAGCAATCCGGTGCAAGCCGTTGCGTGAGAATAATTGCAGGAACTACTGCCACCGTCAAGGCGGCGCATCAGCGGAGGCATCTCGTGCGGGCGTTCCGAATAGTCATCGCCGGACACGGAACGCTGCCCGCTGCCCTGCTCTCCACCGCGGAGTTGATCTGCGGCCCGATCGCCGACATCAGCGCCGTCGGCCTCGCCGCGACGGACACTCCCGACCGCTACGCCGAGGCTCTGCGAGCAGCCATCGGCCACGACCATCGCCGGGTTCTCGTCCTCTCCGATCTCCTCGGCGGCACTCCCTTCAACCTCGCATCGGCGATCGCTCGCCGGTCGCCGCGGGTCGTGTGCGTCTCCGGAGTGAACCTGGGAATGGCCGTCGAAGCGGCCCTGACCGACGGCGACCTGACCGACGAAGTCGTCGAGCGACTGCTGGAAGCCGGCACCGACGGGATCGTCGAAACGGAGCGCCACCGCGCCCGACGCGCCTCCTGACGCGACGACCGCCCGACCGATGAGCCTGCGCCTAGTTCGTATCGACGACCGTCTGATCCACGGCCAGGTCGTGGCCGGCTGGCTGCGGACGATCGGCGCCGAGCGGATCGTCATCGTCGACGACGCCACTGCCCGTGACGAGTTTCTGCGCGAGGTGCTGGTCCTGGCCGCGCCTCAGGGCGTGCCGGTGGAGGTCCACGACGTGGCGTCCGGCGCTGCGCGTTGCAGCGAGCTGGCCGCGGCTCCGGAGTCGGTCATCGTCCTGGCACGATCGCCCCGGACGGTCCTCGCCCTGCGCCAGGCCGGCGTCCCGATCGAGGTAGTCGATCTGGGCGGGATGGGCGCGGGCCCGGGACGGCGGCGCCTTCACAAGACGATTTCAGTCAGCCCCGACGAGATGCGGGAGCTGCGCGAACTCGAGCAGCTCGGCACGCGGGTCGAGATCCAGATCGTGGCCGACGACCGGCCGATCGCGTTCCGGTCGCTGGATTCGGGCAACTAGGGGCGCTTCGGCAGCGCCGGCGCAGCGGCCGCCACGATTGCGTTGGCCGCCACGATTGCGTCGGCCGCTTCGGCGCCCAGAAGAGGAGACGGGATGTTCAGGAAGTTCGCGGGGCTCGGTGGTTGCCTGACGCTGGCCCTGTTGCTGGCGGCGGCGATGCCCGGGTCGGTGCTCGGCGCGAGCGGAGCGGCGACGACCGCCACGACCCACGCCATCACCGTCACCGCCTGGCAGGCCGCCCTCATCGCGATCGGCTACTACCTGGCCAACAGCCCCTGGCTCTTCGGGCTGGCCTTCTTCACCCTGTATCGACCGCTGGTCGCGGGCTTCTTCGTCGGCTTGATCCTGGGCGATCCGGCGCAGGGAACGCTCATCGGCGCGGCGATCAACATCCCCTACCTGGGCTTCATCTCCGCCGGCGGCAATCTGCCGGCCGACGCCGGGTTCGCGGGCTGGGTCGGGACGACCGTGGCCCTTGCCAGCGGGCTCGACGCCACCAAGGCCATCCCCATCGCCTTCGGTCTGGGTCTCCTGGGCACGATCATCTTCTACGGCCGAATGGCGATCGACTCGGTCTTCGCGCACTGGGCCGACGCCAGAGCCGAGAAGGCCGACATCGCCGGTGTCGCCCTTATGAACTGGCTGCCGGGCCAGCTGCTGCTCTTCGTGATCAGCTTCGTGCCGGTCTTCCTGCTGGCGCTCAACGGTCCGTCCGCCGTCCAGGACGCCCTGAACAGCCTGCCCCTGTGGACCGTCAACGGCCTGGTCATCGCCGGCGGGATCCTGCCGGCGATCGGCATCGCCCTGAACATGCGCTTCATCTTCCGCGGCTCGGCGATCCCCTACTTCTTCATCGGCTACATCCTGATGACGGCCACCCACGGGTCGCTCTCGCTGGTCGTCGTCGCCGCCATCGGGCTGTGCCTGGCGTATCTGCATCTGAGCTTCGTCCGCCGCGACGCGCCTGCTCCCGCGCCTGCTCGTGCCGAGGCCGTTGGGCGCGCCGAGGCCGAGCCTTCGACAGGCGTCGCCGTCTCCACCGGGGCGGCCGGCGGCGCCGGGGCGCCCGCCGAGGCCGAGCCGAAGGTTCGCCTGACGCGCGGCGACCTGGTCCGCTCGTGGATGCTGTGGACCTTCTTCGCCCACGCCAACTACAACTACGAGCGCCTCCAGGGCACCGGCTTCGCCCACGCCATGACCCCGATCATCAAGCGCCTCTACACCACCGATGACGAGATCCGGGCCGCGCTCAAGCGACATCTGGTCTTCTTCAACACCGAGCCCAACTTCGGCAACGTGGTCCACGGAACGGTCATCGCCATGGAGGAGCAGCGCGCGAACGGCGCCGCCATAAGCGACGACGCGATCAACTCGGTCAAGTCCGGCCTGATGGGACCGATGGCCGGCATCGGCGACACCCTCAGCCAGAGCACCATCACCCCGATCCTGCTCGCGCTCGGCATCGGCATCGCCGGCGGGACGGCGAGTGGCTCCGCCGTTCCGACCCTATCGGGCGCGACCGGCAATCCGCTCGGCGCGATCATCTACATCGTCCTGGTCTCGATCGTGATCGTGGCCATCGGCTACACGGCATGGATGGCCGGCTACGCCCGCGGCCGGTCGTTCGTGACCGAGCTGCTCAAGTCCGGCACCATCGATCGCGTCCTGATCGGCGCCGGCGTTCTCGGCAACATGGTCCTCGGCGCGCTCGCCGCCAGCTTCGTGGTCGTGAACCTGGCACCCACCGTGACCATCGCCGGGGCGCAGATGAACCTCCAGGCCGCGATCATCGATCCGCTCTTCCCCGGCGCCCTGGCGCTCGGCCTGGTGGTCATGACGTGGTGGCTGCTCCGGCGGCGGGTCAACCCGCTGGCGCTGCTGGCGGCGTTCCTGGTCTTCTCGATAATCGCCGCGTACCCGTTCTTCGGCCCGGGCCAGCAGAACTCCGGCGACTACTCTTACCAGGCCTGCACCTCGTCGCTCCTGCACCAGTACTCGCCCTGCGGCGCGCCGCCGGTACCGACCGTGGTACCTGCGGCCGCGCCGTCGACCCAGCCGTCGCCGGCGTCCCAGCCGTCGGCATCCAGCCAGCCGTAACGCCGGACCACAGGGTGGCCCGTCGGGCGACCTGCCGGCCCCGGCCCGTACCGTGGCCCGTCGCCACTCGCCCTTGACCGACGCGGGCGCCACTGCCAATGTGGCCCAAATGGCGGCCGCTGCTGGGCTGACGGCTCGGCCGGCGCCGCGTCCCGATCGTGCGCGGTCGGAGAAGCTGGTAGGTCAGGCCATGAAGCTTGCTGAACGCATGGGCCGCATCGGCACCGAGACGGCGTTCGAGGCGGCGGCACGGGCGCGGGCGCTCGAAGGTACCGGTAGATCGGTCATCCACCTCGAGATCGGCGAGCCCGACTTCGATACGCCGCCGAACATCCGCGAGGCCGCCAAGCTGGCCATCGACCGGGGCGCGACTCACTACACGCCGACAGTCGGCATTCCCGAGTTGCGTTCGGCCATCGCCGCCGACGCGACCGCCCGCAAGGGCTTCGCCGTGACGCCCGATCGAGTGGTCGTGGTGCCGGGCGGCAAGCCGGTCATGTTCTTCGCCATCCTGGCGCTCGTCGGTGAGGGCGACGAGGTCATCTACCCGGATCCCGGCTTCCCTATCTACGAGTCGATGGCGCAGTTCGTCGGCGGCCGCGCGGTCCCCTGCCCGATTCGCCAGGAGAACGGCTTCCGCCTCGACCCCGACGAGCTGGCCTCGCTGGTCACTCCACGCACGAAGCTCGTGATCCTCAACTCGCCGGCCAACCCCACGGGCGGCGTCTCCACGCGCGAAGACCTCGAGCGGATCGCAGCCGTTGCCCGAGACCACGACCTTACGGTCCTGGCCGACGAGATCTACGGTCGAATCCTGTACGAGGGCGAGCACGTCTCGATCGCCTCGCTGCCAGGCATGGTCGACCGGACGATCGTCCTGGACGGCTTCTCCAAGACCTATGCCATGACCGGCTGGCGGCTCGGCTACGCCATCGTGCCGGAGCCGCTGGTCACGCCGTTGGGCCGGCTCATAGTGAACAGCGTCAGCTGCACCAACGCCGCCACTCAGTGGGCCGGCGTGGAGGCTCTGACCGGGCCACAGGATGCGGTCGACGCGATGGTCGCCGAGTTCAGGGTGCGCCGCGACCTGATCGTCGACGGGTTGGACGCCATCCCGGGCGTGACCTGCCTGCGACCGGCCGGAGCCTTCTACGTCTTCCCCGACATCTCCGCCACGGGCCTGACCGGCGCGGAGCTGGCCGACCGGCTGCTCAACGAAGGTGGCGTCTCGGCCCTGGCCGGAACCGCGTTCGGTCACGTTGGGCGCAGTCACCTCCGCTTCAGCTACGCCACCTCGCGCCAGAACATCGCCGAAGCGATCCGCCGGACCCGAGCCGTGATCGAGCCACTGGTGGTGGCGCGCCGCGGGGCGGCGGTGCGATGACCGCCACGGGGAGGAGCTCGGCCGCGGACGCCGAGAGACCGGACGCCGAGCGACCGGACGCCGAGCGACCGAACGCGGACCGCCTCTTCGACCTCGCCGCGCCCGACTTCGACCGCTACGAGATCCTCAAGGATGTCATCGACGAGTGCATCGACCTGATGCTCGACTACCGGCAGAGCGGTCATCCGGGCGGCTCGCGATCCAAGGTCCACATGCTCGTCGCGCTGCTCCTCTCCGGCGCGATGCGCTGGGACATCCGCCGGCCGTGGCTGCGTTTCGGAGATCGGTTCGTCCTGTCGGCCGGCCACACCGTGCCGCTCGTCTACGCCACCCTCGCCGTGCTGAACGAGAGCCTCCGCGCCCGCTTCGAGCGGACCGCCGATCCGCGATTCGCCTTCCCGCAGGAGGGTCGGTTCGCCCTGACGTGGGAGCATCTGCTCGGGTTGCGGCATCGCGGCGGGCTGCCGGGCCACGCCGAGATGGCCGGCCGGACTCTCTTCCTCAAGGCCAACACGGGTCCCTCCGGCCACGGCATGCCGTTCGCCGCGGGCGAGGCGCTGGCGCTGCGAGCAGCCGGCGCCGGCGAGGTCCGCGTCTTCGTCATCGAGGGCGAAGGCGGCCTGACGCCCGGCGCGGCCCACGAAACCAAGAACTCGGCCTGGGGACTGGGCCTCTCGAACCTGGTCTTCCTGGTCGACTGGAACGACTTCGGCATCGACGAGCGGCCGGCCTCGACGGTAGTCCACGGAACCCCGATCGATTGGTTCGAACCGTACGGCTGGCGCGTGACCGGGACCGACGACGGCATGGAATGGGGACCGGTGACTCGCGCCGTGCTCGACGCCGCGCGCGGGCCCAACCCGGACCGCGCCCCCAGCGCCGCGTGGTTCCGTACCCGCAAGGGTCGCGGCTACGGCAAGGTGGATGCCGCCAGCCACGGCGTCCCGCACAAGCAGCACGCCCCGGAGTTCTGGGCCGTTCGGCGCGAGTTCATGGCCCGCTACGGCGTGGAGTACCGGGGCGTCGGCGAGGCCGCGCAGCAGGACCCGGCCGCGTTGCGCGCCGAAGCGGAGGCCAACTTCGAAGCGGCCGTCGGCGTCCTGCGGCGCGACGAGGGCCTGGTCGATTGGCTGTCGGACAAGCTGCTCGAGATCGCGGCGACGGTGCCGGAGAAGATCGACAGCTTCCGGCTCGGCGCGGTGGCCGGGCACGGCTCCCCGGCCGGGCACGGCTCCCCGGCCGGGCACGGCTCCGCCGGCAAGCCCGCCCGCCCCGTGGCGCCCGGGCAGCCGGCCAACCCCACCGTCGACAGCTCGCTCTTCGACTTTGAGCACTACCCGGCGGCGATGTGGCGCGCGCCGGGTGGGGACGCGCCAAACCGTGCCGGGCTGTCGGCCTGGGCCTCGTACGTCAACGCCGTCGCGAAGCGCGACTACGGTCGGCCCCTGTTCATCGCCTGCTCGGCCGATCTCGCGGAGTCGACCAACATCGCCGGCTTCGCCAAGCCGTTCGGGGAGATGCCCGGCTTCGGCTGGTACGAGCGCGACGCCAACCCGACCGGCGCCCTGCTGCCGACCGAGATCACCGAATTCACCAACGCCGGCATGATGGCCGGCCTGGCCAGCGTCAACCTGGCCGCCGATCCCTTCACCGACTTCGACGGGTTCTGGGGCGCCTGCTCGACATACGGCTCGTTCAGCTACCTCAAGTACGGGCCGCTCCGCCTCTACAGCCAGCTCGCCCAGGACTGCGATCTGCGCCTCGGCAAGGTCCTCTACGTGGCCGGTCACTCGGGTCCCGAGACGGCCGAAGACTCGCGGACTCACTTCGGGGTCTTCTCGCCGGGCGTGACCCAGCTCTTCCCCGACGGCCACCTCATCGACCTGCATCCCTGGGAATACAACGAGGTGCCGGTGGTCCTCGCCGCGGCCTTCGCCACGCAGGTGCCGATCGTCGCCCTTCACCTCACGCGGCCGCCGGTCATGGTTCCGGATCGAGCGGCCCTTGGCATGCCGGGCCACTTTGCCGCGGCCCGCGGCGCGTATCTGATTCGGCCCTTCCGGGACGGCGCCGCCAAAGCCGGCACGGTCTTCGTGCGCGGCTCGATCAGCACCGCCAACCTGGTGCGGGCTTTGCCGGAGCTGGACCGGCGCGGCCTCAACGTCAAGATCGTCGCCGCCATCAGCCCGCAGCTCTTCGCGCTGCAGGACGAGGCCTACCGGGCCGCCACAGTTGAGCCCGCCGATCGACTCGACTCGATGGTCATCACCAACGGCGCCTACAAGCTGATGCGCGACTGGGCCGACGACCCGATTGTGCGCGAATACTCGCTCAGCCCTGACTGGGACGACCGCTGGCGCACCGGCGGTTCGGTGGAAGAGGTCATCGAAGAAGCGCACCTGGACGAAGCCCACATCGTCGAGGCGATCGAGCGATTCGCCCGTGAGCGCCCGGATCGGTTGCGCCGGCTACGCGAGCGCCTCGACGCCGCCGAGCGCCGCTAGCGGGTTCCGGGCGACGCATCGTCCCGGCCGGAGAATCGCCATCCGCGGCGACTTGGGTACCATGCGCACGTGCCTGACTTCTACGACTTCGATCGGGCCAACGCCAAGCTGCCCGAGGTTCGCGAGACGCTCCTCCGGCTCCGCGATCAGCGTGACGAGGTCGTCGCCGTGCGCGACCGAATTGTCGAGCTGAACGCCCCGGCCGTGGCCGGTGCTGTGGCCTCGGCCCCCGCCGGAGCGTCGAGCGCCGAGGCCGCCAGGGAGACCCAGCAACTCCGACTGCGAATGCAGGGACTGGTCGATCAGATGCAGGCCGCGGTCATCGAGCTGGACGGCTGTGGAATCGAGCTGCGCGAGATCTCCACCGGGCTCATCGATTTCCCGGCCATGGTCGCCGGCCGGCCGATATGGTTGTGCTGGCGCCTCGGCGAGGAGCGAGTCGAGTGGTGGCACGAAATCTCCGACGGGTTCGACGGCAGACGACGCATCGAGGACCTCGACTGACGGACGAGCAGACCGCTCCCGACGGCGGCACCGAGCGGGCCGACAGCTCCCCGGCGAGGGGCGCCCGGGACGATCGGCTCACGGTCACGCAGGGCGATCGGCGGAAGGCGTTCCGACCGATTCCACCCGACCGTCGCCACGCCGCGCTCGAAGCCGGCCTTTCGGCCTACGAGCGGGGCGATTACTTCGAAGCGCACGAGCTCCTGGAGCCGGCCTGGATGGGCACCTCCAACCTCGCCGAGCGGGCGCTGTACCAGGGCCTGATCAAGCTGGCCGCCGGCTACGTCCATGCCGTGCGGGGCAATCCCATCGGCGTCGCCCGAAACCTCCAGGGCGCCCGGACGCACCTCGAAACCTCGGCCCGGCTCGATACCGAAGTCGCCCGCGGGGCCGGCATCGACGTGCCGCTGCTTCTGGTCCGGATCGACGAGAGGCTGGCCGCCGTACCGGCCGCCGCCGAAGGGCTGGCCGCTTCGCGGGGGCCTCTGATCGACTTGCTGCCGGGGGCCCCCGCGATCCGCTAGAGACGCGAGGGCCCGCCGCGTGCGGAGTCGAACCTACGGCTGGTACAACTCGGCGGAGGCTACCGAGTCCGAGTCCGTGCGGCCTCCGACCAGGAGGATGCGGCCGTCGGTCAGCACCGTGGCGGTATGTCGGGCCCGGGAGTCGGTCATCGATCCGGCGTCGGTGAACTCGCCGGTCTTCGGGTCATACAGCTCGGCCGAGGCGGTCGGGCCCGAGTCGTCGTAGCCGCCCGCGACCAGTATCAGGCCGTCGGCCAGGACGCTCGCCGTTGGGTAGTAGCGAACGGTGCTCATGGTCCCGCTCGAACTGAACGTTGCGGCGGTGGGGTTGAACAGCTCGGTGGAGTCGAAGTTGATGGCCTCGTTATACCCGCCGACGAGGAGCACCTGGCCGTTGGGGAGGATGGCGGCGGCATGGCCGGCCCGGGGCTCATTGAGAGGACCGGTCACGGTGAACTTCCCCGTCGTCGGGTCGAACACCTGGGACACAGGGGCGTACGTGGCATCGGTCGAGCCGAACTGGCCGCCGGCGAGCAGGACACGGCCGTTTGAGAGGAGAGTGGCACTGTGCCAGGCGAGGGCGTTCTTCATGTCGGCCGCTGCGGTGAACTTGGCGGCCGCCGGGTCATAGATCTCGGCCGACGCGGTCGCGGTGAACGAGCTCGTGCCGACGCGGATGTTCCCGCCCGCGATCAGGACGCGGCCGTCGGATAGAAGCGTGGCGGTGTGACCCCAGCGAGTGTTCGCCAGCGAGCCGGTCGTGGTGAACGTGCCGGTCTTTGGGTCGTACAGCTCTGCCGGGGCCGGCGCAGTCGTGTCGTTGTGGCCTCCGGCGATCAGGACGCGGCCGTCCTTGAGGAGAGTGGCGGTGTGGAGCGAACGAGCGTTCTTCAGGCTGCCCGTCGCGCTGAAAGTGCCGGTGGTCGGGTCATACAGCTCGGCCGAGGCCAACGCCCCGTCGCCCGACCCGCTGTACCCGCCGACGATCAGCACGCGACCGTCGGATAGGAGTGTGGCGGTGTGGCCCCAGCGACCGGTGGTCAACGGGCCTGTGGCGGTGAAGCCGGCCTCCGGGCGCTCCGTCGGTTCGGCGGTCGGTCCGCTGCTCGGCTCGTGGGTCGGCGTCACGGTCGAAGTTCCGGGCGCCGGCGTGTGGGAGCCGGCCGCTATCGAGGAGGGCGAGGACGTGCCGTGGGAGCCTCCGGAAACGGCGAGGATGAGGCCGGCGCCGACAAGCACGGCAACGAGCGCGACGATTCCGATGCCGACGATCATCGGCGTCGAACTGCGGCGGGCGGGAGCCGGCGCGTAGCCATAGCCCCCCGGCTGACCGTAGGCGGGCGGCTGACCGTAGGGCTGCTGACCGTACGCCGGCGGCTGACCGTACGCCGGCGGCTGACCGAAGGCCTGCGGCTGCTGCGAGTAGTCGGGCGCCGTCGGCTGGCCGTAGGCGGGCTGCTGCCCGAAAGCCGGTGGCTGACCGTATGCGGGCTGGGCCGAGTAGTCGGGCGCGGTCGGAGGCACGGGCGCAAAGGCCTGGACCGGCGGCTCCGGTGGCTGCGGCTGCTGCGCGGCAGGGTCGGGCGCGACCGGCGGAGCCCACGAGGGCACGGGCGGCACGGGCGCGATAGGCGCTGCCCACGAGGGCGCGGGCGGCAGCGGCGCCGGCGTGTACCCCGCGCTCAAGGCCTGGCCACAGACCAGGCAGAACTTGGCGTCTGCGGGCGATTGAGTGCCGCAGTTCTGGCAAGTCAACATCTGCCGCTCCCTAGGATCCAGGCCGGGGTTTGAGGGCATGCGCCGCAGCCGAGGGCACGCCGCCGAAGAGACGATGAGTCTAGCGACCCCGGGTCCTCCGAACACGCCTTCCGTGCGTCGCCCCATGGCCGGCCTGACGTCGTTGCTCGGTGGCGCTGCTAGGCCTCCACAACCTCCACGCCCGGCCTTCCCCCCAATCGACGCCGCATCACCGCCACGGCCTCGGGATTCGAGTCGACCAGCAGGAAACGCCGACCCAACTCCAGCGCTGCCGCTCCGGTCGTGCCGCTCCCCGCGAAGAAGTCCGCGACGATGCCCCCCGCGGGACACGATGCCGCCACCACGCGACGCAGCACCGCCACCGGCTTCTGGGTCGGGTAGCCCGTCCGCTCCTTTCCCCCCGGCGGCACGATCGTCTGCCACCACGTGTCGGTCGGCAGCTTGCCGCGGGCCGCCTTCTCGGGCCCGACCAGCCCCGGCGCCATGTACGGGATCCGCTCGACCGCCTCGGCGTCGAACCAGTACCGGTCGGGGTCTTTCACGTAAACGAGGATGTCGTCGTGCTTGGCCGGCCAGCGCCGCTTTGTTCGGGCGCCGTAGTCGTATGCCCAGATGATCTCGTTGAGGAAGCACTCACGCCCGAAGACGGCGTCGCACAGCACCTTGGCGTAGTGGACTTCTCGTGAGTCGAGATGCAGGTACAGGCTACCGCTCGGCCGCAGGACCCGTCGGATCTCCGCCAGCCGCGGCTCGAGGAAGTCGAGGTAGTCGTCGTGGATGTCGGCGTAGCTGGCCGAGCCGAGTTGGATCGTCCGGTATCGCCGCCCGCCGAACCCGGTTCGGTCGCCCGCCTCCTCGTCGCGCACCGTACGCAGCCGCCGCAGCATCTGCCGCTTTCCGGTGTTGAACGGCGGGTCGATGTAGACGAGATCGATCGAATCGTCCGGCAGCGAGGCCAGAACCGACAGGTTGTCGGCCAGCGCTATCCGCCCGACGGCGCCGCCCAGGATGTCGACTGCGTCGCCCATGCGGCGAGACTACCAGGCACTATCGGGCGGCGCCCGAAGCCCGGGGCCGACGCGGCGCCCGACCCTACCTCGGGAAGCTGCCGGTGAGCTTCTTCCAGACGCGATGCGGGGCGTGGAAGGCAGGCGTGCCGGGCAGGAACATGTACGGGCACAGACCCTGCACGACGTCGATGCCCTTCTCCTCGCAGAACGCAACGGCGGACTTCGTGGCCGCTCCGGGCGCCATGCCCCCGTACATCCAGACGTGCTTGATACCGGCCTCCGCGCAGTCGGCGACGATCCCGTCCGTCTCCGCCTTCGGGGTCATGATCAACACGCCCTCGACCGGCGGCTTGATGTCCTGGACCTTCGCGAAGCACGGCTGGCCGTCGATCTCGGTTGCCTGTCGGTTGACCGGGATTGCGTCGTAGCGGCGCTGCCGGAGCTCCTGCCACAACACGGTGCCGAAACCCTTGGGGTCGCGCGAAACGCCGACGACGGCGATGCGCTTGAGGGCGAGGAAGTCATCGACTTGCTTCTTCGTGGTCATTGGGGTCCTCGGATGTGGCAGTTTCGACTGACAGTTTGAGCTTGCGGCGGCCCGGCCCGAAGGGCTGGATGGTCCAATCCTGGGCCGCACCAGGGTCTTTGGCATCCTGCGCGCGATTGACGGGCGGTCGACCCATCGAACGATTGATTTCGTGGCGCCCTCGCCGCATGATCGAACCGATCGATCGGGCCGAACGATCGGGATTCGGCGATCGGACGCGACCCGGAGGAGTGAGCGTGGCCAGGGCAGTTGTCGTCTACCGCAGCCGGACCGGCGTGACGCGCCGCTATGCCGAGGAAATCTCGTCCCTCCTCCGCACCAAGGGCGTGATGACCCAGCTGGTCTCGGTCGGTGAATGCGACATGGCAACCCTGGCCGGCGCCGACTTCCTCTTCCTGGGTTGCTGGACAAGCGGCCTCTTCGTGATCGGTCAGCATCCGGACGAGCCGTGGCTGGCCTTCGTCCGCGACATGCCCCGCCTCGACGGGAGCGGCGTCGGGCCGAAGGTCGCCCTCTTCACCACGTACAAGCTCCTGACCGGGAGCCAGTTCCCCCGGATGCGGGCGGCGCTGGCCGGCAAAGTCCCGGCGCCGGAGCTCGAGCTCAAGTCGCGCGATGGCCGCCTCTCACCCAGAGACGACGAGGCCGTGGAGCTGTTCATCTCCTGAAGGGGCCGGAGCAGAGCCGCCGCCGCGTCACTGGACGGCGTGGACCAGCCCGATGCCTATCAGACAGGCCACGACGAGTATCGAAGCCCAGAGCAACACGCCGCCGAACATCCAGACGAGCAGACGCCTCCTCGGCGCGCCGAGCATCAGCGCCACGCCCGTGCCCATGGGCGGGCTCATGAACAGCGGCGACACCAGGCCCCACCCGGGGACACCATAGCGTTGCCAGACGGCGTAGATGCGACCCTTCCGGGGAGAGCCGCCTTTGCCGAATCGGCGGAGCAGCCAACCACGCAGAGCGTCGCCGGCAAACGCGACGATGGTGACGCTCGTCATCGACCCGGCGACGGTCATGATCCACACGATCGGCGCGGGAAGGCCCAGAGCCAGGCCCGTCGGGGCGCCCAACCATATCTCGATGAACGCCGCGCCGAAGACCGCCAGCAGAGGCATGTCCCTTCTCCTTCGGTCGGGCGTGAGACGTCGCCCGAAACCAGAAGGGCGAAGGTTGGCGTCGGGGCGGATTAGCGCCCCGACGGGTCACTTCATGATACTGAGCCGCGTGCTCAGCCGCGGCGCCTCGACTCCGGCTCTACCGCGCCGCCATCTTCAGCAGACCGAAGCTCGCGCCCTGCGGATCGCCGAGGATCGCGAAGCGGCCTCCGGCGAAGTCCTGCGGGGCAAGCATCTCGCGGGCCCCGGCGGACAGGGCCGTCTTGAATGAGGCGTCCACGTCGGCGACCGTGAAGTAGACCAGCCAGTAGCTGGGCACCTGCGCCGGGACCATGGGGCTCATCTCCATGCCGCCCGCGATCCGCTCGTCCCCGATCCGGAACTCGAAGTACGGCGGTTGACCTTCGCCCATCGGGATGGCCCTGGCGTCCCAGCCGAAGACCGCTTTGTAGAACGGCAGGGCCTTGTCCACTCCGCGCGAGTTCAGTTCCGCCCAGCCGAAGGATCCGGACTTGCCAGGATCGCCGAGCCCGCCCTGCATCATCGCCGGCTGCCAGGCGCAGATGTAGGCGCCGGAGGGGTCCTGAAAGACCGCCATGGTGCCCTGCGGTCCCACCGCCATGGGCGGGGCGATGACCTTGCCGCCGGCCGCCACGACCTTCTTCGCCAGTTCGGCCACGTCCGGGGTGTAGTTGTAGAGCGACCAGGCCGTCGGCGCCTCGGGCATCATCTTGCCGCCGATGCCGGCGATGTCCTGGCCGCCCATCTTGGCCATGCCGTAGCCGCCGTATTGCGGGTCGGGGTTCACTTCGACCTGCCAGCCGAACAGCTTCGCGTAGAACTCGCGCGCGGCCGCCGGATCGGAGCTCGCCAGGTCGATCCAGATCGGCTTGGTGACGGCGGGGGCCATGGTTTCAGCCATTTCGTGCCTCTTTCGTGATGTATCGCGGCCGGTCTCGCCGCGCACTGGTCGATTGAGGCCGCATTCTGCCACTGAATCGGTATACATTTACGACCCGTCCCGGACCGTGCGGCGAGGATCACGCCACGTCATTCAGCGAGCGCTTCGACACCAAAGGGCCGACGCAAGGTAATCTTTCCCGAGGGGTGAGAGAACCGCGATGTCAACTGAAGAGATAGATCTGGTCGACGAGATCCTGGATTCTGTTGGAACCGCTGAGTGGAACCCGCCGAAGAGCGAGGCGGCCTACCAATCCAAGCGGATCGATGGAGCCGAGTCGGCCACACTCGCCGCCGTGTCGGACTCGGTCGCGCCCAAACGCCGAATCGGGTTCCGGGTGCCCTCGTTCCGGGTGCCCTCGTTCCGCGTGCCCTCGTTCCGCGTGCGCCTGCACAACCCATTGGCCCGAGTCAAGCTTGGCCCACGGGCCCGGCGGGTGGTCGGGGCCGTCCTTGCATTCGCCGTCGGGGCCATAGCCGGCTTCGCCCTGCTCGCGGCCGTGGTCATGTTGATCTTGAGCGCCAACGCGAACCGTGTCGTCCCGGGCGTGCACGTCGGCGCGGTCGATCTGTCCGGGTTGAGCCGCGACCAGGTGACCGCCAGGCTCAATTCGGCCTACGGGTATCTGGGTCAGGGTCAGGTCACCGTCTCGACGCCGGCCGGCGCGGCCACGATCACTTATCAGCGGCTCGGACGCACGCTCGACGTCGGCTTCGTGACGGACGAGGTCATGGCGATCGGGCACTCGGGCAACCCGATCGGCGACGCCGCCATCATGGCCCGGACGGCCATCACTCCCCGAAACCTGCCGGCGGTTGTGAGTCTCGACCCGAAGGCGGTCGCGACCAGCCTCCGCCAGCTGGCGAGCCAGAACGTAACACCGTGGGACGCGCAGGCGTGGGTTCGAGGCGGGACGTTCGCCTGGGAGGGATCGAACAGCGGGGTTGGCATCGACGAGCCCGCTCTCGCCGACGCGATCATCACTCACCTGACCGAGCCGGAGGCCCCCGCCAACTTCCAGGCCGGCGGCGCCTTCGTGGAGTTGAAGCCACGCGTCAGCGACAAGGATGCCCAGGCCGCCATCTCGCTGGCTCAGAAGATGCTCGTCGACGTCACCCTCGAGGTCAGCCTCACCGATATCCCGCCATCCGGAGCCCCGGCGTCAGGAGCCCCGGCGTCAGGAGTCTCGGCTTCAGCCGTCGCGGCCTCAAAGGCCCCGGCCTCCGGGGCCTCGGCCTCGGGTCAAACCGCCGGCGCTCCCAAGTCGTTCATGATCCCCGCCGACACGGTCGTCGGCTGGATCGTATTCGGCACCCAGATCGACGGCATCTACCGCCCGTCCGCCGATCCCGCGCTGATGCAGTCGTACCTCGCGGGGCTTTCGAAACAGCTCCGCATCGATCCGGTCGCAACGACCATCACCTACGACAAGTCGGGCGCGCCACCCACCGTCCAGGGCGGCAAGGACGGCGCGGACATCGACGTCGCCGCCACCGCGAAGGCCATCGCCGGCTACCTCGACGGGCTGGCCTCGGGCGGGACTCGAGTCTCGAAGATCTCGGCTCTGACCACGCCGGTATCGCCGGCGGTCACGGCCGACATGATGAGCCGGCTGGTCGATATCGGCAGCTGGACGACAACCTTCTACCCGGACATCAGCAACGGCAACGGCGCCAACATTCGCGTGCCGGCGACGCTGCTGAACGGGCAGATCGTGGGCCCCGGCCAGCAGTTCAGCTTCCTCGCCGCCGTCAGCCCGGTCGACCAGGCCCACGGCTACACCTGGGGCGGCGTCATCAAGGACGGCAAGAGCAGCCACACCGGCGCAATGGGCGGCGGCATCTGTTCGGCGTCCACGACCGTCTTCAACGCGGCGGCCAGGGCCGGTCTTCAGATCGACGAGCGGCACGCCCACTACTACTACATCGACCGCTATCCGGTCGGGCTCGACGCCACGGTCTATTCCAACGGCGCCGATCAGACATGGGACATGGTGTGGACCAACGACACGCCCAACCCGATCGTGATCGTGGCCGGCTCAACGTACGGCAGCACGAGTTCGATCACAGTCCAGCTCTGGAGCCTGCCGCTCGGGCGCACGGTTACCTTCAGCCCCGAGTTCAAGGCGAATGTCGTCAAGGCCAGCGATTACACCCAGTACACGACCAAGCTGCAGCCGGGCCAGTGGGGGCGCGCCGACTTTCCGACCGACGGCTTCGACACGGTCCGGACGCGTACGGTGACCAACACGGCCGGCGTCGTGGTTCACACCGACACGTGGTCCTCCCACTACCACAAGGTCGACGGGCTGCTGTTGCTCGGCGGCACAGCGCCGGCCACCCCAACACCTCCACCGGGGCCAACCCCAACGGCGGCGCTTCTGGCACCCGTGGCAATGGTGGCGCGGATTCGCAGGTTCGGGCAGTCACGGTCGTCGCGGCCGGGGCCCGCATGAGCCCCTCGACCGCCTGAGGACGCAACTCGGATAGAGAGCTGCATCGGTCGGCTATCCGACACTCGTGTCTCGCCCCGCACTACGCCGGGGTCGGCTGGGCCGCTCGCGGCGCGCCTGGGGAGACACCGGGCAATCCCGGTGCCGGGAGGTGGGACTCCTACCCGATTTGGCGGGAATTATAAGTGGCGCAGTGTACTATCTTCCGGCCTCTCGCGAGCGCGAATGCGCCGCGAGAACGCCACTGCCGATTCCATTCCACCGGGGGTCCCAGACATGAAGCGCTCCGCAATCGCCCTCCTCACCAGTCTGCTGTTGCTGGCCGGCCTGGCGCCGGGGCTGGCTCTGGCCAGCACCTACACCGTCGATCAAACGCAAGCCGTCGTCGACGATTTCGACCAGAACTCGGCCATCGATGCCCAGACCTTCACGGCCGGCATGTACGGCCCGCTCGACAGCGTAGATCTGTACCTTGGTGTCGACGTCAGCAGCGTGTCGGTGAGCGTCACCGTCCAGGGAACCACCGGGAATCCCGCGATACCGGACGGGACGGTCCTCGCGTCGAAGG
>PMKV01000133.1:0-184 GCA_003157875.1 Chloroflexota bacterium
GTCCATCTTGAGCAGGGCCATCTTTTCGCGGACGAGCTTGCGAAACTCGCCCATCGGGATCCCTCCCCTGAAGGCGTCGGTTGGGTCTATCTCCGGGTCCGGGGTAAGGCCGGCCCGGCGAGCGTTGATGGCCGACCGCAGGAAGCTCGCCACGGACAGCCCGGGGATGGCCATCGGGTACTGG
>PMKV01000133.1:237-10934 GCA_003157875.1 Chloroflexota bacterium
GGCGTGGACCTCGCCCTTGCGAACTGTCAGATCGATGCCCTTGAGGATCTCGTGATCGGGCTTCGCGGCCGGGGCCACATGCAGGTCTCGGATGACGAGGTCTTGGTCGCTCACGGTGGCTCGATTGCTCCTTGGGGTGGCGGTCCCGCGCGGTCGGCGAGGGTCAGGGGAGGGGGCTGGTGGGTGTTGCGCGATCGGCCCCTGCCACCAGAACCGGCAGGCCGGTTGGGGTCAGGCGGGCCATCTGTGGAACGAGGTCGGCCAGGGTCATCGAGTCGAGGGCGCCGGCGATAGCGTCGCGCACTCGCACCCACATGAAGTTGACGGTGCAGTGGCCGCTACGCTCGCACGTGAGGTGGTTCGGATCGTCGGTCACGCAGATCATCGGTGCGATCGGCCCTTCGAGGGCTCGAATGACCTCGCCCATGACGATCTTCTCGGGGGCACGAGTGAGTTCGTATCCGCCGTGGGCGCCCCGGGTGCTCTGCACGAGATCGGCGTCGCGAAGGCCTATGACCAGCTGCTCCAGGTATGCGCGCGGCAGGTCCTCCTGCTCGGCGATCTCGGTCAGGCTGGCCGGCCCGGTGCCGTGCCGTCGGGCCAGCTGGGCCATCAGCCGCACGCCGTATTCGCCCTTCGTGGAGAAGGAGACGGCGCCGGTGCTGTGGTACGTCCGAGTCGCCAGGGGGCGCTCCTTGTCATGTCGGTCGTGGGCCGGACGACGCCGGCTAATTCCGACCAATGCTGTCGGAAATGAGTATAGCAATTCGCTTGCGAGCGTCAACGAAGCACCAGGATTGGCCGGCCGGCGGGCCGGCCACGGAGCGCCGCGGACGGCCCGGGGCCGCGGACGCGACCCAGCCTGACCCAACATTCACCCACAGTCTCGATCGACGCGACGGGCTACTGGAAGTAGCTCCCGCGCACACCGTCGCTGCGGCCCGCCCGGCTTTCCGAGCGGCCCGTTTCGTCTTCCGCTCGAACTCCCGACGGAGGGGCGAACCCCAGGCCGGCCGGCGTGGTCTTACCTATGATGAGAATGCCGCCTTCTGCCAGCCGATCGCCATCGTGTACAGCGACGAACTCCGCCCGACCGCGCGTCATCGAAGCACTAACATGGGCGCGCATATCTCGTGAGCGTTCGGAGAGTGGATTGTGTCGTACGACGTCATCGGCAAGATGGGTCGAGTCACGGCGGACATTACCCCGGGGCACCTCGGCGAGGTGCTCATCGAGGTCCGAGGGGGAACTGAACGGTTCCTGGCGTCCGCCGCGGACCCGGAAATGACGATCAAGAAACACACCCAGGTTCTGGTGGTCGGTAGCCTGGGGGGACGGACGGTTGAGGTGGCACCGACCGATACAGTGAGGCTCCCGCGATGACTCCATTCGAAACGATCCTGGCCATAGCCGGTGTCGCCCTCCTCGTATTCCTCCTCGTGGTCATCATCTTGCTGAAGATGACCTATCGGATCGCTGAGCCGGACGAGGCCCTGATCATCTCCGGCTGGGGCACGGGCCACTCCGCCGGACAGGTTGCCGGCGAAAGCATGCGTTTCAAGATCGTGACCGGCGGCGGAAGCCTCGTCATGCCGGGCCTGTCGAAGGTCCGGGCCCTGTCCTTGATGGCTCACGAGAGCGAGATCCAGGTCCCGTGCGTAAGCCAGCAGAAGATCCGGCTCGATCTGCGCGGCGTCATCGTCTACAAGGTCGGCGACGATTACCGCTCCATCGCCAACGCCGCCCGCCGCTTCCTGGATCGCCCGGCGGCCGAGCTCGAGTCCAAGGTCCAGAACGTCTTCGTCGGCCACCTTCGCGCCATTGCAGGCTCGATGACGGTCGAGGAGATGATCAGCGACCAGNNGGACAAGTTCGCCCAGCAGGTTCGCGACCGCTGCACCTCCGAGATGGAGTCCTTCGGTCTGGTCATCGACTCGTTCCAGATCCAGTCGATCACCAGCCCCTCCAACTACATCGAGAACCTGGCCGTCCCGCACCAGGCGGAAGTCGAGCAGAACGCCCGCATCGCCCGCGCCCAGGCCGACCAGACCGCCGTTGCCCAGGAGCAGACCGCTCAGGGGCAGATCGCCGAGTCGATCCGGGGCACCGAGATCAAGAAGGCCGGCTTCCAGGCCGAGATCGACCGAGCCCAGCGTCAGGCCTCCCAGCAGGGTCCTCTCGCCGAGGCCCAGGCTCGCCAGGCCGTCGTCGAGCAGGAAACCCGCGTCGCGGAGCTGCAGGCGCAACAGAAGGAACAGCAGCTCCAGGTCGACGTCCGCAAGCCGGCCGACGCCGAGGCCTATCGCCAGACCACGCTCGCCGCGGCAGGCCGCGACGTCCGCATCCGGCAGGCCGAAGCCGCGGCCCAGGAAGTACGTCTCGCGGCCGAGGCCCAGGCCACGGCCGTCAAGGTCCAGGCCGAGGCCCAGGCCAATGCCACGCGCATCAACGGCCAGGCCGACGGGGACGCCATCAAGGCCCGCGGTCTCGCCGAGGCCGACGCGATCAGGGCCCGCGCCATGTCAGAGGCGGCCGGCATCGAGAGTCGCGCCGCTGCGCTCAGCAAGAACCAGGAAGCGGTCATCGCCCAGCAGATCGCCCAGACCATGCCGGATATCGTCCGCGCGGCAGCCGAGCCATTCGCCCACGTCGGCCAATTCACGGTCCTCAACGGCGCCCAGGGCGTCACGAGCGCGCTGGCAGAGATCATCCAGGAGGCCGGGGCTCTTGCGACGGTCGCCCGCCGGACCATCACCCCGTTGCTCACCGGGCCGGAGGGCAAGCCGACGCCGGGCGACGGAGCCACTCCGGCGGCCAAGCCGGTCGCGGCGGCACCCGCCGTCCGACGCACTCCGGCCGCGGCCCCGGCGCCTGCGCCGAAGCCCGCGGACGCGCCGAAGGCGCCAGAGGCGCCGAAGGGGTAGGTCGCTCGACACGGTGAGTCAATCAGGCAAGTCATCGAACCCGGCGGAGCCAGCCAAGGCCCCGCCGGGATTCGTTTCCGGAGCCACGAGCGGCGCTTCCGCGAGCGGCGCCCCGGGTCGGCCCGCGGGCGTCCGCGGCCCGGACGACGAGGTTGTCGAGATCGACCCGGCCGACGTCGAGCGGATCGAGCGACTCGTCGATCAGTATCTGGACTCTATCTCCTCGCTGGCGGTCGGCAGCCCCGAATACGACCGGTCGATCGTGGCCATCGGCCAACTCGGCGAGCGCGACTTCATCGCCACTTCGGCCATGAGCGGCCGGCTCCTGGACCGCCGCTTCCAGGCTGTTCGTGGTTTGCTGGCGGCAAAGGCTCCGCTGGCCCGGCTCCTGGCCGATCTGCGCAAGACGGCCTCAGGCCTCGACCCCTCGACCATCAAGCTCGGAAACCGCAACTCGGCTCGAGACGAGCTGGAGGCGGTCGACCGCTACTTCGAACGGTTCGCCAGGTCGCAGCCTCGCCTGGAGGAGCTGCTCGCCTCGCTGACGCAGGGGCGCCTGGCGCTCGAGCAGGACAACGCCGCCATCGCCACGGAGCAGATGTCGCTGGCCACCGAGATGGAGACGCTGCGCCAGTACGCGCACCTGGCAGCCCGACTGGACGATGTCCTGACGTCTCGCATCGAGACGATGTCAGGCGTGGAGGGCGATCGGGCCGAGGCGCTGAGGTTGGACGTCCTGCCGGTCGTGAAGCGGCGTCGCCAGGAGATCCTGACGCAGCTGGCCATCGTGATGCAGGGCTTCGCGGCACTCGAGATCGTGGAGGCGAACAACGCCGAGGTCATCAGAGCGGTGGCTTCGGCTATCTCGACAACCACGGCGGCCCTGCGGACGGCCGTCATGGTCGCCGGTGCCGCGGCCAGCCAGCGCATGGCCCTCCAGCAGCTCGAAGCGGCCCGCATCGCCGCCAGCACCATGACCGACCACGCCGCCGCGCTCGAGGCCGGGGTTTCGGGCCCGGGTGGGCGAGTGGCGATGCTCCGGGCCGCGTGGGCGGATGTCTACGCCGCCCTGGATCGCGTGGATGCCCAGAAGGCCGAAGTGCTGCGGACCATCTCGCAGGCCGATCGAGAGCTGACCCGGCCCAAGTCGGTTAGATAGGCTACTGCGCCAGGCGCGGGTAGAGACGCGCCGCGATGGCGATCAGGACGACCGTCGTGAACGCCAGAACGCCGAAGTCGAGGGCGAGCGGGAAGCTCTCGGTTGAGCCCTGAATCATCAGACCGCGCAACGCGTCGACCTGGTAGGTCAGCGGGTTGACGTGGGCGATCACCTGGAGCCAGCCGGGCATGATGGCGATCGGGTAGATGGCGCTGCTGGCGAAGAAGAGCGGCATCGTCAAGATCTGGCCGATGCCCATGAACCGCTCGCGGGTCCGGACCAGGCAGGCGATCACGAGCGAGAAGGTCGCGAAGGCGGCCGATCCCAGCACGACGACCAGGCAGACTCCGACGAGCGACAGCGGATCCAGCTGCAGGTGGACCCCCATAACCAGGGCCAGCGCGTAAACCATCGCCGCCTGGACGAGCGACCGAAGCCCGCCGGCCAGCGCCTTCCCGGTGACCAGGGCGCTTCGGGACGCCGGGCTTACGAGGTACTTGTGCAGAACCCCCAGGTCGCGCTCCCAGATGACGGCGATGCCGAAGAAGATGGCCGAGAAGAGGGCGCTCTGGGCCAGGATCCCCGGCGCCAGGAAGTCGATGTAGCCGAGGTTGCCGGTCGGGATGGCTCGAGTCTGGGCCATCACCTGGCCGAAGACGAGCAGCCACAGCAACGGCTGCACGGCCCGGGTGAGCAGCTCCGTCGGATCGTGGCGGAGCTTGCGCAACTCGCCTTCGGTGATCGTCCAGGCATCCAGGACGAACCTCAGCGGCGCCGGCGGTTCAGCCCAGGCGGCGGGCCGTACGACGCGTTCGAGCGACGTCACGGTATTGACCTCCTTGCTCGCCGGTCTCGCTCAGCCCCGATCCGGTGAAGTACGTGAATGCGTCGTCCAGGTCCTTGCCCGGTCCGGCCTCGGCGGCAAGCTCCGCCGGAGTACCGAGCGCGACGAGCTTGCCCAGGTGCATGAAGCCGACTCGACCGCACAGTTCGGCGGCTTCGTCCATGTAGTGCGTCGTCAGCAGGATCGTCGTGCCTTCGGCCTGGCGAAGCCCGCGGATGTGCTCCCAGACGGCCTTTCGGGCAGTAGGGTCCAGCCCGACCGTCGGCTCATCGAGGAAGAGGACCTCCGGCCGGTGGAGCATCGCCTGGGCGATCTCGAGGCGGCGGATCATCCCGCCGGAGAAGGTTCGGACGAGCCTGTCGGCCGAGGTCTCGAGGCCCATGAACTCGAGAGCCTCGTCGATTCGGGCGCGCCGCTCGGAGCCCGGCAGGTGGTAGAGGCGAGCGCTGGTCATCAGGTTCTCACGCGCCGTCAGCGCTCCATCCGATGAGAGCAGCTGCGGCACGTAGCCGATCGAGCGGCGCACCAGCCGCGGCTCGCGTCTGATGTCGTGGCCGGCGACGGTGGCCTCGCCGCCGCTCGGCGGAAGCAGCGTGATCAGCATCTTGATGGTCGTGGTCTTGCCGGCGCCGTTTGGACCCAGCAGGCCGAAGACCTCGCCCGGCTGCACATCCAGGCTCAACGCGTCGACCGCAATCAGCTCGTCGAAGCGCCTGGTCAACTCGTGGGTCGAAATCGCTGGTGGCATCGATCTCCTGCGGATCGTCCGGCTCTCGATGGCTTCAGCCGGCTGTACGAGAACAGTTAGCACCGTTAACTAATGTACCATGATCCCGTGACAGAGACGACACCCGACCAGGTGGCGACGGTGATCCTCGAAACGATCCCGCCGACGATGCGCGCCATTCGCGAGCAGATGAGGTCTGGCCGCGCTGCCAGCCTGACGGTGGCGCAGTTCCGGCTCCTGCGGTTCGTCGGGCGCCATCCGGGGACGAGCCTCTCCCCGGTGGCGGAGCACCTGGGCGCGACGCTCCCGGCCGCCTCTCAGATGGTCGAGCGACTCGTGCGGGCGGCGTTGGTGACGCGGGTGCAGCACTTGCAGGAGCGTCGTCGCGTGGAGCTGCGCCTCACCGAAGCCGGAGACGCGACGCTGGCGGAGTGCGACGCTCGAACACGGGCCTGGCTGTGCGAGCGTCTGTCTGAGCTCGATGGGGCCGAGCTGGACCGACTTGCCGGCACGCTTCGTGAGCTGCGGGCACTCCTGGCCGAGATTGGTGCGTCGGGCGCAGCGCGCTAGTCACACGCTATTGACATCGACTCGCATATCATAGACACTACCACCCGCAACTTACTGTGGAAAGGCGGCGTCTACCATGTCCCAGCCGACGACTCGGCGCTCCGGCGGGATCTCCACCCGCTGGTTGGCGCTCGCGGCCCTGTCTCTTTCCCTGGTCGCGATCGGGCTCGATCAGACGGTCCTGAGTCTGGCCCTCCCGACGCTCTCGAAGTCGTTCGGCGCCTCCGAGTCGCAACTCCAATGGTTCGTCACCGCCTACACGCTCGCACTTGCCGCCGCGATGCTGCCGGCCGGCCTCCTGGGCGACCGGATTGGCCGCAAGACCGTGCTGGTTGGCGCGATCGTCCTCTTTGGCGTGACATCTGTCGCCTGCGCCTATGCCCCCGACGCGAACGTATTCATCGCCGCCCGAGCCGTTCTGGGCGTCGCCGGTGCCGCGCTCATTGTCATGTCGCTTGCCTTCGTTACAGTGCTCTTCAACGAGACCGAGCGGCCCCGGGCGATGGGCATCTGGGCCGCCGGCAATTTCCTGGCGCTGCCGCTCGGACCGATCATCGGCGGGTATGTGCTGGCCCACTTCTGGTGGGGCTGGGTCTTCCTGATGAACGTGCCGGTCGTTCTCATCGGACTCGCCGCGGCCATCCTATTCGTGCCGCAGTCTCGGAGCGAGCGGCGGCCGAGCATCGACATCCTCGGCGTGATGCTCTCGAGCGCGGGCCTGGCGGCGCTCATGTACGGCCTGGTCGAGGCGGGAGACAACGGCTGGGGCTCGGTGAGCGCCATCGTTCCGTCGATCGTCGCCCTGGCAGTGCTCGCCGCCTTCGTCCTGTGGGAGGCTTTCCTGACTTTGCGGCCGATCGTCGACCCGCTCATCGACCTGGGGCTCTTCCGGTCGCGCAGCTTCAGCGTTGGCGTGGTTCTGGCCGGCGCGGGCATCTTCGGGATGTTCGGCGTTCTGTTCACGCTGCCGCAGTACCTGCAGGCCATCATGGGCGTCGACGCCCAGGGCGCCGGGCTGCGCTTCCTGCCGATGATCGGCGGCATGGTAATCGGTGCCGTCTTCGCCGATCGGGTCGCGTTGCGGCTCGGCTCGAAGATCACCGTCGGATTCGGTTTCGGCGTCATGGCCGCCGGGATGCTTCTGGCGAGCGGGATGACCGTCTCTACCGGCGACGGCTACATCGCCGGCTTCAGCTTCATCGTGGGTGCCGGCGCGGGTCTGGGTCTGGCAACGGCCGCCTCGGCGGCGATAATGGAGTTGTCCGAGGAGCGCAGCGGAGTCGGCGGCGCCCTCATCCAGGCGATCGTCAAGCTCGGGCCGGCTTTTGGGGCGACGATCCTGGGCAGCGTCCTGAACTCGACCTATCAGAGCCATGTTGCCGTCGCCGGCCTGCCGGCCGCTGCTTCCGCTGCCGTGCAGCAGAGCGTATTCGGCGGGCTGGCCGTCGCCGGACAGATGGGCTCGTCCGCTCTTGCCGACTCCGTTCGCAGCGCGTTCGTGGCTGGGATGGACGACGCCTCCCGCGTGGCCGCGATCATCGCCGTGGCGGCCATGGTTGGCGCCTTGGTCCTGCTCCCGGGACGGTCGCCTGCGGCCGTAGCAGCAGACCCCGACGCCAAGGCGACGTCGGACGCCGTGTCGTCTACCTCAGGAGTCTGATATCCCGAGCCATTCGGGCGGCTGCCTGCCGGTGGGTCGGTGGCCGCTCGGTCTTTCGACACTGAGCTTTTGGACTGGCATGATCCGGCGGAGAAGCGCCAGAATGCAGCCATGAGCGAATCGCCGGTGGCAGACAGACCCGGGTTACGTGAGCGCAAGAAGGCTAAGACGCGGGCGGCGATCCAGGAGCACGCGCTGCGCCTCTTCCGGCAGCAGGGCTACGACGCCACCACCGTCGAGCAAATTGCCGAGGCAGCGGAGGTGTCGCCCAGCACCTTCTTCCGATATTTCGGGTCGAAGGAAGACGTCGTCGCCTATGACGCGTTCGATCCGATCATCATTGCGCTGTGGCGGGCTCAACCGCCCGAGGTGGCGCCAATCCCGGCCTTCCGCAATGTCATGGTCCAGGTATTCGGAGCCATGAGTCCTGACCAGCTCGCCGAGATCATGGGCCGGGGCCGGCTACTGTTCTCGGAGCCCGCGCTACGGCAGGTTGGGATCAACGAGATGATCCGCTCCGCCAGGATCATGACCGACGAGCTGGCGGTCCGGCTCGGCAGGCCCGCGGACGACCTGGAACTGAGGATCTTCGCCGGAGCCATCATGGGCGCCGTGCTGGCCGTTCTCATCGACCTGCTCGAGGACCCGTCGATCGACATGCTCGATCGCTTCGATCATGCCTTCGCATTCCTCGAGAAGGGGATGCCGCTCTAGGGGCGAGGTCAAGTCCGCCCTGCCGGGGCCCGACGACTAGAGCAGCCAGCCGTATCAGGATGGGCCCACCGGAACATGCCTCGACGTGCCGACACACCTGACTCTCGGGGTGGCCCGGGCCTCGTTGGTCTCGCGCTCGCGGCGGAGACCGGCCGCCCCCCACGACTTTTGGGGTCGCTTGCCAACCAATCGGCGCCCGACCCGGTTACGTCTGTCCCGGTGACGGTCCCGGACCCCGAGGAGATACTCGACCCAACCGATGCCGAGAGCCCCGAAGAGCCCGTGAAGACAGACGCCGGTTCCGCTCGCCTGGCCGTCGACGCGCCGCGCCGCCGTCGGTCGGACACTCCCGAGGGCGCCGGGCCGCGCCTGCACCAGGTTCTGGCCGACCAGGCCAATCAGCCCGTCGCTTCGAGCCTGCTCCACCTCGACCCCATCCTGGTGGCCCTGGCCGACAGCGAGCGCCATTTCCGAACCCTCATCGAGCAGGCCGCCGACGGGATAGTCGTCGTCGATTCCGACGCCCGAGTCACGCTGGCCAACTCACGAGCCTGCGCGATGCTCGGCTACTCGGCCTCGGAGATCGTTGGGCTGGACCTGCTCGAGACCTACGAGCCGGTGGATCGAGAGATAGGCCGTCGAACGCTCGACCAGCCGCCGGGGACCTCGATGCGGTTCGAGCGAATGCTTCGTCGTCGCAACGGCACCACGACGCCGATCGACGTCAGCGTCGCCTGGCTCGGCGACGGCGAACGCCAGCTCATCATGCGCGACGTGACCGCGCGACAGCGGGCGGAGGAGGCCCAGCTCGCCGAAGAGCGCCGGCTTCGGTCGCTGCTTCGCATCTCCGAAGTGGAGTGCCACAGCGTTCCGGAGCTTATCAACGTCACCCTGGCCGAGGTCGTGCGCCTTAGCGACAGCGCCTTCGGCTACATATACGCCTATGACGAAATCGCCGGCGGCTTCACGCTCCATTCATGGTCGCGGGAGTCCACAGAGGCGAGTCAGATCGCCGACCCGAAATGGAAGTTCGAGCTCGCCAGATCCAACGTCTGGAACGAGATCGCGGGCCAGCGCACCCCGATCGTCGTAAACGATCCGGGTGAATCGGCCGCGCCGGATGAGGCGGCATCCGAAGGCGGAGTCCCGGTGACGCGGTTCATGACGATCCCGGTGATCAGCCGGGACAAGGTAGTCGCCGTCGTCGGCGTCGCCAACAAGGCCGACCCGTACACAGACGTCGACGTCGACCAGCTGACCCAGATCATGGACGTGGTCTGGAAGATCGCCGATCGCCAGCAGTCCGACGAACGGTTGCGCCAGTTCGCAGAGCGGCTCGAAAGCCGAGCCGAGCGCCGGACCCGCGAGTTCGAGGCCGCCCACGCGGAGCTCGAGGCCGCGAACACGGAGATAGCCGCTGCCAACGCCGAGCTGCAGAACCTGCTGCGCGAGCAGGAGCGGCTGCAGAGCGAGCTCGCCTACCGGGCCCTTCACGATCCGCTGACCGGCCTGGCCAACCGAACCATGTTCGCCGAACGTCTCGACCAGGCCTTCAGGGTGAGCGAGCGTGGCGTGGCCGTCCTCTGGATCGACCTCGACCACTTCAAGGAAGTCAACGACATCTTCGGCCACGAGGTCGGCGACGAGATGCTGCTGGCCGTCGCCGATCTGATGCGGGACGTGGTTCGCGACACCGACGACATAGCCCGAATGGGAGGCGACGAGTTTGCGGTCGTCCTGCCGAATGTCTCCGAGGGCGAGGCCCAGATGGTGGGCGAGCGAGTGCTCGCGGCGTTGACGAATCGAGAGGCGTTCAGACTGCAGATTGGGGCCAGCGTTGGTGTGGGCTGGCAACGAAACGCGATCGGCGATCGCAGAGTCCTGATTCGCCGAGCCGACAAAGCCATGTACAGGGCCAAGGCCGCGGGCGGTGGCATGTTGGTGATGTCCTGACCGGCCGTCGGAACGTCCATTCCGCCTCGTGAAAATAGGTATTGTCGCGGGCTAAGTCACTAGACAAATCCGCGCTCATACGTGGTACGCTCCGCCCGACGGGTCAATAGACCCCGGATCCCGCGGCTGCCACGATCGCTCCTCTC
>PMKV01000133.1:10971-30073 GCA_003157875.1 Chloroflexota bacterium
TCGCCAGTTCAGCGAACCGCGCCGTTGCCCGTCTTGCCGCGCAGCCCGCAAGGCGCAGCGTGGTGACTTCGGCGGCGGAGCTCACAGTGGCGGTGGTGGCGGCAGCCGCGGCGGCTACTCCTCCGGCCCGCGAGAGATGTTCTCGGCGACGTGCTCGAGCTGCGGCCGCGAGGCCCAGGTCCCGTTCCGCCCCAGCGGCACCAAGCCGGTCTACTGCAGCGACTGCTTCACCTCTCGCCGCGCATAACGGCGGGCCGCGAGGCCATTCGTAGACTCTCTCGAACCCGGCGAGCAATCGTCGGGTTCTTGATTCCCCGGCGGTTCACGCGCCCTCCGGCGCTGGGGAGCTCACGCAGTCGCGTGGGTCAGGAGTCAAGCCACGGCTTGACTTTCGTCCGGAGTCCGGCATCCTCCCCCGCCTCTGGAGCGCGCTCCGCGCGCTGTGTCGGCGGAGGATCCTGCCGACACTCCTTCCGGCTTCCAGCTTGTGCTCCGCCAGCGCCCTTTCGCACCGCCGGAGGGACCGCGGGGCTTGTCGTGCGCGGCCGATCCGGCGGACGCTCGGGTGACGGTACACTGGCCAACGGCGTGTAGCCGTGCTGGTGGCGCGGCCAGGGCTCCGGACTCGTTTCTGCTCAACGACACCCTGGGTGACGCAACGTGGGGCCGAGGGACTCCGTACCGGCGTTGGCGACCGAGAAGGACCAACGTCACGAGAGAACCAAGCTCAACCCAAGGGCGTCACAGTCGGCGCGGGGGTTCCGCGCGGGGCAATCGCCACTTTGCGCCACCGGGCATAGCGTTGAGTGGGGATTGGCGCCTATGCCGCGCATAACGCCGTCCGGGCTGGCGTTGAGCGGGATCGGGATGCGTGACCGGTCGAACACGTGGAGCGCTGATCGCGGCGGTGGGGCACCGCCACGTTCAGTCCCATTCGGACCCGACCTGACCCAGGACGGGACCCCGCTCAGGCGAGGGCGGCCTTCGCAAGGGCAAACGATGCCGCGATCGGGTCGGCCCATTGGGCGTTGATGAAGACTGCCACGGTGACGTGGTAGGCCGGCAGGTACTCGACGGCCGACCAGAAGCCGTCGAGGTTGCCGCGATGGCCCCAGGCTACCTGGCCGTCCACGGTCGTCTCCTCGAAGCCGAGTCCATACGGATACGGCGGCTTGACCTTGAAGGCCATGGTCGGTGAGATGTCCACCATCGACGCAAGGGTGGCCATGTCGAGGATGTTGCCGCTGTATAGGGCATTGGCCCAGATGGCGATGTCCGATGCCGTGGAAACGTACGCACCGGCGAATCCAACGGCCGTGGCTTCGGCCGTGAAGGGCAGCATCGTCCCGGCCGAGTTGTCGCGCGGCGAGGCGGCGTTGGTCTTGGCGTAGCTGCACGCGGGGCCGGCTCCGGGGCAGTAGCCGTGAGCCTCGGGGCCCTGGGCCGTCTCCTCGGTCTGGAGGTAGGTGTGGTCGAGCCCGAGCGGAGCCAGGAACGACGCCCGAACCAGCGCCGCGACGGTCTGCCCGGTGACCTTCTCCACGACCGCCCCGAGCAGCACGAAATCCGTGTTCGAATAGTGGTAGCCGGTGCCCGGGTCGAAGTACGGCTTGCCGATCTTGGCAATCACCTGGTCGGTCGTCCACGTCGCCTCGGGATGAGCGAGGATGGCCGTGTCCATCGTCTCGAACAGGTCCCGGATGCCGCTGGTGTGGTTGAGCATCTGCCGGAGGCTGATGTTCGCGGCGTTCGGGAAGTCGGGTAGGTACTTGGACAAAGGATCGTCCAGGCCGATCGTGCCGGCCACGGCGAGCCTGCCGATCAGGGCGGCGACGAAGGTCTTGCTGATGCTGCCGATCGAGAACAGCGTGTCTGTCGTGAGCGACGTCTTGGGGGAGAGAACGGCCGAGCCGGAGACGCCGCTCCAGATCGAGCCGTCTGGGAAGACGATGGCGGCCGAAGCGCCGGGGTACTTGCCGCCGGTCAGGACGCCGTCGAGAGCCGTCTGAAGCGCCTTCGCCTTCGCGTCGTCCAGGTGTGCGGCGACCGAACCGGGGGCGACCAGCTGCGAGGTGGGGACGGGCACGATCGAGGCGAGCGGCGCGACGGTCGGCGAGGCAGTCGGTGTCGGGACGGCCGTCGCGGACGGAGTTGCGGAGGGCGTCGGGGTGGGACTACCGCACGCGACGACGATCGCGGCCAGGATTGCTCCGGCGGCGAAGCGGACGGTGGACTTGAGACGGCGCGGTTGGCTGGCTGCGATCACGACGCGAATGATGCACTACCGGAGCGACTTGGCGCCGCGCCGGGATCCCTAGCGGCGACCGCCGCCGAAGAGGCGCAGCAGGAACAGGAAGATGTTCACGAACTCTAGATAGAGCAACAGCGCGCCGAGGACCGCCGCCTTCTCGGTCGAGCCGGTGATGGCCGCGAACTGGCCACGCGAGATGCGCTGCACGGTGGACGCGGTCAGGGCCGTGAAGATGATCACGCCGGCGATCGAGATGATCATGTCCAGCATGCTGTTGTTGAGCAGCAGGTTCAGCAGGATGGCGACGAGCAGGCCCCACGTGGCCATCGCCAGGTAGCCGAACATGTTGGTCAGCGACCGCCGTGTCACGGCGCCGTACAGGGCCGCCCCGCCGAACATGGCCGCCGCGCTCATGAAGGCCTCGACGACCGTCGCCGCGCCACCCTGCTGGTAGGTGTAGGCCATGATGATCACGCCGAAGGTGAGGCCGTTGAGGCCGGCGTAGATCAGGAAGAGCCCGAGGGCCGCCGTGGCGCTGATTCGCCGGATGGCGATCTGCAGACCGACGCCGATCACCATCTCGACGATGATCAGGGGCAGCCACAGGTTGAGGACCGTCTGACCCAGGCCCAGGTTGTGCTGTACGAGGTAGGCGACGAAGGCGCTCAGCAGCAGGCCCAGGAACATCCACATGAAGGCCTGAGACAGGAATCCGACCGAGGTCGCGGCCGCCGGCCGGAGGCCCGCCTGCCCGGAGGCATAGCCGGAACCCTGATCGTATCGATAGTCGCTCATCGGTTCTCCGTTCGAGGTCCTGGCTTCAGGCGTCGCGCCGCCGCGTCCCCGTCCGGGACGGCGTGGCGATTCTAGACTCACCCTGCTCGGCGGCGCGGGCCAGAATCCACAGCAGGTCGGCCAGGCGATTGAGATACGGCACCAGCTGGTCGCCGAGGATGGGCTCGGCGCGGCCTATCGCGACCGCTCGCCGCTCGGCCCGCCGCACGATCGTCCGGGCGAGCTCCAGGGAGGCCGACAGGCGGGTCTCGCCCGGGACCACGAACTCGCGCGGCAGTTCGACGGCCGACTCGGTTTCGGCCAGCAGCTCGTCCAAGCCCTCGACCATGGCGGCGGTCACGCGCGTCTCGCCGGGCTTCTGGCGGTCGACCGCGTCCGGGGCGGTGGCCAGCTCGCCGCCGACAACGAACAGCTCGCGCTGGAGACGCAAGATGATCTCGCGCAGGCCGGCGAGCGTCCGGGGCAGAGTCCCGTATTGGGCCTTCTGGCCGAGTTCGGCACGGGCCAGACCAAGCGCCGCGATGGCCTCGTCGATGGCGCCGTAGGCCTCCGTCCGGGGTTCGTCCTTGAAGACTCGCTCGCCGCCGAACAGCAGTCCGGTGGTGCCGTCGTCGCCGCGACGGGTTGCTACCGCCGACTTGCGTTCGGGCTTGTCGGTCACCACATCAGTCCGGCGTCGCGTGGGTCCCACCGCTCGGCAAGCAGGGTCACCTTGACCGGGTGCTCGAGAACCGACTCGGCCTGGTCCTTGATCTGCTGGACCATCGAACCGGCATACGGGCAGAACGGGGTCGTCAGGACCATTTTGATCTCCGACGCCTCCGCGCCGATGATGATCTGCCTGATCAGCGCAAGCTCCACGACGTCCATCCCCAGCTCCGGGTCGACGACGCTGCGGAGCGCGTCGAGGATGGCCAGTTCGGTGGCCCGGCGGGTTGGGTCGAAGGCCGGCGTCACCTCGGCTTCGACCGATGCGGTGGAGGTGTCGGTGGGGGCGGCGGGCAGCGCCGCGATCGGATCGCTCATGGCGATCGATATCCTACCAGTTTCGTCGGAATAGTCGAATCCGGGGCCTGTCGGGTCAGCGGGCGCGCGACGCCTTCGGCTTCCCGACGACAATGCCGGGAATGCGCAGATCCTCGGGCAGGACGGCAGCCTCGGCGTCGGTGAAGCCGGGGCCGGTCAGGGCGCCGTCGCGTCCGAAGAACTCGCGATAGGCGTCGGCGTGCTCGGAGGCGTAGCGGTAGGCCGCAGCTATGCCGACGACGCGCAGTTCGGGGTGCTCGCGCAGCAACTGGGCCACGCCGTGGCCTTCGCGCCTCAATTCGAGCAGCTGGCGGACGGTCAGGCGGGTGTTGTAGCAGAACGGTTCGCCGCGCATGACTAGCGGATCGGCCTTCACCCACTTGATCGTCATGTCAACCTCCGTTCTGGGGTCGTCCCGGCAGCAAGGTCAGACGCCGCGGTACATCCACTTCAGCAGCGCGTTGCGCTTGTGGCGGTCGCCGCCGAGCCGGCCGTTGCGCTTGAATACGGCAGCGGCCGTGTCGATGGCGCGGGCGGCGGCCGCGAACTCGTCGGCGCCGAGGTCGGGCTCAAGCGATTCGCGGACGCCGGCGCAGATGGCACCGATGTCGGCCTGGGCCACACCGCGGCGCCGGACGATGGGGCCGATCGATTCGGCGTAGTCGGCGAGCAGCCCGTCCTGGCCGCTTGCGAGGCAGGTCGCCAGGCGCTCGACCAGCAGCTCGCCGTCGCGCAGCAGCTGCCGCAGGCCGATCTCGTCGTACCGCGTTCGCATCGTCGGGTCCGCCTTCGCCGCTGCCTCGAGGGCGGCCGCGGCGATTCGAGCGGCGTCGGCCCGGACCTTCTCGGCTGCGGCGGGGAAGCCGGCGGTCAGGTCGATCGGGGCCAGGCCCAGGTTGGGATGATTGCCGGGACGGGCCTTCGGTGTGGCGACGGCGGCGGCGGCGATCTTCGCTTTGGCGAGGGCCTTAGCCGCGGGCCTGGCGGCGGCCCTGGCGGCGGGCTTGGGGCTGGAGGCGCTGCTCTCTGTCACGACGGAAAGTCTAGCCGCAGGAGTCGCAAGCCGCAGCGCAATGGGTCGATCGATCGAGACCGCCGGGTCGGCTGGCTCTTCGCCGATGCTTGGCTACGCGTCTAGCACCGAATCGGCGGCCGTCTTGAATCTCAGCCAGTCGGCTCGGCCGTCGGCCAGGGCGCGTTCGCCGTCGGTCGTCAGCCGGTAGTAGCGCCGCCGCGGCGCCGTCGACGCCACCTCCACCCAGTGCCCGCCGATCAATCCGTCCCGTTCGAGGCGCCGCAAGGCTGGATAGACGGTCCCTTCCGGCAGGTCGATGGCGCCGTCGGTGGTTCGACGAAGCTCGGCGACGATCTCGTAGCCGTACATCTCGCGCCGCCCGAGCAGCCCCAGGATCAGCAGGGCGAACTCCCCCCGCGAGAGCTGCGGACCAGACTCGTGCTCTTCGCTCATGGCCCGGCCACATAGAGCCGCGGAACGGTCTGGCCGATGGCGGCCTGGCCGCACCCGGCGGTCGCCTGCAGGTAGAACCGCTCCAGGTGGTCGTAGCCGAATATCACGCGGCTCAGGTCGCGAAGCCCAGAGGCGGGGGTGTCGACAGCGTAGTTCCACGTCACTTCGTAGCTATGCCCGGCCTGGAAACGCATGCTTCCCGGCAAGTCCCAGAGGGCGCCGCCATCCGGTTCTCCGGCGTCGTCGATGGTCAGAGGCGAGCCATTTGTGGCGTCGCGCCCGCTCGGCACTCGCGTCATGCGCAGGGCAGCCATGGGGACGCCGGCCGGCTGGGCGCCCTCTATGGTGAGCGCTATCTCGTCCGTCGGTCCACGGCCGGTGAGGTCAGGCTCCAGACCATTCGGCCACATATCGGTACGATCGAAGACGAACGAGGCGGTGACGTCCACGGAGGCCACGTCACCCGAGTCGTTTCGAGCGCACGCTACAAGAAGGCTAACGTGGAGGTCCGCCGGGCCGATCTGTGTTGGATCGGCGACGCCGAGGGCGGCTAAGGGCAGCGCCGGCCCTAGGATCAGCATGGCCGCCAGGCCCACGAGCAGGCGGCGCGGCACCGGCCGCTCGTTCATCCAGCTCGAAAGCGCCCGCAGGCGCAGGTCGCGCCAGCTCGAGAGCGGGCGCAGTCGCAGCGGCTGGGACATGGTGATCACCGCGAGTCCCATCCCACCGGCGGACCCGACGAAGACCGGACGAATCTGGGCATCAGTCAGCAACAAGAAGCCGGCCCACAGGAGCAGGAGGGCCGCCTCGAGCCGGGCGAAGTCGAGGGCCCAATGCTGGCGCCTCGTATAGGCAGAAAGCACGAGGGACGAGGCAACCCACGCCATGACCGCGCCCGGCAACCCGATGCCTGCTCGGACGGGGGTCCAGGTCATCAGCACCAGGCCCTGAGCCATTCCGGTCGCGTACATCGAGGTGAAGAGCACCAGGTAAATGATCCAGTAGCCGCGCGGCTTGTCTTTTGGGGCTGTGACCGTTGGGACCAGAACCCCGATCGTGCTGGCATAGAGACGCGAGTGGTAGGCCAGCGTCACTTCTCGACCCAGGCGATCCGGCGCGCCGAAGGAGCGGATCGCGTCATCGGCCGCCGTCTCCTCATCCAGCCCGGAGGAAATGGCATCCTGCCAGCGCTCCCACAGGTGGCCGTACAACTCCTCCGCGAGGTCCTCGCGGTCGCGTTTCCGATACGACGCGCCGTCAAGGATCGAGTCGACATGAGCCAACAGCCGATCTTCGACGGCCTCCGGCTCGTTCACAGCCGGGCCGCCGAAGGTGTCGGGAGCGGACGCGGTTCCAAACGCCGCGCCCGGCGAACGGCAACCACCTTTCCGTTGGGAGTCAGGCTGTAGTAGCGCCGCCGCGGTGCACCCAAGCCGATCTCGACCCAGCGGGCGGTCGCAAACCCCTGGCGCTCGAGCCACCGGAGGGCGGGATAGACAGACCCTTCCGGAAGTTCGGAGTCGAGTGCGGACGCCGGCGACCGAGCGGCCAGAGTCGTGGCGATCTCGAGGCCGTACGCCTCGCGGCGAACGAGGACCCCCAGAATCAGCTCTCTGAGTTGATCCCTCGACATACGGCCGTCCACCCGCCCCAACTCCCCGGAAATCGACGAGGACTACCTAGAGACTCTAGGTAGTCCGTTGCGCGGTGTCAAGAGGGATTCGGGATCGGTGGCAGAGGCTCAGACGGCCGCTACTGCCAGCCGGCGCCGCCGAAGCCCGTGGAAGTGACCTCGGTGGCGATCGCGCCGGGCGTCAGCTGCTCGCGCAGGAGGCGGCTGAAGCGGTAGACCTGCTCGGTGGCTGGGCCCAGCTCGAACCAGCGCCGCAGCAGACGCTCGCCCGCGGGGCCGACGAGAACCTGGACCTTGCCGATCGGATCCTCGATCAGCGCCATCTGCCGGTCGGTCCGATCGGGGCTGCTGAGGAGGTAGCGCCGCAGGTATGCGGTCACGTCCCGGCGCGACGCCCCCTCGGCGTGGAGCTGGATGGCAGCGTTGGCGGTCACGGCTCGGAGGCTCGAAACGGCCCGCGAGACGCGGGCACCCTTGTCGGCGGCGTCGCGGGCGGCGGCCTGGTCCGCGGCGATCGGCAGACCGCCCCGCTCGAATAGCTCCAGCAGCAGGTCCGGCATCGTGTCGTCGGGGGCGATCATCCGCTCGCCCATGAAGGCCAGGCCCTCGCCGATCAACGCCTCGGGCGTGTTCAGCAGCGACACGCTCGCCTCGAGCCGGCCCATCTCGCCGACGAGACGGCGCTCTTTCCAGGCGTGCTCGGTGTGCCGGCCCGGATAGCATTCCGCGGCCGTCATCGCGATCAGAGCCGAGGGCGTGGAGACCTGCTCCGTATTGACCTCGATGAGGCTCCGGAAAGCGCCGGCGTATTCGTTGAACGCGCTCCACGGTCCGCCGGAGACGTATTCGAACTCGACGTGCTCGCCGGCCGGAAGGCCGAGCATTCGATCGGCTCGATCTCGAAGGTTGGCCGTCAGCCATTCGACGACGGCGGGTAGCCGATCGGGGGCGATGACGAATTGCGCGTTCCAGGCCGCCAGTCGGTCGCGCACGTCTTCTTTGCGCATTTCACCTGAGGGCAACAGCCTGGCCAGGTCGTCCTCGGCCGACTCGAAGACCGCCTCCGGAGTGCGTTCGGGCGCGATCCCGAGCAGGCATTCGGCATAGTCCAGGTACGGAAGAGGATCGCCGGTGAGCATCAGCGCCTGGGCTTCGAGGGCGACCAGCTGAGCCTGGAGCCAGCTCAGTCGGTCCTCCGCTTCGACCTCTCGGGGGAGTCGAGCGGCGAGGGCGGAGGAGTCCTCGCGGAGTCTGGAGGCGGAGTGCGGGGCCTCGGCCTCGACCGCGGCCCGCAGGTCGGCCGGGCCGAAATACGCGGCCACGAGGCCGGGCAGAACCTTGCCGAGGCGGAGCGCCAAGAGCAGGTAGTCGCGGGCGATCGGATCCGGGGCCGGGACGTGCCGATCTCCGCCGTCCGCCGGCAAGCGTTCGTGGCCCAGCTCCATCTGCCTCCGGTCGAGATGCTCGCTCATGCCCGGGCCGCCCACGGCGGCGGCCTCCGGCACGAGAATGGTAGCGACCGACCGGTTCGGTGACGATTGGCCGATCGGGGGTCCCCGGACAGGCCGGGTCCCGAAACGCGACGGCCGGCCCCTCAGCTAGCGAGCCCCGGCGGCTTCGAGCGAGACGGCGTCGATCCAGGCCTCGCGGGCAGTCCGCATGGCGATAGTGCGAGGGCCGGGCGCTCCGCCGCCGATCGGGCGGCCGTCGAGCGAGACGAAGGGCACGACGCCGGCGACGCTCGAGCAGACGGCCGCTTCATCAGATTCGAAGAGGTCGGCGGGTCTCAGGTCTTGTTCTACCATTCGCAACCCGACGGCGTCGCCGTGCTCCACCAGCCAGGCTCGCGTCGTGCCGGCCAGCAGTCCCGTGCCCAGACGGGGAGTGGCGCACAGATCGCCACGGATCACGAGCAGATTTGCCGTCGTCGCCTCGGTGATGCGGCCGTCGGTCGTGAGAAAGATGGCGTCGTCCGCGCCGGCCCGCGCGGCCTCGAGGCGGGCATAGACCAGATCCGCCCGCGATGTCGTCTTGATGCCCGAGACGGGCGAGTCCGAGTCGCGATGAATGACGCTGGTGATGAATCGCTCGCCGTCGCGGAGGCGGCGAGGCGAGGGCGGCTGATACGGCCAGGCCTGGATGGCAATCGAGGCGATTCCGCCGGCGGACGGGAGCAAGCCTCGCTTGGGGTCGTAGCCGCGGCTCACGGTGATCCGCAGGGCGGCGTCGCCCGGCGGCTCGATGCCGTCCCAGCCTTCCGCGGCCAGCAGCTCGGCAACGCCGGCGGCGATGACCTCGTCGCCGAAGGGCAGCTCGAATGCCAGGGCGTCGAGGCTGCCATGCAGTCTGGCCATGTGCCCCGCCAGCTCGATGGCCACGCCGCGTCGCGCCCGCAGCGCCTCGAAGACGCCGTCGCCCAACTGGAAGCCCCGGTCGTACACGGAGAGGTGGGGCTCGGCCGCCGGCAGGAGTCGGCCGTTGAGCCAGATGTGGGATGCCGCGGGTTGGGACTCGGTTGATGCGGTCACGTTCGTCCGGAGGGGTGGGGCGCCCAGCCGAGGGGGAAGCAGGGCGCCCCATGACGCGGGATGGTGAGGCTGGAGCGGCGGCCGCCGCGACGGGACCAACGACGCCACTCCCTCGACCGGTCGCCCGGCTCCGGGAGGCATCCGCCAGACATGATATGCGCTCGCCGGCCGGACGGTGTAATTCCGTCGGCCGGCGAGCCGTAATTGAGTTCGGCTATTCGTCTATGCGCCGGCGGCACCCTGGTCGAGGTCGGGCCCGCCCGCCCCTAGCAGGGCCTCGGGCTCGCCCTCGATGGTGATGCGAGGGATCCAGCGCAGGAAGCCGGGCATCCACCAGTTCCACTCGCCGAGCAGCTTCATCAGCGAGGGGAGCAGGAGGCTTCGGACGACGGTGGCATCGATGAGGATGGCCACGGCCAGGCCGATGCCCAGCTCCTGCATGATCGCCAGCTGGATCGTGAAGAAGGCCCCGAAGACGCAGACCATGATCGCGGCGGCGCTGGTGACGGTGCCGGCGGTGATCGTGATCCCCTTGACGACGGCGTCGGTGGACGCGAGGCCGCGGTCGCGGGCCTCCTTGACCCTGGTCAGGATGAAGACGTGGTAGTCCATCGAGAGGCCGAACAGGATCGTGAAGATCATCGCCGGGGCCCAGGCCTCGATGACGTTTGGTCGGATGCCGGTTATGTCCTTGAACCATCCCTCCTGGAAGAGCAGCACGAGGACACCGAAGGCGGCGCCGGCCGATAGCAGGTTGAGGATGATGGCCTTGAGCGGGATGACGACCGAGTGGAAGGCCACGAGCAGGAGCAGGAAGCTCATGCCCAGGACGAAGACGATCACCATCGGCATCTGGCCGCCGTACCAGTTCGCGTAGTCCATGGTGTAGGCGGCGTCGCCCGTTACATACACCCGAGTGCCGGACAACGACCCGAAGTACTGCGGGACTATCGACGACCGGAGGGTTCGGGTCAGATCCCAGTTGGCCGTGTCGTTGGGCGTGCCCGGGATGGCGGCGTCGATATCGACGACGGTGCCGTCACCGGAGTACCACATGGCGGTCGTGGCGGCGTTGACGCCGGCGATCTTCCCGCCCTTCTCGGCTGCCTTGAAATCCGCGATCGCGGCGGCCGTCTTGGGATCCTTGGCGTTGGTGACGATGACGTCCATCGTCAGGTTGCGGCCGGCCGGCCACTTCGTGGTGATCAGCTCCCAGGCGCGCACGCCCTCGACGCTGTGGGGCAGTGTCGAGACGTCGTTGGTCGTCGAGCCGAGCTGGAGCTTGGAGACGGGCAGGGCCACCAGGACGAGGACGGCGCTCGCGGCGACGGCCGCGATGACGGCGCGGTTGGTGGCGATGCGCACGATCGTGCCCCAGATACCTCGGCCCTCGCCGTGATCGCGGGAGAGGTACGGGATGCCGAGGCGCATCACGGCCCGGTCGAGGATGGAAAGGGTCGCGGGCAGGAAGGTCAGACTTCCCAGGACGGAGATGAAGACGACGGCGATGCACCCTATGGCGATCGACTTGAAGATGTTGTCGTCGATCAGGAGCAGCGAGCCGAGCGAGATCATGACCGCCAGGCCGCTGAAGAAGACGGCTCTACCCGCGGTGGAGCTGGCGACCTCGATTGCGGCGATCTTGTCGCGGCCGGCCCGTCGTTCGGTGCGGAAGCGCGATATGACGAAGAGCGAGTAGTCGACGGCAACCGCGAGTCCGATCAAGACGACGATGTCCGAGACGTACTGGCTGACGGACGCCACCGCCTGGCTGTAGATGCCGACCAGGCCCATGGCGCCGACGATCGCGCTCAGCGCCAGAACGATCGGCACGACAGCGGCTACGGCCGAGCGAGACGCGATCAACAGGATGAGGAACGTGATGATCAGCGTCGGGATCAGCAGTGAATTGAGCGAATTCTCGACGTAGTTGCCGAAGTCGGCATTGATGAGGCGGTTGTTGAAGGCGTAGATGGTGAGATTCGGGTAGTCGACCTTGAACTGGTCGGCCAGCGGCTTGATGGCGTCCGCCTTGGCCGTGGCCTCGCTGTCGTTACCGGAGACGTGGGCAGTGACGATGGCCGTGGTGCCGTCGGCCGACAGAACGCTCTGGGCCTGGTCCGGCGCCGCCGCGGCGAGCACGAACGGATCGACGACCGGCGGCAGCTGGCTCTTGGGGTCGGTGTAGAAGGCCGGAACCTGCGTGCCGGCGATGGTCGCCGTCAGGCCCGTCAGTCGCTTCGTCATGTCGGCGACCGCGGCGCGATTGGCCGGGGTGTCGAGCTTGCCCGACGGGTTCTCGACGATGAGGTAGAACGATTCGGTCGTGACGGCGCTCTTGCTGCCGGCGTCGCTCATGACGTTCCAGCCGGTCTGCGAGTCGCCGATCGTCTTGCCCTTGTCCATGATCGACTCGGCCCGCTGGCCGCCCAGGGCCACGCTGCCGATCATCAGGCCGATCGTCAGAAGGAACCAGCCGGCCAGAACGGGCCAGCGATGGCGCGCGCTCCAGACCGCGACCCTGACCGTCCAGGGCTCGCGCTTCAGGGCCGCGGGCCCCGCAGTGATATCCCGTTCCACTCTTTGATCCTCCTCATACGATCCCCGGTCGGCCGGCGCATTCCGTCGTTGGCTCCGGCGCTTCTCGGGCCGCCCCGGACTGCGCTCGGCGGCCCGGCGATCTAGGTTCTATCCAGAACTATGCAGGAACAGCGATGGGTTGCGGGGCCATGACCGGGGTGCCCGGGCGTGCGCCGGCATCGCGGATGCGACCGTCGCGCATCCGGATGATCCGGTCGCAGGCCTCGCCGACTTCCGAGTCATGGGTGACCAGGACGATGGTCTGGCCGTGCTCGCGGTTGAACTTGCGGAGCAACGCAAGAACCTCGGCGCTGCGCTCGGAGTCGAGGTTGCCGGTCGGCTCGTCGGCCAGGATGATCTCCGGCTTGTTGACCAGGGCGCGGGCGATGGCGACGCGCTGCTGCTCTCCGCCCGAAAGCTCGGACGGCTTGTGGTTGGCTCTGTCGGCCAGCCCGACGAGACCCAGCGCCTCGATCGTGGCGTCCTTGGCGGCCTTGCCTTTGACACCGGCGTAGTCGCAAGCGAGAAGCACGTTCTCAGCGGCGGTGAGTGTAGGCACCAGGTTGAAGTCCTGGAAGNNGTCCTGGAAGACGAAGCCCATCCGGCGGGCCCGGATCTTTGTCCGGGCGTTGTCGGAGAGCGCGGCCACGTCCTCGCCGCCGAGTCGAAGCTCGGGCGCCGGGCCGTGGTTCGGATCCGGTGTGTGAAGCAGGCCCAGGATGTGCATCAGGGTGCTCTTGCCCGAGCCCGACGGGCCCATGATCGCCACCATCTCGCCCGCCTCGATCGAGATCTCGACGTTCTTGAGGGCTTCGACGGTATTGCGCTTGCTGAGCTTGTAGGTCTTGCGGAGGTTGCGTCCGCTGAGGATTGCCATCGTTGTCTCCTTGTGCGGACTGCGCTCGGCGGCCCACTGCTGTGGTTCGGGGTGGGACCCGCGCCGCGCCGCTACTCGTACCGGAGAGCGGTCACGGGATCGAGTCGAGACGCGTGCCAGGCCGGAACGAAGCCGGCCGCCGCGCCGAGGATCGTTGCGAACGCCACCGCGGTGAGCGCGGTTCCGAGCGTCAGGTCGAAGAGCACGTTCCCGGACGCGCGGCCAAGGTCGTTGAAGAGGGTCGTCATCCCCGCGCCGATGACGAGGCCGATCAGGCCCGCTGTCAATCCGATCATCGCCGACTCCAGTACGATCTCCCGGCGGATGCGCCGGCGAGATGCGCCGATGGCGCGCTTGATGCCGATCTCGCGCGTCCGCTCGGCAACGGCCATGGCCATCGTGTTGATCGTGGACAGGCCGCCGACGAGCAGGCTGAGCATCGCGACGCCGGTCAGAACCAGGCTGAAGATCGTGCTGATGCTGCCCAGCATGGCGTCGAAGTCCTTGCCGTCCATGACGGTGTAGGAGCTTCCCAGAGCGGCTTCGAGGCGAGACTTGAGCGTCTCTGGATCGACACCGGTCTTGGGGTAGACGACGATGCTGGTGGCGATGTCGGAGGCGTTGAGCTTGGACTGGATGAGGGGCGGCAGCGTCTTGACGAAGAGCTCCTGCGCCGTGTCGAGCGGGATCATGGCGTCCTTGTCGGGGGCTGTGAGCGTCGGCGCCAGGATGCCGACTACCGTGAAGTCGACATTGCGAAGGGTGACAGTCCCGCCGACGCTGGCGTTGAGCTTGCGGGCCAGGTCGCATCCCAGGACCGCCACATGGCCCGAGTCGGACGCGGTCAGCATCCGGCCCGTGGAGGCCGTCATCGGGAACGACTCCAGACCCTTGTCGCCGCCCGGCACGTAGCCACTGATCATCTCGGGGGTGCCCATGGTGGCGGTCGTGGTGTCGTCGAGCATCATGTCGATGGAGGCAGAGGCGGCCGCCACGCCATCGACCTTCTGGATCTTGGCGACGTCGGAGAGGGACAGAGGCTGGAAGCTGCCGGAATACATGGAGCCGATGCTGACGATGTCCTTGTCGGCGTAGTACTTGCTCCCGCCGCTGATCAGGGCGTTCATCTTGTTGGCCATGGAACCGAACACGACCAGGGCCATGATGCCGATGGCTATGCCGGTGATGGTCAGGGTGGAGCGGAGCTTGCGGCGACCCAGGTCGCGCAGAAGTCGCATGGGTTCCTCCTTGGTTTGCGCGGTGAAGTGTTTGGTATCTCGGGTCGAGGACGCCGCTATGGCGTCTATGTCGTCGTGCCCAACGCTACGGGCACAGCCCCGCGGCGACGTCGTCCGTGACGGCTAATCGCCGGTCGTCCAGGGGAGTGAACCTGCGGTCATCCAATGGGATGACGCGGCTCCCCGAAACGCCGCGCACGGATGACGCGAGCCTCAGGTCCGACCCAACGCCGGCCCTGCGTTGTCGGCATGGGAGGTCTGCGCCCCGCGGGCAATCAGCCAGTCATGTCCGCTAACCGACAGGAGGGCGCCGACCGCCGGTTCCATACTCTGCCAATGCACGACGGTGAGGGGATTGGCGAGGGCGCCGGGGTGGACCTCTCGGGCGCCGGCGCGGACGATGGTCAGGATGAGTCGGACTTCCTTTCCCGATTCGACCCAATGCTGCGCGCGGTTCTGTTCGCTTTCATCTCGTTGCCGGTCGTCGCCCTGTCACTGAATGTCGCCGACTACAGCTTGGGCTTGGGCCCCGACCTGAACCCCATCCAGGTTTCAGCGACTGACATTGGCCGGTGGGAGGGCGCATTCGGCGCGGTCCTGGCCTCGGGCTTAATTGCCGGAACGGTTGGCGCTCCCTTGGTCCGAGCAAACGCTTTCTGGGGCGGGTTCCTCGCCTTGCTCATTGCTTGGGTGGTCGCGATAGCGGCTCTTCCCGTGCTACCGGTCCTGCTCAACTCTAACCATGGCGGGGCTCTCGGGTTTGGGTCCTACTGCCCGATCGGTCCTGGCACATGCAATGCGGCCATTACCGCCAGCGACGCCTCGAGCGGGCTCAAGCAGGCCTGGATCTTCTGGGCTGCGCCGTTGGCAGCGCCAGTCCCATTTGCCGTGTTGGCACTCGGCGTTGCCTACTGGACGAAGATGGTGCGGAGCTGGACCCGGGAGCCGCCGGCAACTTTCGGCTAACTTGCCGGGCGTCAGACCAAACCCGTTTCGTAGCAGAGGATGACGGCCTGAACTCGGTCCCTCAGGTCGAGCTTGGCCAGGACGCGCGAGACGTGCGTCTTGACCGTGGTCTCGGAAACGACCAGCTTCTCCGCGATCTCCGCGTTGGAGAGGCCGCGCGCCAGGAGCTTGAGAACCTCGAGCTCGCGCTCCGTGAGCTCGGCGAGGGCCGGGATCGTGTCCTCGTTGGCGGGCGGCAGTCGACTGGCCACGCGGTCCAGGAGGCGGCGTGTCACCGACGGCGCCAGTAGGGCGTCTCCGGCGGCCACGATCCTTATCGCCTCGACGAGGTCTTCCGGGGGTGCGTCCTTGAGCAGGAAGCCGCTTGCGCCGGCTCGAAGGGATTCCACCACGTACTCGTCGAGTCCGAAGGTCGTGAGCATCAGGACCTTGATCGGCTCCTCGACGCCCGGGCCGGCCAGGGCGCGTGTGGCCTGGATGCCGTCCATGCCAGGCATGCGGATGTCCATCAGCACGACGTCCGGCTTGAGGCGTCGGGCCAGCTCCACGGCCGAAGCACCGTCGCCGGCCTCGCCGACCACCGTGAGATCGGATTCGGCCGAGAGGATCATTCGGAAACCGGTGCGGAGCAGGGGCTGATCGTCCACCAGCAGAACACGGGTTGTCACAGCTCGTTCTCCTGCTCTCGGCGGCCGTGGGGCCGGCTGCTTTCGGGGGGATGTGGCGGCACCACGCGAACCATCATCGGCGGCACGACCCGCGGCTTGACGAGTTGCTGGGAGCGGCTCGCGTTGCGATGAGCCTGCTCGCGGCGCTCGCGTTGGGCCGCTCCCTCGACCGCCACTCGGGCCGCCTCTCGCTCGGATTTGGCGCGGGCGATGTCGTCGGGTTCGATGGGCATGCGGGCAAAGACTCGATAGCCGCCGGTGAGCACGGGACCGGCCTCCAGCAGTCCACCGAAGAGCGACACGCGTTCCTTCATGCCGATAAGCCCATGCCCGCGGCCGTCGTTGCCGGTGATCAGCGGCGCCGCGGCACCCCGGCCGTCATCGACGACCTCGATCTCCAGGGTATCGGCCTTGTAGCGGATGGTTACTCGGGCCAGAGCCTTGCCGCCGTGTTTGACGGTGTTGGTCAGCGCCTCCTGGACGATTCGATAGGCGGCCAGATCCATGCCGGCCGGCAAACAGCAGGCGTTGCCCCCGATCGAGAGATCCACCGACAGGCCGACCTCGCGGACCTGACTGATCAGCCTCTCCAGCTCGCCGAGGCCGGGCTGAGGGCCCACGCCCGAATCGTCCGCGCGCAGGACCTCGAGCATCCGGCGCATCTCCGCCAGGGCTGTCCGACCGGCCGACTCGACCGCTTCCAGGGCGACTTTCGCCGCCGCGGGATCCTTGTCGACGACACGGCGGGCGCCGGTCGCCTGGACGACCATCACGCTGACGTAGTGAGCGACCACGTCGTGAAGCTCCCGCGCGATGCGGGCTCGCTCTTCCGACACCGCCTGGGCGGCCTTATCTTCCCTGTCCCGCTCCAGTTCAGCGGCGTGGGACTCCAGCTCCCGGGTGTAGGCCCGGCGGACACGCAGGTTGTCTCCGATCAGCCAGGCGAAGCCGTAGATGAGGTACGTGCTTGTAAGGCTCGTCAGCCAGCCTGTCATGGAACCGGAGATGGCGTATGCCGCGTAGCTGGCCAGGATGCCCGTGGCGGTGATAATCGCCGCAACCGACGCCCGCTTTCGCGGTTCGTTCGCGGCGACCGTGTAGAACGCCACGAAGACGCCGAAGGATTCCCAGGTACCGACGGGATAGCCGAGCAGGCTATATAGGATTATCGCGACGCCGGTCATCCACAGGATCCGGATCGGGTTTCGGCGGCGCCACGCGATCGGCAGGGTCTGGAGGGCCAAGAGCGGGATGCTGATCACGTCGAAGCGAGTCCCGTCGCGATAGGCGGCCCAGAACGCGACCGCCGTGAGGACCGCCGCGAGGGCCATGTCGGCGTAGTCCTGGTTCCAGTGGAGTCGCTGAAGCTCACGCCTCGGGGTGGCGATAGCGCGTTGCATGGTCGCACGGTACGCCGCCGCCTCGGTCCGTGCATCAGCCGCGCGCACGATGGGCGGCCGTCCCCGCGGATGAGGAGCCGGAGAGCCCGCTACGCGCCGACTCGGCGGACGTAGGTCACGGTTAGGGTCCCGATTGGGCGCGAGAGAAGGAGCCGGAAGCACAGCAGGATCCCGACGAGGAAGGGGATCGTCAATACGGCGAACAGGACCCACCCGATGCCCCATTCTCCCTGAATGTAATGCTGCCCGGCCGGGAGGTAGCCCTGTTGCAGGAGCAACACGGCGTCGCGGTGGAACTCCTCGATCAACTCTTCGTACTTGCGGCTGTGGTAGCCGCGGATGAAGACCGGACTGCTGCCTTCCGGCGGCCACGTGTCTATGTTCACGTTCGCCCCTCCCTCAGCTTGCTCCGACGGAGCCACGCGCCGATGTTACGCCGGTGGCGTGGGGCGGCGTCTGGCGGCGCGGCGCGGCGCGGCGCCTGAACGTCGCTCCCGGGACGGGGCCCTGCCTCGCCGGCGTCCTTTCCGTGCACCTGGTGCAAGGATCCAGCGTCGGAGACGCTATCGACTTCCGTACCTTGCACCTGATGAACATATTGCGACCAGCAGCGCCGGCAGGTGACGACGAGGGGTCGATTCGGCGCATCTGGCGAGTGATTCCTGCGCCCGGTGAGCGGTCTCGGTCGCAAGCGTGCACGGCGTGCACCAGAAGGACGACCAGGCTGGCTTCCCACGGCGCGGCGGGTCGGATGTGTGCACCTTATGCAAACCAAGCGTCGCGTCGCGTTCCGGACGAGGCCCGAGGGCCGATCCGCGCTACGGCGTGGGGCTAGAGCAGCTCGCCGTGCGACCAGCCGGTGGGGTCGCCATCGCGGGGGCGAGGCTCCTCGCCGGGCGGGTACTCGAAGGTCGGCTCCTTCTTCCGCCGCGGACCGGCACCGGGCGCCGACGTAGCGCCTGAGGTCTCCGGCACGGCGCCGCCCGCGGCGCCAGTCGGGCCCCCGACTCCCGTGCCCCCCGGCGCCGGCTCGCTCGAGCCGGGCTCCAGGCCGAGGCGTGGCTCGCCGGCCGTCCCTTCGATAGCCCCAACGGCGTACGGAACCCACTTCGAAGGATCCTGGAGCCGGTGGGCAGTCTCGTTGCCGCGGCGGTGAGTCTGCTCGAAACCCGAAGGTTCGATCCACATCTGCTTGCCGTCGAGCAGCCCTTCGATGCCGCCCTGGCCCACCTCGGGCCGCGGATTCTGGCAGTACTTGCACTTCGTCTTGTCGTGCGCCTCGTAGTGCTCGGGCTCTTCGTAGGTGGTTATGTAGCCCTCGTAGTTGCGCAGGATCACCTTGTGGTCCGAGTAGCTGATCAGATAGTTCGGCATGACCGGGATCTTGCCGCCGCCACCAGGGGCGTCGACGACGTAGGTCGGGACCGCGTAGCCCGAGGTATGGCCCCGCAGGCCCTCCATGATCTCCATGCCTTTGCCGACCGGCGTCCGGAAGTGGCCCGAGCCCTCGACCAGGTCGCACTGGTAGATGTAGTACGGGCGGATGCGGAACTCGACGAGCTTATGAACCAGCGCTCGCATGATGTGGACGCAGTCGTTGACGCCGGCGAGCAGGACCGACTGGTTGCCGAGCGGGATGCCGGCCCGGGTCAGCTTGTCGCAGGCGCGCGCG
>PMKV01000074.1:0-17115 GCA_003157875.1 Chloroflexota bacterium
GTGCGCGAGATCTTCGGCACCAAGTTTCTCCTGCCGGTCCATCAGGGGCGCGCAGCCGAGAACATCCTCAGTCAGGTCTTCGTCAAGCCCGGCCAGATCGTGCCGATGAACTATCACTTCACCACGACCAAGGCCCACATCACGCTCAACGGCGGCTCGGTCGAGGAGATCTACCGCGACGTCGCCCTCGAGACGACGAGTGAAGAACTGTTCAAGGGCGATATGGACACGGCCAAGCTCGAGGCCCTGATCGCCAAGCACGGCGCCGACAAGATCGCCTTCGTGCGCCTCGAGGCGGGCACGAACCTCATCGGCGGTCAGCCGATCTCGCTCGCGAACATGCACGCGGTCCGCAAGGTCTGCGACAAGCACGGCCTGATCGTCGTGTTCGACGCCAGCCTGCTGGCCGACAACCTCTGGTTCATCAAGACCCGCGAGGCGGCCTACAAGAACGCCTCCATCCGCGACATCACGCTCGAGATCTCGGGTCTGATGGACATCATCTACTTCTCGGCCCGCAAGCTCGGCTGCGCCCGCGGCGGCGGCATCGCCATGAAGTCCGAGGACCTCTACAAGCAGATGCGGGCCCTCGTCCCGCTATACGAAGGCTTCCTGACCTACGGCGGCATGTCCGTCCGCGAGATCGAGGCGCTCACCGTGGGCCTCGACGAGACGATGGACGAAGACATGATCAGCCAGGGGCCGATCTTCATCGACTACATGGTCCGCGAGCTGGAGGCGCGCGGAGTCCCGGTGATCACACCTCCGGGCGGCCTGGGCTGTCACATCAACGCGCTGAAGTTCCTCGACCACGTACCGCAGAACCAGTACTCCGCCGGCGCCCTCGCGTCGGCGCTGTTCATCGCCAGCGGCATCCGGGGCATGGAGCGCGGCACGCTCTCCGAGCAGCGCAATCCGGACGGCAGCGAACCGCTCGCTCAGATGGAACTGGTCCGCCTGGCGCTGCCGCGACGCGTCTTCACGCTCTCGCAGGTGNNGGCGGCCTCGAATGGATCGAGGAGCCGGAGATCCTCCGCTTCTTCTACGGCACGCTCCGCCCCGTCAGCGATTGGCAGAAGCGCCTGGTGGCGAAGTTCAAGGCCGACTTCGGGGACAGCCTCTAGCTCGACCGACCCACTCCCGGCCGCCTTCGGCAATCTGCTATAACTGTCCCTGCTCCGAGCGGGAGTAACTCAGTTGGCAGAGTGTCAGCTTCCCAAGCTGAATGTCGCGGGTTCGAACCCCGTCTCCCGCTCCAAATCGCCGAATCCCGCCAGGGCCGTTCGCGACGCCGCTAATCGACCAGCTTGTGGGCCGCGTAGCCGCACTTCTTGCGCTGCCGGGCCCAGACACTGCCGTCGGCTGGTCGCGCCGGTGCGGGCGTTGACACTGACAGCGGCGGCGGCGACCGGCGACCGGTTCGGCCCTAGCGGCCCAAACGATCGACAACGGTGACTCGAACGCCGACGGCACGCAGCTCGACGGCTGCTTCGCCAGCGACAACCGGCGCGCCAAGGACACCGTTCTGGAACTGGTCCGGTCGATCGCGTTGAACTCGGTGGACGTGGGCCCGCTCGCCCTCAATGCGAGCTAACAGCCAAAAGAGCCGTGCTCCACTCCTGAGGCACGGCTCTTCTACTGTTCCGCCGAGGGGTCTCTGCTCGTCGAGAGTCCAGCAGCTGCTACAAAGCGCTGGGATCCACGTAGACGTTCAGCCACGTCACCTTCTCTCCGGCAGACCAGCCAAGTTCGTTGCCGGTATTGTCGGTGGCATCCAACTCCCATCGATAGCAGTTGCCCGGGACGAGTGCCTGGGTCCACGTCCCGTTTGCGACTTGGGAGTTGCCGGCGATCCGATTGCCGGCAGTGGTGTCGTTCGCGAACCCGTCACACATACCGTACGCGTTCAGAGTCCCAACCTGGCGCTGGAAATGCCAGCCCGGTGTGAAGTACGGCGTAGCTGCGCGACCGAAGCCAGACTCGGCGTCGGTCACGCCGTAGATGAAGTCGTATGACTTCGCATGTACGGTCACCGGAGACGAGGACCCAGCTGGCAAAGTAATCGTGGGGAAGTTGGCGTCTCCGCGGATCTGTCGGAGGGTGGGCGACGACGTGTTGCCCGCCGTGTCGGTGGTGGTGATTGACACGGAGAGGGGCCGCGTCGCGTCACGCCAGGACACCTGCCATGACACCGGGTTCCCTGCGATCAGCCTGGCGTACGGAGTCCCTCCCGAGACGGACGTGGCCAGCGTCGAAGATGCGATTCCAGACTGCGAGTCGATCCCGGTGGCCCCGAACGTTACTGTCGAGTTGATGGTGCCATCGCCGACGTTGCCGCCAATCCAGATCGTCGTGCCGTCGTCATAGCCCGTGGGCAGGCTATTGGCGTTGTTGGTGACCGTGGGCGCGGCAGGGGCCAGGGTGTCGCCGATGACAGCATTCGAGTAGTAGAACGAGCTCGTGTTCCCGGCCTTGTCGACGGCACGGACCGCCAGTCGACCGCAGTACCCGTTCGGCACGGTGACAGTCTTGCTGGGCACGGCCGTGCGCACGTAAACCGTGCCGGACGCAGGCCACGTGACGTTACAGCTGCTCCAGTTGCCATTCTGGTAGACAACCTGGAGGAAGGTGTCGTATCCGGCGATGCCGTTCAGGTCCGTCGCCATACCCCACTTGAAGTTGTACTGAGCACCACCCAGGCCGGTGGAGCTCGTGAAAGTGCTCCAGACGGGCAGAGTGATGTCGGAGAGGAAGGTCGCGGTCGCGGACCATGCGCTCCAGGTAGCGCCGTCATATACCTTGACGCGCCAGTAGTAGATGCCGTTATCGCCTAGGTAGCCCGCAGGGACCTGCCAACTCGTAGCGGTGCTGGAAGCCGGCGCGCTGGACGTGGCGAGCGTGGCAAATGAGGCAAGCCAGCTGACCTGGAGGCTGTACGTCTTCTGGCTCGCGCCGGAAGACCCGGGTGTGTACGACCACTTCAGCAAACCATTCGCAGGGGCTTTGCTGATGGGACTGACCGCTGTCGCCGTCGGCGCGGTGGCCGCCATCGCGCTGGAAGGCAACACAAGCGCCAGGGTCAACGCCGCTGCGCCGCCAATTGCCAGCGCCCGACGACCTAACGTCGAATGCCGCGCAACAGAAAACACACTCACCGCCATCATTGCCTCCTCAGGCAAGGGACGGGGTCCGCGCCCACCCGGAGAAGGCCGGCTTCCACCAGCGACCCGTCCTGCGCTCGCCATGCTATCAGCTCGAAGGCACCCCGGGAGCCACCTCGAAGCCATCGTCAAACCTGCAGCCACGTGTGTTCGACGCTCCATGGAGGCCCCGACCCCCCCGCGTAGCGCCAGTCTGCGCAAGGCTCGCCGCCATCGACGCGGAGCGCGAGGTCTAGCGGATCGGCCGTTTCACGACACCCTAGGGTGACCGGGTGGCGGAGCAGACCTCGACCAGAGTCAGCAGGTCTGAGTTCTCCAGCGGACTGTTGAAGGTCGCGCAATCGTCGGTGAGTACAAGGCCGAGACTGGCCGCCGCCCCCACGGCCGTGTCGTGCCGGTCGGTGTAGAACAAGACCCCGACCGACCTTCCGGCGATAGCCTTCATCTCGACAGCGAGGTCCGCGCCGTCGAAGGCCGGGTCGAGCCAGACCTGGCCTGAGGCACCCGGGGCGTCGCGCGTCACTGCCTTCAAGAAGGCCAGCGGGCCCTCCCCGATCACGATCGCGCCGTACCGAGTCAGCGGTTCGATTGTCTGGGCCGGAACCATGGGGGCCCAACTCATCGGCCGCCGGCCGAAGTCCACGATCGACGTGGTCCTCGCCAGGAACGCCGCCAGCAAGACAAGAATCAGAAGTGAGGCGCGCCTCTTGATCAGCCACGGCAATGCCAGGTACGCGCCGGTGACGATGACCGGAAGAGCCAGGACTTCGAGGGGAACCGCGTAGCGCTGGACGCCGAAGAGCACCGCCCAAACCACATACGAGATGCCCCAGAACATCACCAGCGCCAGTCCCGGCAGGCCGGCGCGCCACCGCTGCCTGACCGCGGGTCGAAGCGACCTGAGTGCGGCGACCACGATCCCAAGGCCGGCGGCGACGAACGCAATGACCCACCGGACGTCCCTGAACGGGATTTCGGCGGTGTTTGCGGTGCCGAGCCCCTGGCTGATCGGCAATCCGATCAGGCCCGCCATCGACTTCACGGCAAACCTGTCGTCGTTGAAGTTGACCGGCGGATAGCGCGGCGCGTTGAAGATGGCGTTGTAGAGCGGGAAGACGGGACTGCCCATATTGTCCTGAAGCACCAGCGCCCAGGGCGCGCACAGGACGATGGTGGCGAGCGATGAGCTCACGAGGAAGAGCGACGCGCTACGCCATTTGCCGGCGATCACCAGGATGACGGCGACGGCAAACAACCCGGGGGCGATGTAGACGACGGTGTACTTGAGCGCCACCGCCACCCCAACCAGCACTCCGGCGAGCACGGCGCGGTGCTCGGGCCGGCTGGTTTGGCCGGCCAACACCGACAGGAGCAAGTACAGCGCCCACGCCACCGGGATGGCCGGCGGGATGTCGCCCATGGTCCCGCCGAGCTCGGCCATCGTCATCGTCCCGGAGACCGCGATGAGGCCGACCGCCAGGGCCCTCGGCCGCGAGAGTGCCGGAATCACCGTTTGGAGAATGAGGCCAAGCGGGACGAAGATCGAAACCTGAATGGCCACGATAACGGCCGTCGCGATCGGCGCGGGTACACCCGAAATCAGGGGCCACATCAGGAGATCCTGGTAGGGCGTCAGGTAGCTCTGGATCCATGCCGGATGGACGTCCGAGAACAAAGTGCCGTTGAACAGCGCGGAGGGCACGTAGGCGTGGTAGTTGAGGAGATCGTAGTTGCCGTCTACCTTCCGGAAGTTCAGCCGCGAGACCAACACCAGAGACAACGCGCCAACCGCGAATAGAACCGCGGCGACCGGATCGAGCCGGCGTCCACGGATCATCAAAGGCGTATCGCCGGACGGGAGCTTCAACCCAATCGACGTGCCAGCAGGTCACGCTCGTAGGCCAGTCGCTCCATATGAACGACCGAGTCGAGGATCAAGCCGATACCGAAAGACATGAGGGCCGTGATCTCCAGTCCGGTAGCCAGGACGGCAAGTGGCAAATGGTAAACGTACCGGTAGTCCAGCCAGTCGAAGATTGCCGGCAGCGCCGTGATCAATCCTGCCAGGCCCAGGACCATGGCCGCGGTGCCGAAGAAGAGAAGCGGCCGATAGTACCTGACGAGCTGGATTATGGTCGATATCACGTGCCGGCCGTCCTCGAATGTCCTCAGCTTCGAGACACTACCCGCCGGTCGGTCGCGGTAGTCGATGGGGACTTCGGCGACCCGGAAGCGCTTGTCGAGCGCATGCAGCGTCATGTCGGTCTCGAGTTCGAACCCGTAGACGAGCATCGGGTACCCGGCGACGAAGGATCCGCTGACGGCCCTGTACCCGCTCATGATGTCGCCGAGGTGGGCCCCGAACAGACGATTGACCAGGGCCAGGATCAGGCTATTGCCGAAGCTGTGGAGGCGGCGCTTGTTCTCCGCGGCGTAACGGCCGCCGGCGAGTCTGTTGCCTACCACCATGTCGGCCTCGTCGTCGACGATGGGGCGAACCAGATCCAGCACCTGGCTGCCTGGATACGTCATGTCGGCGTCCGCGAGGACATAGATGTCGGCGGCGACGCTCCGGAAGGCCCGCCGGACCGCGTAGCCCTTACCCTGCCTCGGCTCGGTCAGGAGCAGTCCTCCGGCCCCGATCTCGGCCAACGCATCGTTTGCGCAACCGCGCGTGTTGTCCGTCGAGTTGTTGTCCACGACGACGATCGAAACGTCGGGGAGGGCCCGGTGAAACTCCCGGATCGTCTCGGCGATGGTCAGCTGCTCGTTGAACGCGGGGAGCACGATTGCCACAGAGACGTCACGCCCGTCTATGCGCGCGATGGACGCCTTGACCGGCAGCGTCGAGGTCGGCCGTTGCTTCGTGGGCGGCGCGATGCTCATGTCATTCTGCCCAACTCACGAAGCTTCCCTACCCTGACCGTCGTTCGCGCCCACGCCGACCTTCCTTGCGACAACGCGCTGATTCATTCCGAGCGTAAAGGACCGATACTCGATCGAGTCGTCTGTGAATCCGGCGCCGACAAGCAGTGTCCGCAGTTCCCGCTCGGTGTAGTAGTGCTTGTGGTCTCGGATCTCAGCGGCATCGATCAGATGGAAACGGAATGCGAACATCTCGAGGATCTTCCTGGACCGCACCGACGGCGTCGTGATGATCGCCACTCCGTCGGGGCGAAGTATCCGATACATCTCGGATACGTGAACCTCGGGTTGCTCGAGATGTTCGAGCACGGCCAGCGACGTCGTGGCGGCCATCGAAGATCCTTGGATCGGCAGCTCCCCGGAGAGATCGGCTTCGATCAGGCCGATCGCGGCGTCAGGTTGAGAAGCGTCGAGGTGAACGTCAACGGCGATCCCGGCCTCGATTCGGCCCGTTCGGTGCGCAAATCGCAGGAACCGGGCGTCGTATCCGGACCCAAGGTCGGCGACGAGTGGCGCAGGAACGGGCAGCTCTCCCAGGACTGCCCGAGCCCGCACTCTGAAGATCAGGTCGTCGAGCCACGACGTCGCTCCTTGCCGGAATGAGTGGTCGCGCACGCTACTCCAAGGCGACAAATCTGATGAGCCACAGGAGCTCTCGGGGGAGCAACCCGTGTGGCCGGGGTCGGCATCGACTGTACACGATCGGAGCGCGGCCGGGTCCGAACTCCGTCCCCTGCGTGGTTGCCGGTGACAACCGCCAGGTGATACTCGGTTGCGCCGGCCGAGCCTACCCGAGCGGGGAGCCATCGACGCCCGACAATCGACGCCTTGAGGGCGCGACCCGGTGGTCAAGCCTGGTCGGCCGGCAATCGAGGCGAACGATGGCGACAACTCGTGCGGCTGCGTGGCGTTTCTCCTGGGGCTGCAGGCTTGGCTTGCTCGTGGCCGGCGTGGCCGTGGTAATCGCCGGCTGTACGGGCAGCGCGGCAACACCGACTCCCACGCCGGTGGCTTCCGTGGCGGCGGCGACCGCTACGCCCACCGCCGCCCCGACGGCGACTCCCACCGCCGCGCCGACGCCGACTCCCGTTCCAACCCCTCCGGGACGGCTGTGCACCGGACCGGAGCAGGTGGCCGCCGTCACCATCTGGCATGTCGTAGCCGGCGGGACGGAGATCGACTTCTTCACCGGATCGCACACGAGCACGACCGGCGAGACACCGTGCTACCTGCACGGAACATCCGAGGGTCAGGTCGTGGCCGGCGGTTCGGTGATCGCCGACAGCGGCGCCGCTTCCGCCGTCGCGCTCGACGGCGACCCGTACGTCATCGTGAACCCGGGCGACAAGGTTTACTCCAGCGTCCTGTGGAGCAACTGGTGCGGCAGGGCGCCGTCTCAGCCGATCACGGTTGCGTTCGTGCTGCCGGGAGGACTTGGGCGGGTCGTCGCCAACACCAACACCGGGATGCCGGCGCCGCCGTGCGTTTCGTCCGGCATGCCGTCTACGGTGACCGCGAGCGCCGCCTGGTACCACTAGCCGGCACCGGCGACCCCTCGCGGACGCCGGCTCGGCGCGCCGCTGGCATCCAGCCGGACAGTCGATAGACTCTCAGCCATGAAGACGCCGCTCGCCCGCACCGACTCAGCCGCCAGGCCCACTCGCTTCGTGGTCGTCGGCACCGGCTGGCGGGCGCAGTTCTTCATGCGGTTGGGTGGACTGCTTCCGGCACAGGTCGAGCTCGTGGGCCTCGTTGGGCACACACCGGCGGTGGCCGGGCAGGTGGCCGGCGACCATGGCCTGACCGCATACGCCTCGCTTTCGGAGCTGGTGGCGAGCCGGCACCCGGAGTTTGTCGTGGTCGCCGTCCCGTGGGCGGCGGCGCCGGCCATAGTCGAGGAGGCGGTGAGCCTCGGCCTGCCGGTCCTGTGTGAGACCCCGCCCGCACCGGACCTGCCCGGGCTCCGGCGGCTGTGGGCGGCAGTCGGGGCGAGCGGCCTCGTCCAGGTCGCCGAGCAGTACGCGCTCCTGCCCAGTCACGCCTCGCGCCTGGCACTCGCCCGATCGGGGGCCATCGGCACGGTCACATCGGTCCAGGTTTCGTCGACGCACCTCTACCATGCGGTGGCCCTGATGCGCGCCTTCCTCGGCGGCAGCTTCGGCCCGGCGACGGTCGACGCGCGCAACTTCGTGGCGCCGTTGATGAATCCGCTGGTGCGGGACGCATGGACCGACGATACGACGCCCAAGGACGCCACGACGACAATCGCGACGATCGACTTCGGCGCCGGCATGGGGCTCTACGACTTCACCGACAACCAGTGGCACAACCAGCTGCGGTCGCGCCGGATCCTGGTTCGTGGCTCCGCGGGCGAGATCGAAGACGACGAGGTCGTCCGGCTGGTCGGGCCGCGCACGATCGTTCGGTCGTCGCTGGTGCGCCGCCAGACCGGCTACGACCTGGACCTCGACGGGTTCGATACGGACCACATCAGCGTCGGCGACACGATCCTGTACCGGAACCCCTTCGTCGGCCTGCGCTTCAGCGACGAGGAGATCGCGATCAGCACGATGATCGCGGCCACGGCGGCCTGGGCGCGGGGCGACGGGCCGCCACCCTATCCGCTGGCCGAGGGATGCCAGGACCACCTCATCGGCCTGGCGATCGAGGAATCCGCCTCGAAAGGAATGCCGGTCACGACCTCCGCCGAGCACTGGGCTTCCACCACCGGCTGAGGATCGCGGCGACTCGGTGCTCGGGCGCGGCGTCAGGCCCCACATTCGGCTCTGAGTTGCGCCTGCCACGCAGTCAACTGGCGATAAATGGCCGGAGCCCCCACCAGCGGATCATCGGCCATGGTCAGAGACGCCGGGCGGAGGATGAACGGCTCGTCCTGCCAGCCGCCGAGGCCGCCGTGCGACCCGACGAGTTCCTCGAACCCGGTGACCTCCCCGGTCAAGCGATCGACGGCGCCCAGAAGGACGAGGTCGCCGGCGTTCTCGAAGCTCTCGAGATGGAGCAGGTTCTCGACCGCCCGGGGACCATATTCGTTCAGGAAGTCGTCGCCGTCGTGTTGACCCCCGGTCAGGTCACCCGTTCCGCGAGACCCCATTGCCAGCACACGGCCGGCCGCCGACCGGACGACGAGCGTTCCGATACCCGGATGACGGGCCAGGGCCTCGATCAGGCCCGGGTAGCCCGCGTCGATCGCCTCGCGCGTCATCCGCCCGGACTCACTTGTGAAGTAGACGTGGGCGAGATTGCCGGACGAAGCCACCACTACGTCCGGTAGAGCCGCGGATGCGTCGTGCCGCCCGCCCCCGCCGAAGGGCCGCAGCGCGTGAGGCAGCAGGCGTGCCACAAGCGGCCCGAGGCCGGCGCCTCTCCCCAGCTCGGCTGCGATGCGCCGGCCGATGCCGGCCGATTCGACCGAGTCGGTCGTCCCCACGACCGTCATTCCGGCCGGCAGCAGCGCGGCGATGACCGCCTCGAGAGGCTGGCCGTGGCGCTGACTGAAGGTGGCACCGAGGCACTGGCCGTGATCGGACAGCACGACAAGCCGATACGCTCGACTGGTTCGGCGAGCGGCCTTCAGCACCGACCCGATGGCCCGATCGATGCCCACGAGAGCGTCGATCGCCTCCGCACGTTCAGGGCCGCAATGGTGGGCGATGGCGTCGTAGCCGGTGTAGTCGACGTAGATCGTCGGGGCACCGCAGAACATCTCCTCGATCACGAAGGACGTCGAGACGGTACGCAAAGCGATATTGGTCACGGCTCGTTCGATGGCGTACTGCAGGCCCCGCCTCATGCGCGGTTCGATCGACCTGTCGCGCTGGCGCTCCGCTTGATACAGCTCCTTTGCCATCTCGCCGACCATCAGCACCAGCAGGCGGAGGTAGTTGACGGAAGTGGCGAGAAAGCCACGCAGTCGCCGTCCGTCGTCCGATGGTTTGTCCTCCCCGATTGTGGCCATGGTCAGGTAGTTGCGCGGAGCGTCGCCGGTCAGGAGGTTGCCGATACTGGCGCCATCGTCGGCGAGCAGGCCCGCGCCGTCACTGACACGGCGAACGATCTCCGCCGCGTCGTCCGGGTGGTTCGCGACCATCAGCCTGGAGGTGGCCTTCTCGTACCATCGAAAACCGGGTATGCCGTCGTTGCGACCGTGCATTATTCCGGCCTGACTGGCGGGCGTCGTGGGCGGCAGCATGGCGATCCAGGAGTGGAGCGTCGCCTCGCCGTCACGGATCAACCGGCCGAGGACCGGCACCCGCCCGCCTCGTATCGCGTGGTTCAGGACGGGCAGGCTCAGTCCGTCGATCTGGACCACGAGCAATCCGGGTGTCGACTCGGCGGCTCGCCGGAAGTTGCGCGCGACCAGACGTCTGACGAGGACGCCGTAATAGGAATCGTCGTCGCTCACCGCCACTAGTTCGGCGAACAGGCTGTTGAGCACGGTCAGCAATACGGCTCCCCAAACCGCGGTTCCGACGCCGTCCACCGCCACTCCCGGCACGACCCGCCCGACGGCGATGATGGCCACGAACTGAATCGCCAAGCCCAGGCTCTGCGCGACCAGGATGGGAAACGACACGAGCAGCCATTGGAGGAGCACGTCGGAGGAGCTGTCGAGGACAAGCAGCAGGAACCCGGCGAGCAACAGCGCCGTAGGGCCGTCGATCCGCAAACCCGGAAGCACGTAGGTGGCGATCGCGAGCGCCAGGCAGGCCATCATGTAGGAGAGGATCGCGCGACGCACCAACGCCAGGCGAGCCGGCCGCCATTCCCACATGAGGCGGGCCTGGAGCCGGTAGAAACTGATCAAACTGCGATCTTTCCGTGCGAACCCATTCCCGACCTGTGGTGTCATCGGCCGGCGCTCCCGCCCAAGGTAATCGATTGACCCGGCTGGAGAATGCGCACGTCGACATCGGCGGCCCTCGCCGCCACGGCCTCTCGAAAGTCCTCGGCGGGTCTTTCGAACATCTGGCCCGTGAGGCGGCGCAGGCCCATGGGGAACAGCGCGCCCCAATGGATGGGCACAGCGATCGTCGGGCGGATTCGAACGACCGCCTCTGCCGCTCGGGCGGGATTGAGATGGCCGCCTCCAAGACGGGGACCCCAGCCGCCGACTGGCAGGAGCGCCAGGTCCACACGGCCGGCCAGTTGCGCCATTCCCGGGAAGAGATCGGTATCGCCGGCGAAGTAGACGCCGGTCGACCCGCTGATCAGGAGCCCAAGGGCCCCCTCGGAGGTGGTGAATAGCGAGCGGCGGCTGGAGTGTTCCGCGTGAACGGCCTCGAGGGTCACGGTCCCGAGTGCCAACACCTCGCCGGCCCGCAGCTCGTGCACGCTCCCGGTCACCGCCTTCGAGACGATGCGTCCCAACCCAACGGGGACGATGACCAACGGCCGGCCCGGGATAGACCGGAGGGACGACATGCTCAGATGGTCCCAGTGACCGTGGCTTACGAAGATCGCCGCGAGACCCGCAAGCGCGTCGGGCGGCACGGGCGACACCTGTCGCCTGATGGCTCCGGCCATATGACCAAACATGGGATCGGTCAGCACGCGCACACCGTCGAGGTCGACCAGGACGGTCGAGTGGCCGAGAAACGTCAGCCGGTCTGCCACCTTGGGTCCTCCGAGACCACACGGAATCGCGCCAGGCCGGGCGCAAGTGACCGAAGTCTGGGCGGCATCGATCAAGTGGGCGAGGATGAAACCCTCCCCCTCTACGCCAGGTCTGAAGGACGCTCGGGGCCGGGCGCTACCGGCGCCGACTCCTTACTTCAGATCGGCGATGACGTCGCGGCCGTCCTGGGCCGCCGACTTGAGATCGTCGCGCGCCGCCCCCAGGGCCGTTCGGGCGTTCTGCAGCACGGTCGCGGCCGATCCGGCCAACCCGGCCGGCGTCAGGGCCAGCAGCTGGGCCGGCAGCGGTGACGCGAGCGCCACGGCCGCGGTCACGGCCGCGTTCATGGCGGCGAGAGACGCCTGGGCCGAAGTCACGTCCTTGCCAGCGGCCTGTGCCATGGCGATACGATCCGTCAGGCTGGCTGCGATCTGATCGAAATGGGGCTTGAGCGCCAGCACGCTGTCGGCGGCTATGACCAGACGGATCTGCGGCCCGAGCAGCACATAGACGCGGTACTTGTTGACGATCTCCACGATCTCGGCTCGAAGCGCGGCTATCGCCGTCTGGCCTTCGATGGTGGCCTTCAGGCTGGTCAGCCCCGACGTATCGGCGCCGATCTCACCGGCGAGCACCGCCGCGTCGGACGGGGTCAGCCCCTTGGACGCCGCGACGATCGACGATAGCTGACCGAGCGTGGTCAGTCGACGATCGATCTCGCAGCCGCCGAAGGCGCGAAGGTCGGCCACCGTGGCCCCGGCGCGTGCGACCATGGCCGGGGCAGCGCAGGGACCTGATCCGGCCGGGCCACCGGCGACCGGCGCCGGTGAGGCGGCGCTGACAACACCGACCGCGGATGTCGCCACGACCAACGCAACGACCGCTGCCGCCAGTCCGTGGCGAAGTCTCGACTGCATCGCAGAACTCCTGACGGGCTCCACGCTACTCACCGCCATCCGACGACGAGTCCGAGGAATTGACCGAGTTGTCTATGTCATTGATGAGCTGATTGATCTGGTCCAGCTCGCTGGCCACGGGATCCATCGTCGGTTGGCCGCCTGGGTCGATCGAAGAGGCACCGCCGGTTGCCTCCGAACTGGCGCCGGCGCCCGGCGTCGGCGCAGGGGTGGCACCATGTCGGCCGCAGCCGGCCAGCGCCAGGGCAAGCAGAACCGCCGCAGCCACGCCAGCGACCTTTCGGGCGCGATCACGTCTCAAGAGGTAGCCCTCCTTGCCGCTCGCTCGTGACTGCAGGCCGATCATCGATCCCGCGGCCGCCGATTCCTACCATGGCAGCGTAAGCGGAGTGTAAGCGCCACCGATCCAACGTACCGACCGCCGCGGGCGGGGTGGCTACTTCAGGGCCGCCAGGACCTCGGCCGTGGAGCGGACCCGACCGATGCGGGGGAAGAGCGAATTCACGGTGTGGCGGTGGTCCTCGGCCTCGCGAGCGGCCATGGCATCTTCCACGAAGATCTGCTGGTAGCCGCGCTCGTAGGCGTCACGGGCCGTGCTCTCCACTCCGACGCACGTCGAGATGCCGCACAGGATGATCGTGTCGACGCCGCGGCGGCGAAGCTGGAGATCCAGCTCGGTCCCGTAGAAGGCGCCCCAATGGCGCTTGGTGATGACGATGTCGGTGAGAGCGGGCGCCAGCTCCGGAACGAATTCCGCCCACTCCGGCGGCGGCGCGCCGGCTCCGACCTGGACCGGAGCGTCGGTGAAGGGCTTCAGGCCATCCTTGCCGTCGGGCGACGGCGTCACGTGAACCAGCACCACGGTGCCGCCCGCCAACCTCATAGCCTTGACCATTTCCGCCGCTCGGGCAACGACCTCGGCCGGCGAACGCGGCCCGGCCGGCATCTTTACGATTCCGCGCTGGAGGTCGATCACAACCAGGGCCGTTCGGGACGGATCGATCGTCAGCTCCACCGACTACCTCCTCTGGGCCCCCGCGACCGCTTTGTTCGAGACGCCGGCCCGTAGCTTAGCCCCCCGCGCGAGCCTGGCAATCGCATCCGGCCGTCGGACCTCGCGCCGATCGAAGAAGAACTTCACAATCTCGATCAGCGTCAGGTACGCCACAACGAAGACGGCCAGCATCGGCCAGAACTGCCAGGGCAGCGCTCCAAAGCCGATCACCGATCCAAGCGGACTCAGCGGGATGAGCACGGCCGCGGCCAGCGCCGCCACGATGGCGGCGGCGAGTTGCTTGCTGGGGCGGCTCTTCCAGAACGGGCTGAGTTGAGTTCGGATCGCCAGGACGACCAGAATCTGAGTGAAGAGCGATTCCACGAACCAGCCGGTGTGGAAGGCCGGCGCGGCGGCCTGGCTCGTCCCGAGCATCAGCAGCAGCGCCCCGAATGTCAGGTAGTCGAAGATCGACGACACCGGCCCGAAAACGATCATGAAGCGCTCGATGGCATGAACGTCCCAGCGCGCCGGCTGGGCTTCCACGTCCGGATCCACGTTATCCGACGGAATCGCCGTCTGAGACGCGTCGTAGATCAAGTTATTGAGGAGGATCTGGCCGGGCGTCATCGGCAGGAACGGCAGCAGAGCGGCGGCGCCGGCCATGCTCAGCATGTTGCCGNNCCGAAGTTGGAGCTGGTGCCCATCCGTATGTACTTGAGGGTATTGGCGAAAGTGCGTCGGCCCTCGGTCACGCCCTGGCTGATCGCCGCCAGGCTCGGCTCCAGAAGGATGATGTCGGCCGCCGAGCGGGCAACGTCCGTGGCGTTGTCGACGCTGATGCCGACGTCGGCGACGTGCAGCGCGGGGGCGTCGTTGATGCCATCCCCCATGTAGCCCACAACGTTGCCCGACTCGCGCAAGGCCCGGATGACCTGCAGCTTCTGGTCGGGATCGACGCGGGCGAAGATCGTCGTTGTGCGCGCTCGGGCAACCAGCGCCGGGTGAGTCATCTTGCGCATCTGGTCGCCGNNGGTGATGATCTTGAGGGCGATCCCTTGCTCCGCTAGGCTCGCGATCGCCTTGCCGACATCCGGCTTGGGCGGATCGCTGAAGAGAATCACGCCCTCGAAGATGAGGTCTCGCTCGAGCCGGGAGGCGTCCGCCAGGCTGGGAACGCTCGGCGTCGACGCGGTCGAAGCCGCCTCGGTCGAAGCCTTGGCGGTGGAAGCCTTCTCGGTCGTCGGCGGCAGAGCGGACAGCTCGTCCGGCCGGAGCACCCGCGAGCCGACCGCGACCAGCCGGAAGCCGTCGGCCGACGAGCCGTTGACGAGCTTGGCCAGCCGATCGTGCTCGACCTTGTGGATCGGTCGCGCCGTCTGGTCTTCCCGGACACTGCCCGAGGCCGCAACGATCGCCTCCGGCGCCCCCTTCGTCACGAGCAGTGGCGGCTCGTCACCGCGCTGAACCACCACGCTGAGCATCCGTCTGTTGAAGTCGTACGGCAATTCACCGAGCTTGCGGTATTTGCTCAGGTCCGGCGGTTTCGGGGCTGCGGCCAGAATGGCCGTATCCAATGGGTTCACGAAGCTGGTCTGGAAGTGGCTGTTCAGATAGACGAGTTCAAGCGCATGGGAGGCCTCGCCGGCATCGTCGGTGTCGATCCCCACTGCCTTGACCAGCTCTAGCTTGCCCATCGTCAGCGTGCCCGTCTTGTCCGTACACAGGACCGTGACACTGCCCAGGTTCTGGATCGCCGGCAGCCGCTTCACCAGGACGCCGTGGGCGCTCAAGGCTCGGGCGCCGCGGGTCAGGTTGAGGGTCACGATGGCAGGCAGCATCTCAGGCGTGAGGCCAACCGCAAGTGCGATCGCGAAGAGCAGCGACTCGTACAACGGCCGCCTCAGGCCCACGTTTATGGCAAATACGCCGACGACCAGGATCAGCGTGACCCGGCCGATGAGGAGGCCGAAGGATCGGACTCCGTGCTGGAAATCCGTCTCCGGCGCGCGCTCCGCGAGTCGGTGAGCGATCTCGCCGTAACTCGTCCGGGCACCGGTGGCGGTCACGAGCGCTGTCCCGGTCCCGCTCACCACGCTGGTCCCGAAGAAGGTCAGGCCGGCTCGATCGTCTTCCTTGTCCGGGTCGAGATCGCCCGACTTCGGGCTCTTCAGCGCGGCGGCCGATTCGCCGGTCAGAGATGACTCGTCGACGAAGAGGTGGTTCCCTTCGAGCAGGCGGGCATCGGCCGGAACGATGTCGCCGGCGCCCAGAACCACCACATCCCCCACCACGACATCGGTGATCTGGATTTCCTGCTGCTTCCCGTCCCTCATGACCGTGGCGCGCAATGCCAGCCGGGCCTGGAGGGCCGCCACCGCCGCCTCGGAGCGGGCTTCCTGAACGAAGCCGAGCAAGGCGCTCATGGCCACGATGGTCAGGATGACGCTGGCCCCAACCTTGTCGTCGACGGCGAAGCTGACCAGGCTCGCGGCGACGAGGATCAAGACCAGCGGGCTGGCGAACTGGCTGATCAGGACCTTCAGCGGACCGCGCCGGCCCTCGTGGCCGAAAGCGTTTGGCCCGTCTCGTTTGAGACGCGCGGCCGCTTCGGACGAGGTCAGACCGGTGGCTGCGGGCGCGGTTGGTGAGGGAGTCGCGGCCGGGGCGGCCACAGCGGTAGGGGCCGCGGGCGGAGCGTCGTTCTTCGCGGCCACAGCCGCGCCGGTCGCTGGCCTGGCCTTGACCGGTTTCGCGGGAGCTTTGCGGGGCGGCATGTAACACGGATCCTAGCGGAATTACGCGGCGTACCCCAGGGGGCGATCGGCTGCTCCACCACGCGGGTGTCGCGGGCAGGTTCCTACGGGTGCGCCGGCGGCTCGCCGACCGCGGCCACTGGTCCGCGGCGCCGCCCACGCTCGGCCCCAGTTCTCCACATATTGCGAACACAGAAGTGCGCCGAGACCGAGCGAAGCGGCGCAGTTCTTGCCACCCTTCTCACAACCTCGGGCGGCTCGCGGGGAGGCTGGTTTGTGCCCGAGGACATGGCCAATCGTCGGAGGAGGTTCGCTCATGGCTGCCGCCATCGGATATGTCCGTGGCATGTTCCAGTGGACCGTAAAGCGCGAAGGGATCATCGCCCCGGACGAGCGGCCGCCGGCCGCGCAATCGGTGGCGCTGGGCATCCAGCACATCTTCGCCATGTTCGGGGCGACTGTGCTGGCGCCGGTCATCATGGGTTTCAACCCGAACACCGCGATCTTCTTCTCGGGCATCGGCACGCTGATCTTCTTCATCTGCGTCCGCGGTCGAGTCCCGAGCTATCTCGGCTCGAGCTTCTCGTTCATCGCGGTGGTCCTGTCGGCTGAGGCCATCGCCGGTGGCCCGACGCCCAACATTCCCGCTGCCCTCGGCGGCATCATCGCCTGCGGTGCCATCTACGCTATCGTCGGCCTGGTGGTCATGGCGGTCGGCTACAAGTGG
>PMKV01000074.1:17233-17383 GCA_003157875.1 Chloroflexota bacterium
CTCGGCGGAACTCACATCGACTTCAACGCCGTTACCAGCGCCCCGCTCCTGGGCTTGCCCAAGTTCGTAACTCCGACGTTCGACATGCACGCCATGACCCTGATCGCCCCGGTCGCGATCGTTCTCGTCGCCGAGAACCTGGGCCACGTC
>PMKV01000016.1 GCA_003157875.1 Chloroflexota bacterium
GCGCTGGCGCTGGCGCTGGCCGCGGCGGCGCTACCACTCGCCACTGCCGCGCTCGCGCCGGCGGCGCTGGCGCTGGCCGAGGCGGCGAGGCTCGGATTGACGGTCGGCTCAGGCGTCGGCGCGGGGAGCAAGTCGTCGCGCTTGGAGCGGATCGTGATGTTGTTGGCGGTGTCCTCGCTGATCTCGGCATCGGTGATGCCCTGCGCCACCAGGACCTTGTTGACCTCGTCGAGCGAAACGTTCGGATTCTTGAACTGGATCTGCCAGACCGTGCCGCCCGTGTAGTCGACTGAGAACTGCAGACCCTGCTTGCCGTTGGTCGCCGGCGTCAGGAGGATGAAGATCAGTCCGGGAACGACGACCAGGCCCGAGAAGAGGAAGAACCAGTTTCGCTTGCCGATGACATCAAACACGTCCGCGGGCCTCCCGTCGGCCAAGTCGACCCACTGCTCTCGCCTGGAATTCCGCGTCCGTGACCCCGAAGAGCCAGGCCCGATGGAAGCTGCCCTGGCGCACGACGAAGCGCATCACGGTCCGCGAGACGGTGACCGCGGTGAACATCGAGGTCGCGACGCCGATCATCAGGACGAGGGCGAAGCCGGCGATCGTCGGCGTTCCGAAGGTGTAGAGGATCGCGGCGGTGATCAGTGTCGACATGTTCGAGTCGAAGATCGAGTTCCAGGCTCGCGTGAAACCCGCCTCGCTCGCCGTCGCGAGCGTCTTGCCGGTGCGCAGCTCTTCCTTGGTCCGCTCGAATATGAGGATGTTGGCGTCGACCGCCATGCCTACCGAGAGCACGAAGCCCGCTATCCCGGCCAGGGTCAACGTAACAGGCACGAGTCGGAAGATCGCGTATACGGCAAGGCTGTAGTAGATGAGGGCGAAGCACGCGACCGCGCCCGGCAATCGGTAGTAGATGAGCATGAACAGCAACACCAGGCCGATGCCGATGCCTCCGGCGAACAGCGTCTGGTTGAGGAATGTCTGTCCCAGCGAGGCCGGAATGTCGCGGGTTTGCTCCTGCTGCAACTTGAACGGCAGCGCGCCGTACGACAGGATCGTGGCCAGCTGCTTGGCGTCGGCCTGGGTGAACGTGCCTGTGATCTGGCCGGAACCCCCGGTGATCGTCGACTTTATGTAGGGACTGGAGACGATTTTGCCGTCGAGCACGATCGCGAAGTACTCGTTGATGTGCTGTCCGGTCCAGGTCGCGAAGGTGTTGCCGGTATCGCTGTTGAAGGCGAAGTTCACGAGCCAGCTGCCGGTGCTGGCCGGATCGACCGCGGCGCTGACGCCGCCCGGATCGAGCTGCTTGCCGAAGAACTGCGCCGTAGCTAACAAGGCCGGATCCATCTGCGTTCCCACGGCAGGAAGCGGAGTCGACGAAGCGGCCGTCGCGTCGCCGTAGACGGCCTTGGGCAGAAGGACGAAGGCGAGCGAGCCGGTCTGGCCGACGAGGCTCTCTACCTGGCTCGGGTCCGTGGCCCCAGGCACCTGTACCAGGATCTCGTTGGAACCCACGGTCTGGACGACGGGCTCGGTCACTTTGAGCGAATTGACGCGGTTCTCGATGATCGAGCGGAGTGTCTCCATCTGGGCCGAGGTCGGGTCGCCCTGGCCCGGCGCGAGGCCGTACTTGACCTCGAAGCCGCCCTGCAGGTCGAGCCCGAGCTTGGTGTCGAGCTGGACCATCCCCGAGTTGGGATCGCTCAGGGTGAAGAACTTGGCGCCGCTGCCCAGTCCTTTGGAGCCGGGCATGAGGTCGACGTAGCAGGCAAGTAACCCGATGACCAGAATCAGGAGAGGGACAAGTCTTCGCACGAGGCGGGATGATAGCAGGGTTCGACCGGGCGGCGTGCGACCGCGCCACCGGCCCTCACGGGCGCATCGCGGTGGAGCCTTTCGTCAGCCTTCCAGGCCTGCCTTGATCTTCGCCGCGAGCGCCGCCCCGATACCCGGAACGGCGGCCACCTGCTCGACCGGGGCCTCGCGGACCCGCTTCGCTGAGCCGAAGACACGCAGCAGCGCGGCGCGTCTCTTCGGGCCCACGCCGGGCAGATCGTCGAAGGCGGAGTGGGTCGCGGCCTTCGCCCGCAACGCGCGGTGGTAAGTGATGGCGAAGCGATGCGCCTCGTCGCGGAGACGCTGCATCAGGTACAGCGCGGGAGACGTCGTCGGCAGCAGGACCGGCTCGTCGCGGTCCGGCAGGAATATCTCCTCGCGCTCCTTGGCCAGGCCCACGACCGCCAGATCGTGGAACCCGAGCTCGTCGAGGGTCTCCTTGGCCGCGGAGAGCTGACCCTTGCCGCCGTCGATCACGACCAGGTCCGGCAGCTGCCAGCGCAACTCCTCCTCGTTCCCCTCCTCGCCGGTCCGGGCACGCTTGAAGCGGCGCCGCAGCACTTCCTGGTGGCTGGCGAAGTCGTTGGCGCCCACCACTTCCTTGATTCGGAAGCGCCGGTACTCGCCGGTCCGCGGCCGGCCCTCTTCGAACACGACCATGCTGCCGACCGACTGTGCTCCCTGGAAGTTGCTGATGTCGTAGCACTCGATGCGCACCGGCACGCCGACGAGGCCGAGGGCATCGGCCAGCTCCTCCAGGGCCGCGAGCGTCTTGCCGTGATCGGCCAGCCAGCGGGCATGTTCCCGGGCGATCGTCTCCGTGGCATTGCGTTCCGCCAGCGCGAGTAACTCCCGCTTCTCGCCGCGGTGCGGGACTCGGATATGGACCGCGGAGCCTCGTCTCGCGGCGAGGAATCCCTCAAGTTCCGGGGCGTCTTCCGGCAGGCACGGCACGAGCACCTCCGGCGGAACGCTCGTTGCCCGCTCGTAGTACTGCAGTACGAAGCCCGCCAGCACAGCCGCGTCGTCGGTCTCGCGCGGGGCGTCCAGCAAGAACACGTCGCGCCCGACCATCTTCCCGCCTCGAACGGCGAAGAGCTGCACGGCCGCCTGCGTATCCTGGCGCGCCAGGCCCAGGACGTCCTCCTCGGTCGTGGCGTGGGCGGCCATCTTCTGGGATTCCATCGTGCGTTCGACGGCGCGAACCTTGTCGCGCAGGGCGGCCGCCCGTTCGTACTCGGTCGATTCGGAGGCTTCCTGCATCTGGCGGGTCAGCTCGCGGGCGACGATCTCCTGGCGCCCCTCGAGGAATCGCTCGATCTGCGCGATGTCGGCGCGGTAGTCGGTCTTGGAGATGTAGCCGACGCAGGGCGCCTGGCAGCGTTTGATGTGATACAGCAGGCACGGCCTCTCGATCGCCTTGCGACCCTCGTGTATGTCGAGCGTGCAGGTCCGGAACGGAAATATGCGGCGGATGAGGTTCATCGCCTCATCCACGCTGCCGGCCGAAGCGTACGGCCCGAAGTAACGGCTGCCGTCGGCAGGCAGCTTGCGCGTCCGCTCGACCCGCGGGAAGTCCTCCGCCATCGTGATCTTGATGAACGGGTAGCT
>PMKV01000170.1 GCA_003157875.1 Chloroflexota bacterium
CGAGACCGCAAGCAGCGCAAGCGCCAGATGCGGCAGCTGTGGATCATCCGAATCAACGCAGCGGCTCGCCAGAACGGCGTGACCTACGGCAAGCTCGTCTCGGGCCTCAAGGCCGCGAAGATAGAACTGGACCGGAAGATCCTGGCCGACATCGCCGTCCGCGATGCCGGTACGTTTGCCCAGATCGTCGCGCTGGCCAAGGCAGCCTAAGCACTCGAAACGGCCGCCGATGGCCGGAGCGTTCATACGAGCCCTCGACTCGTCCACGTCCGTTAAGGCGCTCCGAGTCGAGGGTTCTAGATTCTCGGGAGTAGCGGATCGCACCGGGCGGGGCCCGCGACCAAAGTGAGGAAGGCAGCGTGGATTTCGAAAGCCTGAGCGCCGACCTGCGAAGCCTGCAGGCGCGCGCGCTGAAGGAGATCGCGGAAGTCTCTGACCCCGCGAGCCTCGAAGCGCTGCAGATCCAGTACCTCGGCAAGAAGGGCGATCTGACGGCCGTGCTGCGCGGCATCGGCGCCCTGCCGGCCGAAGACAGGCCCCGCGTCGGGGCCGTTGCCAATGAAGTAGGGGAGGCCGTAAAGGGCGCCCTGGCGGTGCGCGGCGCGGAACTCCACGCCCAGGTTCAGGCCCTTCGCCTGGCGTCGGAGAAGGTCGACGTTACGCTGCCGGGCCGGCCGGTCGGTCGTGGCACGCTGCATCCGATCCCGGAGACGATCGCCGCGATCACTGAGGTCTTCGGTCAGTTCGGCTTCGTGGTCTACGAGGGGCCCGAGGTCGAAGACGACCTGACCAACTTCCAGATGCTCAACATGCCCCCGGACCATCCGGCACGAGATCTCTGGGACACGCTCTACGTCGACATTCCCGGGCATCTCCTGCGGACCCACACCAGCCCGGGCCAGATGCGCGTGATGCAGACCACAAGGCCGCCGATCCGAGCCCTCCTGCCGGGCCGCTGCTTCCGCTACGAGGCCGTCGACGCCAGCCACGGCTTCGAGTTCTTCCAGGTCGAGGGCCTGATGGTCGACGAGGGCACCTCCATGGCGGACCTCAAGGGCCTTCTCGACGAGTTCGCCCATGCGCTATTCGGTCCCCGAAAGACGCGCTTCCGGCCGGGGTACTACCCATTCACCGAGCCGTCGGTCGCCTTCGACGTCGAATGCGTCGTCTGCGGCGGGGTCGGCTGCCCGGCCTGCTCCAAGTCGGGCTGGATGACGATCCTGGGTGCGGGCATGGTTCATCCGGTCGTGCTGCAGTACGGCGGCATCGACCCGGAGCGATATCAGGGCTTCGCCTTCGGGATGGGCGTCGAGCGTATCGCCAACCTGCGTCACGCTGTCCCCGACCTGCGCTACTACCTCGAGAACGACCTGCGCTTCCTGGATCAGTTCCGATGAGAGTGCCGCTCAACTGGCTCCGCGAGTACGTCGATATCCAGCAGACCCCGGAGCAACTCGCAGAGCGCCTGACGCTGCTGGGCATGGAAGTCAAGGGCATCGAGCAGTGGGGCGCCGACTGGCGCTCCGTCGTCGTCGGCGAGCTGCTGACCGTCGAGAAACACCCGCACGCCGATCGCCTCCACCTCACCACCGTAAACGTCGGTTCGGGCGAGCCGCTCCACATCGTCTGCGGCGCCAACAACATCGCGCCCGGCCAGCGCGTGCCCGTGGCTCTGCCCGGAGCCGTCCTGCCCGGCGAGCGGCGCATCGAGCGGACCGAGAAGATGGGCATCGCTTCCGAGGGGATGCTGTGCTCCGGAGATGAGCTGAAGATCACGACCGACGCCGAGGGGATCCTGATCCTGCCGGCCGGAACCCCGCTCGGAAAGCAGCTCTCGGACCTGTACGGCGACGTCGTTCTGGACGTCGACGTCAAGCCCAACCGCGGCGATGCCCTGTGTCTCATCGGCCTGGCCCGTGAAGTCGCGGCAGCGACCGGTGCCGCCATTCGCTGGCCGGACATCGCGGTCGAGGAGAAGGGCGGCCCCGTCGGCGAGCGGCTGAGGGTCGAAGTGAAGGAGCCGGAGCTGTGCACCCGCTTCGTCGGCCGCTGGATCAGCGGCGCGAGGATCGGGCCCTCTCCGGACACCATCCAGATGCGGCTCCAGGCAGCGGGGATGCGGCCGGTCAGCAACGTCGTCGATGCCTCCAACTACGTCATGCTCGAGCTCGGCAAGCCGACCCACACCTTCAACGGCGCCGCGGTCAACGACGCCACGATCATCGTCCGCCTGGCTATTGCGGGGGAGCGCCTCGAGACGCTCGACCACGTCGTCCGGGACTTGACGCCGGACACGCTTATCATCGCCGACCCCAAGGGGCCCATCGGCATAGCCGGGGTCATGGGCGGGGCGGACAGCGAGATCACCGACGCCACCACGGAGATCGCCATCGAGTCGGCCATCTTCGACCCGGTCAGCATCCGCCGCACAGGCCACCGCTACGCCCTTCGCTCAGAGGCGAGTCTTCGCTTCGAGAAAGGCCAGGAGTTCCGGCTGGCTCGCCTGGGCGCCGACCGCGTAGCCCAACTGACGCTGGCCTGGGCCGGCGGCTCATGCGCCGGCGGCCGGATCGACACCTCGCCGACCGAGCCGGCGCCTGCGCGGCTCGCCTTCCGGCCGGCACGGGTCAGCAAGCTGCTCGGCGACGACATCCCAATCGCCAATCAGCGCGACCTCCTGCGACGCGTGGGCATCGAAACCGAGCCCGCGTCGTCCGGTGTCCGCATCAACGTCTCGGCCGAGCCCAAGCCGCTGGTCGTGGATCCGGGTTCCGCCGAAGTGCTCGTGGCCGTGGTGCCGACCTGGCGCCGTGACCTGGCCGTCGAGGCGGACGTGGCCGAGGAAGTGGCCCGTGTGCGGGGCTACGAAGCCACCCCGGCCCATCTTCCGGACACGCTCATGCCCGCCTATCGCCCTTCGCCGCTCAAGGTTCGAGACGCCATCCGCGAGATGCTCGTCGGCGCCGGGTTGAGCGAGGTCGTGACCCACGCCCTCGTCTCACCCGAGCACGAGGCCAGACTGAAGTGGCCGGTCGACGGGGAGGATCGGCCGATTGACGATCCCGAGGTGGGAGAGACGATCGTCGTGACCAACCCGCTCTCCTCGCAGCACTCGGTTCTGCGGCGGCACCTGGTCGGTAGCCTGCTCGACGTCCTCGCCCTCAACGAGCGCCAGGGTCGTGCCGATGTCGCCGTCTTCGAAGTAGGCAAGGGCTACGGCCGCGCCGGCGGCGAGCCGCGAGAGTGGACACGATTGGCTCTGCTGCTGGCGGGCTCCGCCCAACCGGCGAGTTGGAACCGCGCCCCCCGTCCCTACGATCTCGACGACGCCAAGGGCCTCGTCGAGCTACTGTGCCGGCATCTGAGCCTGCCTGAGCCGGCCTATCATGCCGACGAGCGAGGGTTCCCGTTCCACCCGGGCCGGGCCTTCTCCGTGAGCGAGCAGTCCGAGCACGAGGTCCTCGACGGACGGGTCGCCGAGCTGCATCCCGACGTCACGGCCGAGTGGGATCTGCGAAGTCAGCGGGTCATCGTGGCCGAGCTGGCGATCCGCGGTCTGGCCGACGGCCTCCTGCCTCGTGTCTACGTCGAGCCGATCCCCCGGTTCCCGGAGGTCGAGCGCGATCTGGCCGTGATCGTGGACGACTCGCGCACCGCGGCGGAGGTCCAGGCCACGATCGCCCGTCACGGCGGGGAGCTGCTGCGAGGAGTCCGCCTCTTCGACCTGTATCGAGGCGCGCCGCTGGCGGCGACCGAGAAGAGCCTGGCCTATCGCCTCGTCTTCGGCACGAACGACAGGACCCTGACCGAGGGCGAGGTCGACGAGGCTATGGCGGCAGTGCGAGACGGCCTGGCCGCCGACCTCGCCGCCCACATCAGGAGCTAGCCGCCGTCGAGTCCTAGCCGACCTGGGACATTGATGCCGCACCTTCGGCACTGCTAACCTAGCCGAGACCTGCCAGCTGGAATCTCGGCAGCCGCCGCACCCGCGGAGGTAGATCGTGGACATCGTCGGAGGGATCAACAGCGCCCCGGTGGTCGACCTGGCTTTGATCATCGGCCTGGGCCTCTTCTTCTTCCTTGGCGTGCTACAAGGCGCCATTCGGCGGCTTATCGGAATCGGATCGATCATGGTCGCCTTCCTGCTGGCAGCGAACATGCGCGATACCGTGGGTGGCATGCTGACCCAGAACTGGACCCAGTTCGACGTCGGCTACAACCACCTTCTGGCCTTCGTGATCGTCTTCGTGGTAGCCGCGGTGGCCTTCATGATCGTCACTCAGGGCCTCTACAAGCGGACCGACATCTCGGCCGACCACCCCATAATCGACGACGTCGTGGGCGGGCTCCTCGGACTGGTTCAGGGCCTGATCATCCTGACCATCATCGTGACGATCCTTGGCTCCTACCCGCTTCCTCCGGCGCGCCCCGGCGATGTGGATCAGCTCCGGGCGGTCCAGGACATGATCCTGAACCAGTCCCATATCGCCGCCGCGATCAAGAGCGGAATAGTGCCGGCGTTCGTGCACATTCTCGGGGTCCTGCTGCCGGCCGACCTGGTTTCGATCTTCCCCTGAGCCGATCTCGCCCAGACCGACCGATGGATGACTGATCCCGGCGCGCCTCGCCCGACCCCATTTCCGCGTGCCCTTCTAGAGCTCGAAACCGAGACGGCAGCCCGACGCTTGTTGGGCGCGCGTCTGGTCCGAGGCAGTGGTCCGGATGCGCGCCGTGGCCGAATTGTCGAAGTGGAGGCCTACATCGGACAGAACGATCTCGCCTCGCACGCTCGATTCGGCCGTACCAAGCGCAACGCGATCATGTTCGGACCTCCCGGAGTTGCCTACGTGTACCTTGTCTATGGAATGCACCACTGTCTGAACGTCGTCACCGAGCCCGACGGGACGGCGGCCGCGTTGCTCATCCGCGCCGTCGAGCCGATCGCCGGCCCCGACGAGATGCGCGAGGCCAGGCTTCGGAGCGCGGTCGATCGACTCGGGCGCCGTGACGAGGCTGCTGCCGAGCGGGCCAGGAGCCGTATCGCGGCCATGCCGGCTGCGCGCCTGGCCGCCGGTCCAGCTCTGGTCTGCGCCGCCTTCTCAGTAAGTCGTGCGGACGGCGGCGTGGACCTGTGCGATCCGGTCTCTGAGCTCCGACTGGAAACCGCCCCCGACGAAATAGCGCCCGCTGTGCGGACCGGACCTCGGGTGGGCATCGACTACGCGCCCGAACCGTGGCGCGGACGGCCGTGGCGCTTCTTCGTCCCGGGCAGCCCGGCGCTGTCGATGCCCTCGGACGTGGGACGCCGGGTGGCAGGGTGAGCACGCGCGAGCCCGACGGTCGGCGTCTCGACGCCCGGTCGCTGACGCTGCTCGAATACCCGCTCGTCAAGGCTCGACTTGCGGCAGCCACAGGTTTCCCGCCCGGCCGCCGACTCGCTGAGCTGCTCGAGCCCTCGACGGACGCCGTCGTCGTGGCGCGCGGCCTGGACGAGACCTCGCAGACCCGGGCCCTCATCTCTGGGAATCCGGGCGCGGGCATCGGCGGAAGCAAAGACATCGGACCGTGGATCGAGCGGGCGGCGCGCGGCGGCCGCCTGGATCCGGCCCATTTCTTGGACATCGCGGCCACCCTCGAGGCGGCATCGCGCCTCTCCGACGCTTTGAGCGGCGACAAGCGGCCGCTATTGCGCGACCTCGCCCGCGAGATCCACCCCTTGCCGAGCCTCCGGAGCACCCTGGCGCGGAGCTTCGACCCGACCGGCGAGCTGCTGGACACCGCGTCTCCACGCCTGGGCGGACTCCGGCGCGCCGTCCGGATCGCGTTCGAGCGCCTTCGTGCCCGGCTCGATCAGTTCATCCACTCCGGAGAGTTGGCCGGCTCACTGCAGGAGCCGATCGTCACGCTCCGTGGCGGCCGCTACGTGATCCCGATCCGTGCCGAAGCGCGCAGCCATGTCAAGGGAATCGTCCACGACGCGTCCGGGAGCGGCCAAACACTCTTCGTGGAACCGCTCGTGGCCGTCGAGATGGGCAACGCCTGGCGCGAGGCCCAGGTGGCGGAGCGGGCCGAGATCGAACGCATCCTCGACGACCTTTCGATCGTTGTCGCCGGCCAGGCCGGGCCGCTCCGCGAGACGCTCGACGCCCTGGCGCGGTTCGATTTCTGGTCGGCCAAGGCCCGACTGGCCGAGGAGATGGATGGCATGCCGGCCGAGATCGCGCCACGACCCGAGATCGTCCTGCTGGGCGCGCGCCATCCCGGCCTTTCGGGACACGTCGTTCCGGTCGACATCCGTCTGGGCGGCGACTACACGGCATTGCTCATCACCGGCCCGAACACGGGCGGCAAGACGGTCGCGCTTCGAACGCTTGGGCTGCTCAGCCTCATGCACCAGTCCGGCCTGCACATTCCGGCCGAAGCGGGCACGAGCCTGCCGGTACTCGATGACATCTACGCCGACATTGGGGACGAGCAGTCGGTGGCGCAGTCGCTATCGACCTTCAGCGGCCACATGCGGTCGATCGTCCGCATCGTGGAGGCGGCCGGGTCCAACAAGCTGATCCTTCTCGATGAGCTGGGAGCCGGGACGGACCCGACCGAGGGATCGGCCCTGGCCCAGGCCCTGCTGGACTACTTCATAAGATCCGGAGCCCTCGTCGCCGCCACCACCCACTACGCCGAGTTGAAGCTCTATGCCCACACAACTCAGCAGGCTCGCAACGCCTCCGTCGAGTTCGACGTGGAGACACTCCGGCCGACGTACAAGCTGACCATCGGTCTGCCGGGCCAGAGCCAGGCCTTCGCGATCGCCGAACGGCTGGGCCTGCCCGGGCCGATCGTCGCGGATGCCCGGTCGCGTCTCTCCGACGAGCAGCAGGCCTTCGAGGAGACCCTGGCATCTATCAAGGCGACACAGCTCGAGACGACCGACGCCCTGGCCGAGGCCAGGATGGCCGAGGAGCGCGCCAGGGCCGCCCTCGCCGTCGCCGAGGACGAGAGGCGACGCGCCAGGCGCGAGCGCGAAGAGTCGGTCAGAACGGCCCGTGACGAGGCCGAGCGCATGATCGACGATGTCCGGGCCGAGGTGCGCGGCATCAGACGGAAGCTGGAACGCGAGACCGTCACGCAGCGGAGCCTCGACGAGGACCTCGGCCGCGCCAACGCTCAGCTCGAACGCCTGCCCGCACTCGCGCCCGAGCCTCAGCCCGCTCGTTCGGCCGTCTCCCTCCCGCCGATAGCCTGGCGGGTCGGGATGCGCGCCCGAACTCGGACGGCCGGCGCGGAAGGCCGCATCGCCTCGCTCGATAAGGGCGGCAAGCGGGCAACGCTCGAGGCGGGCGGTATGCGCATCACCGTCGCGGTGGACGACCTGGAGCCGGCAACCGGCGCCGACGCCGAGGGTGATCGGTCGGCCGGCGGCACGCTTTCGGGGAGAATCTCTTCGGGGCCGCGACCCGAGCCACTTCCGTCCTCCGCGGCCCGCATGCAGCTGGAACGGGCCAGAACCGTGGCCTCGTCACTCGATCTGCGGGGGGCCACGGTGCAGGAAGCACTGGAGGTCCTCGACCGCTACCTGGATGACGCATCCCTGGCCGGCCTGGAGCAGACGACGGTCATCCACGGCATGGGCACAGGCGCCCTCCGCGACGCCGTCCGGGACCACGCTTCGGCCCATCCGCTGGTCAAGTCGTGGCGCCCGGGTGCCCGCGGAGAGGGCGGCGACGGCGCCACGATCGTCAGCCTCTGACCTTTGATCCGGAGATCCCGCTCGGGCGAGCGCCGATCGAGCTGACGAGATGCGACAATCGTGGTCGAGCGCACCGCCCTTCTGGGGCGCTACACGGCGGAGAAGCGATTGAGCGCGCCCACGAGCCCAACGGCCCGGAACGTTTCGGCGGAACCCACGATCATCGACGCGACCGATTGGGCGCCATCCGCCTGGGACGAGTTGGCTGTGCGGAGCCCGATAGGGGAGGCGTTCCAATCGCACGCCTGGGGCGAGTTGAAGCGCGGCCTCGGCTGGCGACCGCTGCGCTACGTGGTGGAAGCCGGGGGCCGGCGCGTCGCCGCCTTCTACGTCCAGGAGCGGCCATTGTCTCGGCGCCTGCCAGGGCCACTCAGAGGCCTCAAGATCCACTACGCGCCCCGAGGCCCCGTTCTGCTGGAAGCGACGCCCCAGGCGGCGCAGGCGGCCCTGCAGGCGTTACGGACGATCGCCCAAGCCCGGCGTGCGGTGACCCTGACCGTCGATCCGTCATGGGAGGAGGGAGGGTCGCTTGCCGGGACGCTCGGTCCCGAGGGCTTCCGGGTCGCTCGGCGCGAGATCCAGGTCTCGCGTACGGCCATGGTCATCCCGCTCCAACCGACCGACGAGGCCCAGCATGCGCTGCTGGGCGACAGCACGGCCCGCAACATCAACAAGGCCCGCCGCGCCGGCGTCACGACCGAGCGCGTGGATCTGACGGATGGCGACACCCGTGAGGAGGCCCTGGCGGAATTCTTCGAGATGCACGCCGCCACGGGCCGGCGCGAGGACTTCCTGGTCCGCGACCGAGCCTACGAGCTCGAGCAATGGCGCTTGCTGGGCGGATCGGGCGTGGCCAGCCTGTGGTTCGCCTCCGTTGCGGGACGTCGTCGCAACGGCGTGCTTCTGCTCCACTGCGGCCGGATCCTCGTCTCGTATGCCGCCGGAGCGCCCGACGACGCCGATCTGCACGGCACGCGGGCCAATCACCTGCTCCAGTGGGAGATCATGCGCTGGGCCGCGGGATCCGGCTTCACCGGCTACGACCTGGGAGGAGTGGACACGCAGTCGATCGTCGGCCTGCCGCACGACGAGACTCATCCGCTCTGGAATCTCTACCAGTTCAAGCGCAGCTTCGGCGCCCGGCCGGTTCTCCGCGTCCGCGCCCACGAGTTCGCGCCTCGGGCCACGTTGGGAGCCGCGTGGCGGCTGGCCCGGCGCTTGCGATGAGCGACGAGCAGCGCAAGCTCCAGCCGGGCGAGGGGAGTGACCCGGTTCCGGCCAACGAGGCCCCCGGAACGGTGCCCTCGCCGCGCATCAGCGGCTGGCAGCCCCGCCACGCCATACCCGAGCCCGAGCCCGAGCCCGAGCCCGAACCCGAGCCCGAACCCCAGCCTGCCCGCGCTGCGGCCCCGCCCCCACGCCGACCAGCGCCCTCGAGTAGCCGCCTCTCGACCGGGCCGGCGGCTGTGGCCGGCGATGTGGTCCTGACCGCCGACGTGGCCACTACCGATCTCTTGGCCACCTCATCGGCGCGGCTGGGAGGGCGTGCGATCGCCCTGGCCGGCGTTGTGGTCGTGTTGGGAGTTGTCCTGTCGCGCCTGCTCGGCTGGGTCCGGACGGCGGTCTTCTACGCCCAGTTCGGCGGCCACAACTCCAACCTGGACGCATTCTGGGCAGCCTTCCGAATCCCGGACACCCTCTTCCAGCTCGTCGCCGCGGGCGCCGTCGGGTCGGCCCTCGTTCCCGTTGCCTCGGAACTGCTGGCCCGCGGCGAAACGGAACGGGCGCGGCGCCTCATGGCCACGATCGCCAACCTGATGATCCTGGCGCTCATCCCGCTGGCGGTCATCGTCTGGATCGCGGCCCCGACACTCGTCGCGGCGTTTCTCAACCCGCATCCAGACCAGCTCGAGTTGGAGGTAGTTCTGACGCGGGTGATGCTTCTCTCGCCGATCCTGCTGGCCGCAGGCGCCGTCATGTCCGCCGGTCTCAACTCGCTCGGCATCTTCGGCGCACCCGCCATTGCGCCCAACGTGTACAACATCGCGATCATCGTCTGTGCTATCGCCCTCACACCCTGGCTTGGTGTCTCCGCCCTGGCCATCGGAGTCGTCGTTGGCGCGGCAGGCATCGTCCTTACTCAGGCGTTCGCGGTCCACAAGGCGGGCTTCTACCGTCCCGAGATACACATCCATGATCCGGCCGTGCGCGAGACGCTGATGCTCATGGCGCCGCGCGCCCTCGGCTTGGGAGCGACGCAGCTGGTCTTTCTCGTCAACAACTTCTTCGCTGCGAGCCTGCCCAACGACGGTTCCATCTCTGCCTACACGGGCGGCTTCACGGCTCTCCAGATACCCGTCGGCCTGATCGGGGTGCCGCTCGGGATCGTTCTGCTACCGCCGCTGTCGAGAGCCGTCGCCAACGGCGACAACGAGCGCTTCCGCCGTCTGGTCGATCAGTCGCTCCGGCTGCTGCTGTTCGTGGTTGTGCCTCTCACCGGTTTCATGCTCGTTCTGGCGGCGCCGACCATGGCCATCCTGTATCAGCACGGCAGTTTCGACGCTGCCGACACGGCCCTGTACGCCCCGATCTACGGCGTCTTTCTGCTGGGGCTCATCGCCCATGTCCTGATCGCGCTTCTGGCGCCGATCTTCTATGCCGGCAAGGACACCAGAACGCCCGTAACGGCGGCCATCGTGGCGGTGGTCGTGGACATCGCGGCGGCAGTGGTTCTCTTCCCATTCATGCACCTGACCGGCCTGGCTCTCGCCATCGGTCTTGGGGCGTGGGCGGAGGTGGCCCTGCTCGTGGTGCTTATGGAGAGACGGATCGGCTTCGATTTACGCCCCATGGCCCGGCACGCGGCCGCCTTCGCGGGCGGGGCCTGCGTCGCCTCCGCCGCCACGTACCTGGTCGCAGGTTTCGTCGAGCGCTCCACCGGGGGGCCCGCTTCACTGGTCGCGCAGTTGGCGGAGGTGGCGGCCGGCGGGCTCGTCGGCGTCGCCGCGTATGCGGCCTGGGCCTGGGTCTTCCGCCTGCCCGAACTCAAGGCTGCCATCGCCCTGGCGCGAATGCTCGTGGGCCGCCGGGGATCGGGTGGCGCTCCCGCGGTCGAAACGCCGGAGGACTAGCCCGGCCGTATCGCCCTAGCGCCGAAGCCGCCGCGCGAGAGCCAGCGGCAACGGCAGGAGCGGCAGGGCAGTCGGCGTCAGTGATGGAGGCGGCAGGGTCGGCGATGGCGTCGGCGTCGGCGTCGCATGGGGCGTCGGCGTGGGCGTCGGATGCGGCGTCGGACTCGGGGATGGCGACGGTGTCACTAGCGGGGTGGGCGTAGTGCTTGGCGACGGCGGCGGCGTGCCCGTGTTGGCGGTGCAGTAGCCGGTCGGCGCGAAGTCCGCTCCCCAGGTCTGGCCGAACGGCGTCCAGAAGCCGGTCTGGTAGAAGTACATGGTGGCCCCGTTGTTGGGCCCGCCCTTCTTGCCTACGCCCGTTTGGGCGCGCGATATCCAGACGTTGTCGAATATCTGCCAGTTGGGATCTCTCGCGTTGGCGTCGACCTTGCTGAGGTCGAGATAGCCCTTGGTGGCCTTCGTGCCGGGGCAGTCGTACGTCCAGCGCGTGTTCGACACGGTGTCCACATCGACCGGAACCTTGGTGGTGTCGGCCTGGCCGGGGACCGTCCCGTTGATGAAGACTTCGTGGAAGGTCAGCGTCGTGAAAGGACCTGGGGCCATGCCGCTGAAGGCATCAACGTTCGCCCAGGTCACGCCGTCGGGCTGGCGGAAGTCGGTCACCGGCGTTCCGGCCGTGACTTCCTGCATAAAGGCGTGCCAGATCGGAGCGGCCATCTCGAGCGACATGACGCTGTGGCCGGGGGCGTTGTCGCTGTTGCCGGCCCACACGCCGGCGACGATCGCCGGGGCGGACGAGCTCGATGGGGGGGCCACGTAGCCGACAGCGAAGAGGTCCTGCGTCTGATCGCTCGTGCCCGTCTTCAACGTGGCCGGACGGCGGGTGGTGCCGTCCATGATCTTGTATTGACTCCACCAGTTGTTCTGGGCCGGATCGGTATTGCCGGCCAGGATGTTCGTCATCACATACGTCGCCTGTGGCGTCGACGGGTGGGTCGTCGTCGGAGTCTGCCGGGCGGCCGACCACGTCGTCCCGCCCTTGCTATCCGTGATGGACAGGATCGTGTTGCGCTGGACCAGCGTGCCGCCGTCGGCGATGGCGCCGTAGGCCGAGGTGAGATCCGCCGGGTGGACCTCAACGGTGCCGATGCCGATCGACACGCCGGGGTTCGAGCCTTTGGGGAAGACCAACCCGAAATCCTGAGCGCGCTGCATGACGTGCTGAACGCCGTTTATCGACGCCGCCTTTACGGCCGGTATGTTTAGGGAGTACTGGAGCGCCTCGCGCAGCCTGACCGGGCCGCGCTCAAGGCCATCGGCGTCGTGGGGGATGTAGCCACCGCCGAAGTCTGTCGCGACGTCCATGAATAGGCTGGACGCGGTCATGGTTCCATCCTGGAGGCCGATCAGGTAGTCGATCGGCTTGAACGAGGAGCCCGGTTGCCGTCCATTGCCCGAGGAGAGAACGTCGTACTCGGGGTCGAAGTAGTCCTGGCCGGCGTTGGCCGGATCCTTGATCGTCTTGCCGTAGAAATCCGCGCTGCCGGCATACGCCAGAACCTGACCCGTCCGATAGTCGACCGCGATCAAGGCGCTGTTGTGGATGTTGCCGCTGCGAAGCCCGGTGAAGCCGGCGCCTCCGACGATCCGGTAGTAGTCGTAGGAATCGGACTTGGCCGTGATGCCGAGATTCGCCAGATATGTGATGTCGTCGGCCAGCGTGGCCTGGTTCGGACCGAAGACATAGGCCTTCAGCCACTTCTCGGCCGTGGCCTGCATGCTCGCGTCGAGGGTGGTGATGACCTTGTAGCCGCCGGTATCGACCAGCTCGCAGTCGGCGGGATCGGTGCCCGGGGAGCACAGCAGGTCGGCCAGCTGCTGGCGGACGATCAGATCGAACTGCGGGGCGATCATCTTCTGCTGCTGCACCGGAGGATGAAGCACAACGGGCTCCGATTCGGCAGCCACGATATCCGCGTCGCTGTAGGTTCCACGCAGCAAACCGTCGCGGTTGTTGCGCCGCATCTCCTCCAGGAGGGTGTTGCGGCGGACCACGATCGGCGCCTCCGCCGGCACCAGGAGGCTGCCGTCGTCCTGTAGGACGTCGTTGGCGACCAGGTCGTAGTACGAAGGTGCCTGCAGGATGCCGGCCAGAATGGCTGCCTGGGCGATCGTCAGCTTGCTCAGGTCCGTCACTCCGAAGTAGCCCTGGGCTGCCGCCGCGATACCGTAGCTCTGGTTGCCGTAGAAGTTCAGGTTGAGGTAGGCGGAGATGATGGCCTGCTTGCCCTCGACCCCGGGGAATTCCTGAGTCAGCCGCACCGACTGGATGATCTCCTTGATCTTTCGGTCGAGGGTGCTCGTGGTGGCCGGCAGCAGCCGCTGCCTGACCAGCTGCTGGGTGATCGTCGAGGCGCCGCGCGGAGTGCCGGAGACGGCGTCACGCAGCGCGGACAGGATCGCGGCAGGGTCGAATCCGGTGTTGAACCAGAAGGTCTTGTCTTCGGTGCTGGTCGTCGTGTCGAGGACGACGTCCGGGATCTCGGCGAACTTGAGCACCCGCCGGTTCTCGGTGCCGAAGGCCGCCAGCTGCACCGTGCCCGTTCGGTCGTATAGAACCGTCTGCTGGTTGAAGTCGATCGAATCCAGTTGCGCCTTCGGATCTTCGAGGTCCTTGCTGTATGCCGAGTAGACCTCCACCGAGCCCGCGAACGCGATAAGGCTGAGCGCGAAGAACGTGCCCAGGAGGAAGAGGGGCAGGACAGCGGCGAACTTGCTGCCGGGGCCGCTGCCGGGTCGACGTGTGCCCGTGCTATTGCGGCGGCGGCGTTCACGTCGGGTGAGACTGGTCTTCATAGCGGCTCGCAAGATAGCATAGGTGGAAAGGCGGGCATTCCACCCCATCCCGCCGAGTCCTCGGACGAGCCGACGCCCGACGGCGTGACGACGAAGGAGCGGAAGACTGCGATGACGCTGGCAGGCGAAACAGGCGGAGCCAACCGCTCGACCGCCCAGACCGGGCTGGCCGGCTTGCTCGATGAGCTGCGCTGGCGAGGAATGCTGCACTCGACCAGCAGCGGCTTGGCCGAGCGCCTCGCGACCGGCCGCCCGATCAAGGGCTACAACGGCTTCGATCCTACAGGCTCCTCCCTTCACATCGGCAGCCTGGTCCCGATCTTCGGGATGATCCATCTGCAGCGCGCCGGCGGAACTCCGATCGTCCTCGTCGGCGGTGGGACGGCGATGATCGGCGACCCATCCGGTCGTTCATCCGAGCGGCTTCTCCTGAGCCGGCCGACCGTCGAGGAGAACATCGTCGGCATTCAGAACCAGCTGACGAGGTTCCTCGATTTCGAAGGTCCCAACGGCGCGGAGCTGGTCGACAACTACGAGTGGCTCAGTTCGTACTCTCTGCTGCGCTTCCTGCGCGACATCGGCAAGCACCTCACCGTGCCCTACATGCTGGCCAAGGATTCGGTCCAGATCCGGCTCGAGGCCGGTCTGAGCTTCACAGAATTCAGCTACATGCTCTTGCAAGCGGCCGACTTCCTCCACCTCTATCGGGCCGGGGGAGTGGAGCTGCAGATGGGCGGCGCCGACCAGTGGGGCAACATCACCGCCGGCCTGGAACTCATCCGTAAGGAATTCGGGGCGGGCGATGGGCAGGACCTGGCCTACGCCTTGAGCTACCCGCTGCTGACCAACCCCGGCGGCGAGAAGTTCGGCAAGACAGTCGCCGGAACGAGCGTCTGGCTCGACCCGGCCCGCACCAGTCCGTTCGCCTTCTACCAGTACTGGCTCGACGCCGACGATCGCGACGTCGGCAAGTATCTGCGCACCTTCACACTCTTCGACCGGGCGAAGATCGAGGACCTCGAAGCCCGGCAGGCGGCCCATCCGGAGACCCGCGTCGCTCAGAAGGCGGTCGGCTACGACCTGACGGCCCGGGTCCACAGCGAGGATGCCGCTCGCAATGTGGTGCGCCTGAGCGAGGCGGCCTTCTCCAAAGAGCCGATCCGCGACCCCGAAGTGCTGGATGGTCTGTTCGCGGAGATCGACCATTTCGAGTTCACGGCCGAGGAGATTGCCGGCGGGGCGCTTCGTGTCGCAGTGGCGAGCGGCGCGTATACCTCGAACGGCGAAGCCCGCCGAGCCATGGCCCAGGGCGGCCTATCGATCAACGACGAACGCGTCAAGGCACCGGAGGACGCCGTTCCCGCGCTGGTCGGCGGGCGCTATCTGGTCGTCCGTGCCGGCAAGAAGAGCGTGCGCATCGGGCGGCTCAAGAGCTAGCTAGCCCTTATGACGCTCCCGCAGTCGCGTGATGACCGCGGCCGGCGGCAGGTCGCGCTCCCATAGCAGGACGAGGGTGTGGTAGAGCAGGTCCGCGACTTCACCGGTCAGGGCGTCGCGCGTCGCGGAACGTGAGTCAGGCGATGCCGTGGCGTCGTCCTTCGCCGCCATGAGGACCTCGGTTGCCTCCTCGGTCACTTTGCGTGCCGGCGCGTCCACGCCGCCGGCCAGGAGCCGCGCGGTATAACTGGCCGCAGGATCGGCGCCGGAACGCGCGTCGATAGTGGCCCACAGCGTCTCGAGCCACTCGAAACCCTGACCCGACGGGGGAGTGAGGGCCGGCTCGGGCGCCGCCGGAGCGAGCCGCGCCCCCGGACCCTCGACCGGGACGGCCCCGATCGCGTCGAAGCAGCTGCGAGTGTTGCGATGGCACGTCGGGCCGGTTGGGCTGACCTGCAGCAGCAGCGCGTCGCCGTCGCAATCCAGCGTGATGTCCAGCAGGCGCAGGACGTTGCCGCTCGTCTCGCCCTTGCGCCACAAACGGTCGCGGGAACGGGAGTGGAAGTGGACCTGACCCGTGGCCAGGCTGGCGGCGAGTGCCTCGGCGTCGACCCAGGCGACCATCAGGACGCGGCCATCGGCGGCATCCTGAACCACGGCCGGAACCAGTCCGGAGGATCCCCAGGCCACATCCTGCTCGCGGAAAGCCTTGTCGATCATGCGTCCCTCCCTTCTAGCTGTCGGACCGGCAAGCCGGCCGCCGCCATGGCCGCTTTGACATCCGCAATCGAGAAGATCCGGCGGTGGAAGATCGAGGCAGCGAGAACCGCGTCGGCCTTGCCGTCTCGGACCGCCGTGACGAAGTCATCGGGCCCGGCCGCGCCTCCAGAGGCGATGACCGGCACGCGAACACGCGTGGCGATCTCGGCCAGCAGCTGCGTGTCGAAGCCGCTGCGAGTGCCGTCGCGATCCATCGACGTCACCAGCAGCTCACCGGCTCCCATCCCCACGGCTCGAATGGCCCACTCGACGGCCTCGAGCTCGGTCGTTCGGCGGCCGCCGTGCGTGACGACCTCCCACCTCTGCTCGGCGCCGTCGGGGCGGGGGAGCCGGCGAGCGTCGATGGCACACACCACCGCCTGGCTGCCGAAACGATCGGCGCAGGCGGCCAGGAGCGCCGGGTCGGCGACGGCCGCGGTGTTGAACGAAACCTTGTCCGCGCCGGCTCGCAGCACGTCGCGCATCTCGTCGACGCTGCGCACGCCGCCGCCCACGGTCAGTGGCACGAAGGCACGCGATGCCGTCCGGCGCACAACTTCGAGCATCGTGCCCCGACGTTCGTGGGCCGCTGTTATGTCCAGGAACACGATCTCGTCGGCGCCCTCATGGGCATACCGCTCCGCCAGTTCGGCCGGATCGCCCTCATCGGTCAGGTTGAGGAACCTGGTGCCCTTGACGACCCGACCCTTGTCGACGTCCAGGCAGGGGATGACACGGCGGGCCAGCATCAGGCCACCGGCGCCCCGGCCGCGTCGGAGCCCGCCGCGCTGGCGCCAGCCGCAACCAGCCCGACGAAATTGGCCAACACCCGGAGTCCGGCCTCGGACGACTTCTCGGGGTGGAACTGCAGGCCGTAGAGCGAGCCCTTCGCCACCGCGCTGACGAACGGCCGACCGTGCGTCGTGCGGGCCACGACTATGCCCTCGTCCGACGGCACCGGCGCGAACGAGTGGACGAAGTAGAAGTACGAACCGTCGGCCACGCCATCGAACAAAGGGTGTGGACGAACGGCGTCGACCGAGTTCCAGCCGATGTGCGGGAGGGTCGGCGCGTCGACGAGGCCCACCGTCCGCCCCGCGAGGAGCCCGAGGGCCTGCGCATCGGCCTCGTCGCTCGCGTCGAAGAAGAGCTGGAACCCGAGGCAGATGCCGAGGCAGGGACGCCCGGCACGGACCCATTCGCGGAGTGGCTCTGAGAGACCGCGTTCGCGAAGGTGAACCATGGCCGGAGCCGCGGCGCCGACACCCGGGATCACGATCGCGTCGATGCCGCTCAGCGCCGATGGCTCCGCGGCAACGACCGCCTCGGCCCCGACCGCGGTCAGGGCCTTGGTGATGCTGACCATGTTCGCGGCCCCGTAGTCGAGCACGGCAACCCGGACCGGGCCAGTCATCCGAGAGAGCCCTTCGTGGAGGCAGGGCCCTTCCGCCGCGGATCAACGACGACGGCCGAGCACAGCGCGCGGCCCAGCGCCTTGAACGCGGCCTCGGCGAGGTGGTGGTCGTTGCGGCCACGGCCCTTGACGTTCAGGGTCACTCCGCCGGCCCGAGCGAACGACTCGAAGACGTGTTCGATCAGCTCGAGCGGCAGCTTGCCGGCGCGCTTGCCCTTGAACGGCAGATCGACGACCGCGTATGGACGCCCGCCGACGTCGACGACGGCCGTGGCCACAGATTCGTCCATCGGAACGGCTGCGTCGCCGAAGCGGGCGATCCCGCCCCGATCGCCGAGGGCCTGAGCGAAGGCCGCGCCAACCACCAGCGCCACATCCTCGACGGTGTGGTGCTCGTCGACGATCAGGTCGCCGCTGGCGCCCACCTCGAGGTCGAAGAGCGCGTGATGAGCCAGCGCATTCAGCAGGTGGTCGAAGAAGCCGACACCCGTGTCGATCTTGGTATCGCCGCTCCCGTCGAGCTTGAGGGTCACCGTGATCTGGGTCTCGCGGGTCGAGCGGGCAACGGTGGCCCAGCGGTCACCCGAGGCGACGACCTTGCCGATCTGATTGGTCATGCGGTTATCCCCCTGGCGGCTTCCATGAGGCGGTCGTTCTCTGCCTCGGACCGAACGGTGAACCGCAGGCAGTCCGCGAGCGGGTGCTCGGGGCCGAAGGTCCGGGGCACGAGACCCTTGCGAAGCAACGCTTCGGCCGCGCCGGTCGCGGCGGCCGGCGAGCTGAACCGGACCAGAATGAAGTTGGCGGTGGAGGGGTGCGGCCGCCAGCCCAGCTCCATCAGATCGAGGAAGAGGCGCGTCCTCTCGACGGTAGTGCGGTTGACGATGGCCGCAACGAGGTCGGGTCGCCGCAGTGAGGCAGTCGCCAGGGCAGCCGAAACCGTGCCCACCGAAGCCGGCGCTCGATAGGCCATGATCGGAGCCAGGGTTTCCGGCCGGGCAACCGCGAACCCGACTCTGATGCCTGCCAACGCGTGGGCCTTGCTCAGCGTCCTGATCACCACGAGCTTCGGGTAGTGGGACCGAAGCGGCAATACGCTTCGATCCACAAACTCGGCGTAGGCCTCATCCACGGCCACGACCGGTGCCTCGCGGCCGTTGCTTGCAGCGTCCGCCTCCAATCGCTCCAACAGATCTGCGACGCGCTCGGGCGGCATGTAGGTCCCGGTTGGATTGTTCGGCTCGCACAGCCACACAAGGCTGGCGGTGCGCGCCGCCCTGACGATCGCCGGGGTGTCCGGCGTAAAGGTAGCGTCGCGCCGCGGCGCGGTGACCACCCTGGCGCCACGCTGTTCGGAGACGATCCGATACATGTCGTACGTTGGCGGCACGATCACAGCCACCGAGCCCTCGCGGAGCGTCGCCCGGGCGATCAAGTCGATCGCTTCATCCGCCCCGGCCGTGGGAAGCAACTCGTCCGGCGAGACGCCGTATGACTCAGCCGCAGCCTCTACCAGCGTTGCGTAGTCGCTGGGTGGGTACTCGCAGAGCGCCGGGTCGAACTGCCCGGTGAGGACGTCGCGCATGTCCGGGGCAACCGGCGAGGTGTTCACGTCGAAGCGAACGATCGACTCTTGCGGCAGGCCGTACCTGGCCGCGAGCGCATCGGTCGTCGGCTCCCAGGTGTAGGTCGGCAGGGTCGTGGCCGGCGTGTTCATTCTCCTCCTTCAAATCGCAGCTCAACGGCGCGCTTGTGGGCGATCAAGCCCTCGGCCTCCGAGATCGCCTCCACGGAGTCGCGTATCGAGGCCAGGCCATCGCGGGTGATGCGCTGGACCTGGATGAATTTACCGTAGCTCTCGGTCGAGAGCGCGCCGCACGACCTGGCCAGGCCTCCGGTCGGCAGGACGTGGTTGGCCCCCGAGGCATAGTCGCCGGCCGACTCGGGCGCATAGGGCCCAACGAAGAGCGATCCGGCATTGCGCAGCCGGGCGACGGCCTCCTCCACGTCGTCGACCACCACAGAGAGATGTTCCGGCGCGTACCCGTTGACGAACTCGAGGGCCGCGCCGCGGCTCGGCGCCAGCACGACGACTGCACCGGTGGCGAGCGAACGTTCCAGGATTGCCCGGCGGGCGGAGGTTTCGAGCTGCCGAGCAAGCTCTCGTTCGACGGCGGCAGCCAGACCGGCATCCCACGTCACGAGCAGGGCAGGGGAGTCGGGGCCGTGCTCGGCCTGGGAGAGAAGATCCGAGGCGACATGAGCGGGATCGGCCGTGGCGTCGGCAACGACCATCACTTCGGACGGCCCGGCCGGCAGGTCGATGCCGCACTCGCCGAAGACCTCCAGTTTCGCCGCCGTAACCCATGAGTTGCCGGGGCCCACGATCCGATCGACCGCCTCGATGCCCGCGTCCGGGAGCCCGTATGCCATCGCCCCGACCGCCTGTGCGCCGCCGGCAACGACGAACTGGTCGACACCGGCGAGCCCCGCCGCGCCGAGGAGCGTGGCGTTGAGCCTGCCCTCGGCGTCGGCCGGGGAGGCGACAACGATCCGCTCGACTCCGGCTACCGTGGCCGGAACGACGCCCATTAGGAGCGAGCTCGGGTAGGCCGCGGAGCCGCCCGGCGCGTATACGCCGACGCTGGCAAGGGGCACCCAGCGGCGTTCGATCTCCACGCCCGGGACGATGACCGTCGTCCTGGTCTGCGGCAGCTCCGTTTCCGCGAAGCGGCGGATGTTGGCGATCATCTGCTCCAGGCCGGCCCGGATCAGCGGCGTCAGCGCGTCTCGGGCCGACTCCATCTCGGCCCGGCTCACGAGGAGCGAGCCGCCGGCCCGACCGCCACCGAAACGGCCGTTGGCCTCGCGAACGGCCGCGTCTCCGCCCGTCTTGATCGAAGCGAGAATGGCGCGGGCGCCTTCACGAACCCGCGCGTCCGGAACCGCGCCGCGACGGAATAGGCCGCGGACCTCGGCGGCCACGGTCGGGTCGGAGGAGACGCGGCCGAGATCGAGGCGGCGCAGGGTGACCATCGGGGCACTCATGACACGAGCTTCTCGATGGGCAGGATCAGGATGCCCGACGCGCCGGCGGCCTTGAGACGCGGCAGCAGCGACCACACCTGGTCCGCGTCGACGACCGAGTGGATGGCGCACATCCCTGCGTGGGCCAACGGGATGATCGACGGCGACTCGAGACCCGGCAGGAGATCCTCCAGCTCGGTCAACTTGGTGAGAGGGGCGTTCATCATCAGATACTTGCGGTCCCGCGCCGCCAGCGTCGCGCCGAGCATCGTCTCGATCGAGTCGATAACCTCCGGCCGGCCATCGAGAGCGCCCTTGTTCGCCAGCAGAACCGCCTCCGAATCGAAGACCTCCTCGATCGGCCGCAGGCCGTTCACCACCATCGTCGAACCGGTGGAGACCAGGTCCACGATCGCCTCGGCCAGGCCAAGCCTCGGCGCAACTTCGGCGGCGCCCGAGACCGGTATGACGTTCACGGGTATCGACCGGCTCGCGAAGAACTGCCGGGTCAGGTTCATGTGCGAGGTGGCGACGCGAAGCCCGGCCAGATCCTCGGCCGCTCGAATCGGCGAGTCGTTGGGGACGGCGATCGTAAGCCGGCAGCGCCCGTAGCCGAGCTTGCGGACCTGCGGCACATCGCTCCCGGACTCGGCCACGAGATCCAGGCCGGTGACTCCGAGCTCCGCCACGCCGTCGTTGATGAACTCGACGATGTCGTTGGTCCTAACGAAGAGGATGTCCAGATCGAAGTTCTGGACGCGGGCCACGAGCGCCCTCTCGCCGGTTTCGAAGACGAGGCCGGCATCGCGCAGAAGGGCGACCGTCGGCTCGACGAGCCGGCCCTTGTTCGGGATTGCCAGTCTCAGGCGGCGGATCATCTACTTCTCTCCGGTAGCGGATGTCTGAGCTTCGTGAAGGCGGACGAGCGCTCTCGCGTAACCGCCCTCGCCGTGATGCAGCCACTGGGCGATGCGCGTGATCGTGGCCGTGCTGGCACCGGTCCCGCTCGAGATCTCGGCGTAGTGCATCCCCTCGTCGAGCAACCTCGCTACCGCCCAACGCTGGGCCATGTCGTGCAGCTCGCCCAGGGTGCACAGGTCGCGGAAGAAGGCCGAGGCCTCATCCGTGCTCTCGAGTCGCAGAATCGTCTCGAGCAACTCCCCGACGGCCTCGTTGCGCCAGGCGTCCATAGCGCTCATCTCATTCCTCGTTTGGTGTGGCCGGTCCGGCCCTCAACTGATGTAGTAGCATAGTAGCATGCTACAACGCCTGCCGCCTATTCCCGCCGGTTTCCAGCTCCTACCCGCGATCGACCTGCGCGGCGGTCAGGTGGTGCGCCTTGCGGAAGGGGATTTCGGGCGCGAAACGGTCTACGGGTCGGATCCGGCACGAGTGGTTCGCCGCTTCGCGGCTGCCGGCGCACACTGGATCCACATCGTCGACCTGGACGGCGCCAGGGATGGAGTGCGGCGCCAGACCGATGCGGTCATGCGCATCCTCGCGGCCGCGGGGCAGGCGATCGCCTGCGAAGTAGCCGGGGGACTTCGAGACGAAGGCGCAGTGGCGGCGCTGATCGATGCCGGCGCGGCACGAGCCGTCGTCGGCACAGCGGCGCTGCGCGATCCGGCGTTCGTGGAACGGCTCGTGGTGCGGTTCGGGGCGGATCGGATCGCGGTCGCCCTGGATGTTCGTGACGGGATGGCCGTCGGTCAGGGCTGGGTTCCCGGGGCGGCCGGCGTACCGGCCGACGGGGCGCTCGCCGCCCTGGCCGACCGCGGCGTCCGCACGTTTGTCGTCACGGCGATCGAGCGTGACGGACTGCTCACGGGTCCCAACCTGGGACTGCTGGCTCACATGGTCGAGCGGGATCGCGGCGCGATCGTGGCATCGGCCGGAGTCTCGTCGCTGGCCGACATATCCGCCGTGCGCTCGATCGGCTGCGCCGGCGCCATCGTCGGTCGCGCGATCTACGAAGGCCGCCTCGACCTTGCCGAAGCATTGGGCCTTACCGAAGCCGGATGACGGTCGGCTAGCAGGTCGCCGGCTGCGTCTTGCCGCTGTAGCGGCTGTCTGCTCCGAAGAGCTTCACCGACAAAGGCGCCACCTTCGCCAGGTCGAGACAGCTCGTTGACGCCGTGGCGGTAGAGGTCGAAACGCTGTAGGGCGGGCCGAGCACGTAGCTGTCGAAGTTGCCCGACGGCACGGACTGGACGAAGTCGACCATATCGGCCACGCCCGACGCGGGGAAGTTGGTCGTCACGAGTGAGGAGGCCTGCCCCATCAGGTCGGGCAGACGAATGACCATGGCGGGCGTCGCCATCTTGTGGGCCACAGCCACCAGGACCTGCTGCTGCCTGCCGGCGCGCGCGTAGTCGCTGTTGCCGCTGCCGTGTCTGGATCGGACGTATGCAAGGGCGTTGCGACCGTTGAGGTGGTGAGTGCCGGCCGACAACCGGAACCCGTACGGAGACCCGTCGAGCCAGTCATAGGACGGATCGTCGATCGCCGCCGGATTGGTGATGTCCACGCCACCGACCATGTCGATGATCTGCATGAAGCTCCCGAGGTCCAGCACGCCGTAGTAGTTGATCGGCACTCCCACCAGGAAGCTCACCTCGTTGACGAGCGTGGTCACGGGCGGATCCGGCGAATTGAGCCAGCCGTTCTTGACGTAGGTAGGAATGGAGTTGATCTTGATCTTGCCCGTCCCACCCCAGTACAGCGGATAGCCGGAGGTGTCGCGCGGGACGCTGACCATGGCGACGCGATTCGTGTCCTTGTCGATGCTCACGACCATCAGAGAGTCGTAGAGACGCTCCGAACGCGTCACGTACTGGTCCAGACCGGCCAGCAGGACGGTAACTCGCGGACCGCTTGCCGGTGCCATGGCAGGCTCGGCCCCGAGGCCACCAACGTTGAAGATTCCGAGGTCCATCTGGTATGCCGACCCTACGTACCAGGCACCCAGGGCATGGCTGGCGACGATTGCCACCAGGAGGATGCATAGCGCGAGGCGCTCCCCGAGTCGCCGCCTGGACCGTACGTCGGCCGCTGAGAAGGCATGGACGACCGACCACAGCCGCCACGCCCCCAACACCAGCACGGCCGCGAAGACAGCCGCCGCGACAGTCGGGTCGAGAAGCCGGGCGACCAGGACGGCCGCGCCCCGGCGGGCCTCGAACAAGACGACTCCGGCCACCACGACCACGGGGACCGCGAAGAAGACGGCGGCGATCCGCCTGCGGACGTAGACCTGGCCAAGGCCGGGCAGGAGGAACGACAGGATTGCGGCCAGCGACGGAGACACTGGACTCGGCGAGGCCGCGGTTCGGGAGTTGCGCACGTCCAACGACTCTAGCAGTGTTCGTAGGAAAGGACCCTCGGGACGGGCAGGGTCCGGCACCAGTTACGTTGATGAAGGGTCCCTTTGCGAATCGCAACCGAACAGGGAGGGCCTGCCAACCTCACTGGACGGGGGACTGGGCGCACCACTTCGCCGCCGAGGACTCTCAAGGAGGCGATCGCCCTGCCGATGCCTGAGTTGGAGGCGTCGGCTCCGGGACGGTCTTCACGGGCTACGATCCCGGTACTTGGCGGCGTCGCCCTGTGGCTCTCTCCGATCCGGGCGCGAGGAACGGCCGTGTGCCCCATCGAACAGCCACGGCAAGGCACGCGGGCCCCGCGCCGGCCGGTGCGGGGCCCGCTATTTGTGTCTGCCGGCTGTGACCCACCTTCGCGGGGCCTCTACATCGGCGGCACGTCGTTGCACCAGTACTGCCACCCATGCCCGTAGTCAGTGACGAGCCACGGTTGGACGCGCCACGATCCCAAACCCGGATCGCGCCCCGCCGCGTACGCCAGGCCGCATCCTCCCGACACTCCTCTCTCATTACCGTTGAGCACGAACACCGTCGTTCCGTTGGTCACTCTCACGGCCTCGACGCGGATCAGGCCGACCCACCCTGCCTCGGCCTGCATTCCCCTTTCAGCCCGGGCGGCCGCCTGCTCCAGCTGAGACCGGCTCAATTCGAAACGAACGGCCATCGGCAGGTCCGACTGAACCAGCCCCCAGGTCAGCAGAACCAGGGCCGGAATGCCGAGCCATCGCGCCCAGGCCGCACGTGGCATATGGAGCCGGGTCTCCGACGCAGCCCATCGCTGCCATTCGCCGTCACCACTCGTGACTCCGGCGACCGGTCTACTACCCCCCCGAGTAACAAGCAAACCACCAGCCTCCGCCAAGATCCGTCTCCTGGGAGAAGCGCTGCGGTTTGACGCCGGCTGGCCAATACCCGATCCCGCAAGACGCGAGCAAGCCCGCACCGGGAATGGCGAAGAAGTCACCGCCGTCTACCTGTTCGGCATCGCCCACCGGCATCAGACCTACGTCTAGGCTGTGGTAGATAGGGCCGCTCGTCTCAACCTGCAACCGCGCGTCTTCGAACGCCGGCCGGCTCAGCTCGAACCGCACTCGGAACGGCGCGCCGCTTTCCGCGACCGCAAAACAGAGAAGCAGGACAAGGGGTAGGCCGAACGACACCTTGAGAGACTCCGCGCGCGACCAATCCCGTGGACCAATCGCCCTGACAAACCAGGCGGCAGCGAGAAGCAGACCCACGAGAATGCAGAGCAGGCGCCCCAACGCATTGGCCTGCGACTCACTCGCGATCAGACCGAGGCCCACTACCGCCGCAATGACGTAGGCACGACGCCAGAACAGCGATGATGCGTCGCGGTCAGAATCGTCAACTCGGTGTCGCCTTCGAGCCGCACGTGCCGGCGATTGGCCGAGCGGCATCCCGTCCAGGCCAAGCGGAACAGTCCGAACCCCACGCTCGGGAGATCGGTTGTCCATTTCCCCCTCCTCCCTCACTCCTTGTGCGCGGCCTCAGCGTCGATCAGTCTCCGTATCGGGTCCCCTGGCAGCCATACCACCAATCCTGGCCGAGAGATCGGACGCTCCAGGAGGTGGTGATCCAATTGTCGAAGGCGGGGGTTTGCTGAGGGGCATACGCGAAGCTGCACAACCCGGACGAGTCTGTTGGCAGCGTCAGATCGAAGAACCGGATCGGCCCGTCCACCCTAACGTCATAGAACTCGTACAGGCCGATCCACCGCAACCCGTAGCCCGTGCTGACGTTGGTCTGGCTCGCGGTTTGCTGCATGGCCGACTCACTGAGATCGAAGCGAACGATCGACGGAACCGATGACCCGATCACGATGAACGCTGCCAGGAAGATCGCCGGTGGGGTCCCCCAGCGCACCCAACCCCGGCGGTCGTAGCGCCAGTGGCTGCCCTGTGTGTCGTTGATCAGAGCGACGAGCCATACCAGGCCGACCAGCATTCCGACCGCCACGGATATGTTCTCGACGTAGCCGAGGTCGACGCCACTCGCGCCGACGATGCCGAAGCACGCAACCAGCACCGCGACCAGGCAGAACATCGGGCCGGGCCGGAACGGCGGCCTCTGATCGTAGGGAGACTTCAGCGGACGGTAGTAGCCTGCCGGAACCGGCGGCCACAGGGCGCCCGGTGCGGGGGCTGGGAATTGGGGACTCCATCCGCCGCCCGGAGGACTCGCCGGCGGCGGCCACGAGGTGAACTGGGGTGGAGCGCCGGGCGTCGCCGTGGACGGTCCTTGCGCACTGTCGGGCACCGGCACGTCACCAGGTGTGACCGGTTCAGGGGTATCCGACAAATCGCCCTCCCTTCGAAAAGAGCTCGGCGGCCCAGGCCGCCCCGCCTACTCCTTGTGCGCGGCCTCCTGCGCCTTCTTGTGGGCCTCGATCACCTTCTCGGCGATGTGCTGCGGCACGTCCTCATAGCGGTCCAGGGTGGCCGTGAAGGTCCCCCGGCCGCCGGTGATCGAGCGCAGTTCCGTGGCGTAGGTGAAGAGCTCGGCCTGGGGCACGGTGGCGGTGATGATCTGCATCCCATCCTTCACGTCCATGCCCAGGACGCGTCCACGGCGACCGTTGAGGTCGCGGTTGACGTCGCCCATGTAGATCTCGGGGATGCGGATCTCGACCGTCATGATCGGCTCCATGAGAGCCGGCTTGCATTCCAGGACGCCCTGCTTGAGGGCCATCGACGCGGCGATCTTGAACGAGAGCTCGTTGGAGTCGACGGCGTGGAAGGAGCCGTCGTACAAGGTCGCCTTGAAGTCGCTGAGTGGGTAGCCGGCCAGGACGCCCTCGGCCGCGGCCTCGCGAACGCCCTTCTCGACGCCCGGGAAGAAGTTCTTGGGAACGGTGCCGCCGACCACGTGCTCGGCAAACTCGACCCCGCCGCCGTGATTCGGCTCGATCTCGAGCCAGACGTCGCCGAACATGCCGTGGCCGCCGGTCTGCTTCTTGTAGCGGCCGTGGCTCTGGGTCTTGCCGCGGATCGTCTCTTTGTAGGCAACCCTGGGGATCTTGGTCACGATGGCGGCCCCGAACTTGCGCTTGAGGCGCTCGCCGAGGACGGCAACGTGCGCGTCGCCCATCGACAGCAGAATCTGCTCCCCGGTCTCCGAGCGTTCGACTCGAGCGGACGGCTCCTCCTCGAGCATTCGCTGCAGGGCAGAGCCCATCTTGTCGAGGTCCGCCTTCGTCTGCGGCTCGATCGCCGACTGGAGCGTGGGGATCGGGAAGACGAGCGGCGGCAGTATGAAGGCCGTCTCGTGAGAGTGGCATAGCGTGTCGCCGGTCGCCGTGACGGTCAGCTTTGCCACCGCGCCTATCTCGCCGGCATGAAGCTGGCCAACTGTCTCCTGGTCCTTGCCGCGCAGCAGCAGCAGCTGGCCGACGCGCTCCGCTTCGTTGCGGGTGGCGTTCCAGGCGGCGCCCTGGCCCTGCAGCGTGCCGGAGAGCACCCGGATGTAGGTCAGGCGGCCGACGAACGGGTCGGCTGTGGTCTTGAAGACGCGAACCACGACCGGGCCGGCGGCGTCCTGGGCGATCTTGACTTCCTTGCCCTTGCCGTCCGTGGCGACGATCTCGCCCAGCTCGGCCGGGGAGGGGAGATAGTGTTCGATGGCGTCGATGAGCGCTCGAACGCCGATGTCCTTGCCGGCGCTGCCGACCATGACCGGCGCCACCAAGCCGGACCGGACGGCCTTGTGGAGGCAAGCCTCCAGCTCGGCGTCGCTGATCTCTTCGCCCTCGAGGTACTTGGTCATGACGTCGTCGTCGGCCTCGGATGCCGCCTCGAGGAGCTGATCGCGTCGCGTGGCGACCTCGTCGGCGAGGGCCGCCGGGACCGGAACTTCGACTTCCTTGCCACCCTGCACCTGATAGGCCTTGCGGTGGATCAGGTCCACGTAGCCCACGAACGACTCGCCGGCGCCGATCGCGACGTGGAGCGGCGCGATCTTCTGGCCGAAGGAGGTCCGCAGAGCGTCCAGGGCGGCAGCGGGATTCGCGTTCTCGCGGTCGCACTTGTTTATGAAGAAGAGGGCGGGGCGGCCGTTCGTGCGAGCCAGCGCCACCGCGGACTCGAGTCCGGCCTCGACGTGGCCGGAGGCGTCCATGAGCAGGACCGCCGTGTCGGTGGCGGCGAAGCCCTCGACGACCTCGGCCGAGAAGTCGGCGTATCCGGGGGTGTCGACCAGCTGGATCCTCGTCCCCTCGTGCTCCAGGCTGGCGACCGCGAGCGTCAGCGACTGCTTGCGCTTCTGCTCTTCGGGCTCGTAGTCCAAGCTCGCCGTGCCGTCGTCGACCCGACCGAGTCGGGTGATCGCGCCGGCATCGAAGAGGAGGCGCTCGGCCAGCGTCGTCTTGCCGGCCCCGGCGTGGGCGGCCAAAACGACGCTGCGAAGGTGGGGGAGGTCGACGCTCTTGGTTGTCATCTTCTCAATCGATCCTTTGGTGGCAGTCAGATCGCATCAAGGGCGGCGTGACGAGGGGCGGCGCCGCGCGGCCATGATATCCCGGCGCGACCCGACGGACGAGGAGGCCGCGACGCCAGCTCACGTCGACTCGGGGGCACCGCCGGGCGGTATACTCCGAGCGATGTCAGGTCATTCGAAATGGTCACAGATCAAGCGCCAGAAGGGCGTTAATGATGTCAAGCGCGGTGCCGTCTTCACCAAGATGGGCCGCGAAATTAGCGTGGCCGCGCGAGCGGGCGGCGGCGACCAGGATGGCAACTTCCGTCTGCGCCTGGCCGTAGAGCGGGCCCGCGCCGAGAACATGCCGCTGGACACGATCAAGCGCGCCATCGAGAAGGCGACCGGCGGCGGCGAGGGCGAACAGTTCGAGGAGATCGTCTACGAGGGCTACGGCCCGGGGGGCGTGGCGATCATCGTCGAAACGGCCACGAACAACAAGAACCGCACTGCGGCGGAGGTACGCTCGATCCTGACAAAGGCCGGCGGCAGCCTGGCGGTCTCAGGCAGCGTCGCCTGGCAGTTCGAACAGCGCGGCGTGATCCTGCTCGCCGCCGGCGGCGATGCCGAAGAGCTCGAGTTGCTCGCGATCGACGCCGGCGCGGAGGATGTCGACTCCTCCGGCGACCAGGTTGAGGTCTATACCAAACCGACCGAGCTCGAGTCCGTCCGCAAGTCGCTCGAGGTCGGCGGCGTCAAGATCGAGTCGGCCGAGCTGTCGATGTCCCCCAAGAACACGGTCGAGCTGGACGAGGGCAAGGCGCGCCAGGCACTCCGGCTCGTCGAACTGCTCGAAGACCAGGACGATGTCCAGCGCGTAACGGCCAACTTCGAGATCCCCGAGTCGCTGCTGGCCGAGGTCGGCGGGTGATCATTCTCGGGATCGACCCCGGGACGGCGATGCTCGGGTACGGCATCATCGAGAGGACTGGGCCCCGTCTCCGTGCCATCGACTACGGCGTGATCAAGACGGCCGCTTCTCTGTCGCTGCCGGAGCGGCTCGAGTCCATCTACCTCTCGCTGACGGATCTCATCGAGCTGCACGCTCCGGCCCTGGTCGGTGTGGAGCGGCTCTTCTTCACCAAGAACGTTCAGACGGCATTCGCCGTCGGTCAGGCACGCGGCGTGGTTCTGCTCGCGGCCGCCCTCCACGACCTGGAGATTCGCGAGGCAACGCCCAACGAGGTCAAGGTCGCGACTGCCGGCCACGGGTCGGCGTCGAAGGAGCAGGTCGGGCGCATGGTCCAGGCCATCCTGGGCCTGCCCGAGATCCCCACCCCCGACGATGCCGCCGACGCCCTGGCCATCGCGATCTGCGTCGCCAACCGCGAGCGGTCGGTCAGTCGCATCCCCACCGGGGCCCTGGATCGCTCCGCACTACAGCCCGCCCCAACCGGCCACACCCCGTACGAGAAGGCCGTCCGCGACGCCCTGCGGCGGGAACGGCTGGGGCTAGGCCCGGAGGGACAGACCTCGCGCGTTCCCAAGTCCAAGACAGCCTCGTAGCCCGGCCAGGGTGGACGCGTGATCGCCTCGCTCGACGGTCTGGTGGGCGCCGTCTTCGCCGATTCGATGATCGTGGAGGTCGGCGGACTGGGCTATCGAGTGTTTGCGGCCCCGTCCGTGCTATCCACCTGCAGAGTGGGGGAGCGGGCCAAGCTCTTCACCCATCACGTGGTCCGCGAGGATCTCCAGGCGCTGTATGGCTTCCGTACGCCGGAGGAGCTGGGGTTCTTCGGGCTGCTCCTCACCGTGACCGGCGTCGGCCCCAAAGTGGCCCTGGGGATCGTCGGATCCCGGCCGGTCGGGGATCTCCAGCTGGCGATCCTGTCGGACGATCTGGCCCTGCTGACCGCGGTCCCGGGAGTGGGCAAGAAGCTGGCCGCGCGCGTGGTGCTGGAACTCAAGGAGAAGGTCGCGGCGGCGGGCGTGGCCGCCGGGGCCGGCGGCGGTGGACCGGCGGGCGAGTCCGAGGTCGTGGCCGCGCTCCTGGCCCTCGGCTACTCGGCCGGCGAGGCGCGCCAGGCATCGCGCGAGGCGTTGACGGATCTCTCCGTGGGGCCCGGCCTGGAGGATCGCGTCAAGGCGGCGCTGCGGACACTGGTCAGGGGTTAGCAGTCGCCTTTCACCGGATCATCGTGTAGAACGCCCGTTCGGTCTGGTATGATCCGCGCATGAGCGACGGCCCGCTGACCGACATATCGCGAATACTCGCCGCGGACGTGGAGGATGAGGTCGAGGTCGCCGTCGATCGGACGCTGCGGCCCAAGACACTCGACGAGTACATCGGCCAGCGCGAGCTGAAGGCCAACCTTTCGATCCTGCTCGGCGCCGCCCGCCAGAGAGGGGACGCCGCGGACCATGTGCTGCTGCACGGCCCGCCCGGCCTGGGCAAGACGACCCTGGCCACGATCATTGCCCGCGAGCTGGGCGCCAACATCCGCTACGCCAGCGGTCCGGCGATCGAGCGGGCAGGGGACCTGGCGGCAATCCTGACATCGCTGGACGAACGCGACGTCCTTTTCATCGACGAGATCCACCGCCTCAACCGCGCCGTGGAGGAGATCCTCTACCCGGCCATGGAGGATTTCGCCCTGGACGTGATGATCGGCAAGGGGCCGTCGGCGCGTAGCCTGCGGCTGACCCTCAAGCCCTTCACGATCGTGGGGGCCACGACGCGCGCCGGCCGCATCTCGAGCCCGCTGCGTGACCGCTTTGGCGCCACGTACCGGCTCGACTTCTACGACATTCCGGATCTCACTTCGATCGTCGTCCGCTCGGCCCGACTGCTCGGCGTGGAGCTGAGCCCGGACGGCGCGACGGCCATCGCCAGGCGCGGACGCGGCACGCCGAGGGTCGTCAACCGGCTCCTGCGCCGCGTTCGCGATTACGCCCAGATCAACGGCGACGGCCGCGTCGACGCGGCGACCGCCGACAAGGCACTGGTCGCTCTCGAGATAGACGACGAGGGTCTGGACGGCACGGATCGCAAGCTCCTGGCAGCCATCGTGCAGAAGTTTGGCAGCGGGCCGGTGGGGGTCCAGGCGCTGGCCGCGGTCCTCGCGGAAGAGCCCGAGACCGTGGAGGATGTTTACGAGCCGTTCCTGCTCAGGCTCGGTTTCCTGGACCGGACACCGCAGGGCCGCATCGCCACGGACGGCGCCAGAGCGCATCTGGCCCGGCTCGGCTACGAGGTCCCGGCGCCGAGGCAGGCGACTGCGGAGCAGCCGGCCTTGTGGGACGGCGCCACGCGCGGCACGGACACCACCGCCGGATGACGACGGCGCCACCTACCCCCAACCCAGAACGAACGTCGCCCGCCCAATTCGAAATGCTGATGCCGCCGCCCCAGGACGGCTCCACGCGCGCCCGACTGGGCCGGCTGACCCTTCCCCACGGTGTGGTCGAGACGCCCCAGTTCATGCCGGTCGGTACCAACGCGACGGTCAAGGCGCTCGATCCGGACGACCTGCGCGCGGCCGGAGCCACGATCATCCTCTCGAACACATACCACCTCTATCTGCGCCCCGGCCATCAGCGGATCGCGGCGCTCGGAGGCCTCCACCGCTTCATGGCCTGGGATCGGCCGATCCTGACCGACTCCGGCGGTTTCCAGGTCGTCTCGCTCGGCGAGCTGCGCAAGATCGACGACGGCGGCGTCACCTTCCAGAGCCACCTCGACGGTTCGTACCACCGCTTCACGCCCGAACTGTCGATCGAGGCCCAGGAGGCGCTCGGGGCCGACATCGCGGTCGCTTTCGACCAACCCGTGCCGCCGGCATCGACGAGCCTGACCGCCGTCGCCGAAGCCACTGCCCGCTCCAACCGCTGGGCCGCCAGATCTCTCGAGGCCCACTCGAGACCCGACCAGGCGATCTTCGGGATCATCCAGGGCGGGCTCGACCCGGACCTGAGGGCGGAGTCAACCCGGGTCGTGGCCGGGTTGCCGTTCGACGGCATCTGCATCGGCGGCCTGGCCGGGGACGAGACGCCGAGCCAGCGCGAGGCGACGCTCGACACCGTCGTCGGGCTGCTCGAGGCCGCCGGCGATCCCCGGCCGCGGTACCTGATGGGCCTGGGATCACCGGCCGACCTGCTCGAGGCGGTCCATCGCGGGATCGACATGTTCGACTGCGTGTTGCCGGCTCGAGTCGCCCGAAACGGCCAGCTGTGGGTCCCCGGCGGTCGCCTGAACATGCGCAACGCCCGGTTCGCCGACGACCCGCGACCCGTCCAAGAGGGCTGCCGCTGCCCGCTCTGCCGGAACTTCTCACGCGCCTATCTAGCCCATCTCTTCCGCGCTGAGGAGCTTCTCGCCTACCGCCTCGCGACTTGTCACAACCTGACCTTCACCCTAGACTTCATGGCCGAAATCCGCTCCGCACTGCGCTCCGGCACGTTCGCCGCGCGACTGCCCGAGCTTCGAGCAAATGCCTTGCCGTCAAGGTCGCGTGCATCGGCAGTGCAGTCGAAGTGAAGAGCCCACCAGTACTGTGTGAAACGCGGAGGCAAGTCCAATGGCCAGCCGAGACCGACCCGGGCGACAAGAGAAGAAGAAGCCCAAGGACGCGTCTGCAAAGACCAAGATTCAGCCGATGCTGGAGCCTCCGACCAACGTCGAGGTTTGGAAGCCAACGCGAAAGCCGCGGACCGAGAAGACAGACGAGAGCTAGCGCGAGGGCGGACGCCATCCGGCGACCGCTCCGCCAATCGGGACAGGAGCGAGGAGCAAGGTGGCGATGACCGAGCGAGGGGCCGAGATCCGAGGCACGTCGGCCGAGAAGACCAGCGAGCGCAGCAAGGCCGTCGAAGCGGCCATCATGTCCATCGAGAAGCAGTTCGGGCGCGGCTCGATCATGCGTCTCGGCTCGTCCGATCGCCAGGCAGTCGACGTCATCCCGACCGGCTCGATCGCCCTCGATCTCGCCCTCGGGGTAGGCGGAATCCCACGCGGTCGCATGACCGAAATCTTCGGCCCCGAATCCTCGGGCAAGACCACTCTCTGCCAGCACATCCTGGCCGAGGCCCAGAAGCGCGGCGGCGTCGTCGCCTTCATCGACGTCGAGCACGCCCTGGACCCAGGCTACGCCCGCGCCTGCGGCGTCAACGTGGACGAGCTCCTCGTCAGCCAGCCCGACACCGGCGAGGACGCTCTTCAGATCACAGAGACACTGATCCGTTCCGGCGGCGTGGACTGCGTAGTCGTCGACTCGGTCGCGGCGCTCGTCCCCAAGGCAGAGATCGAAGGCGAGATCGGCGACTCGTTCGTCGGCATTCAGGCCCGGCTGATGAGCCAGGCCCTGCGCAAGCTGGCCGGCGCCGTCAATCGATCGAACACCGCCCTGGTCTTCACCAACCAGTTGCGCGAAAAGATCGGCGTCATGTTC
>PMKV01000169.1:0-199 GCA_003157875.1 Chloroflexota bacterium
CTACACCGACCCGGCCCCGGCGACCACCTTCGGTCACCTCGACTCGACGATCCGCCTCGAGCGCGCTATCGCCGAGCTGGGCATCTACCCGGCGGTCGATCCACTGACCTCCACTTCTCGCGTGCTGGACCCCAACATCGTCGGCCAGGAGCACTACGACACCGCTCGCGAGGTCCAGCGAGTCCTGCAGCGCTACCGC
>PMKV01000169.1:268-20090 GCA_003157875.1 Chloroflexota bacterium
CTTCTTCCTGGCCGGTACCCTGGAAGACGTGCGTGCCAACGCGGCCAAGCTGGCGAAGTGACCGACTCTCGCGTGGCGACGACCGCCGCCGCCCTTCTTTCGGCGACGCCGAGCCTCGCTGCACGAGGCTTTGGCTTTGCGTCAGAGTCGCCTCTCTCCGGGCGCCGGCACTCGGCGTTGCGGGCACTCCTTCAACTTATCTACACTCCCACGCCGCCCCATAGGCCCGCCGCGGGGCCGCGTGGTGAGAAAATGAACAGGAACCGCGTGGCGACGGACGGCGGGCGCGCTGGCGCAGCGCTCAGCCACCGCTTTAGCGCGGAGCCAGCGCGCACGGCGGCCGGCGACACGCGATACGAGGCACATCACTGATGCCATTGCACCTCGAGATCGTGACTCCGGAACGACGAGCCTTTGAGGGCGACGTCGACGAGGTCATCGTTCCCGGCAGTGAGGGCGAGATGGGGATCCTGCCCCACCACGCTCCGTTGATCTCGCTACTGGGCGAGGGTGTACTGCGCCTCAAGCGCGGTGGCCAGGAGCAGGAATTCGCCATCTTCGGCGGCTTCCTCCAGGTGCGACCTGATCGGGTCGTGGTTCTGGCCGAGACGGCCGACCTGGCATCGGAGATCGACCTCGAGCGAGCCGAGCGGGCCCGACGCGAAGCCGAGCGCGTGCTCGAAGGCGGGTTCGTCGAGCCGGCGGATCTGGCCAGCGCCAGAGCCGCTCTCCAGCGAGCGCTAATTCGGATCCGCCTCGCCGAACGCGGGCCGCGCACCGCCGCACGGGGTGAACACGAAGCGCCTCGCCACGTGGGGCCGCGGCGCCACGAAGAGCCGCCGGGCGAGTAGCGGATGGCCGACGCGAGACCCTTCCACTGGGAGTTCAAGCCGGAGCAGGTCGGCCGCGAGATCCTGCGCATCGAGGGCGGTCGCCGCCTCGAAGGCTCTGTCTCCATCAGCGGCGCCAAGAACGCCGCTCTCAAGCTGATGGCCGCCGCCACCCTGACCGGCGAGCGCTGTCGCTTCACCAACGTGCCCGAGATCGAGGATGTGCGCGTTCTGACCGAGGTCCTGAGGGATATCGGCGTGACCGTGGACCACCCCGCCCCCAATGTCTACGAGGTCGCGTCGGGCGACGTGGACTGGCTCTTCGTGCCGCTCGAGGCGGCGGCCAAGATGCGCGCCAGCTTCATCCTGCTGGGCCCGCTCCTGACTCGCTTCGGACGCGTCATCATCAGCAACCCCGGCGGCGACCGGATCGGGCGCCGACCTGTCAACCTGCACGTCGACGCCATGCGTGCCCTCGGCGCCGAGATCGAGTACCGCAACGGCTACTACTTCGCCAAGGCCCCGGGCCGGTTGCGAGGCGGGCATGTCAACTTCCCGCAGATCACGGTCATGGGCACCGAAAACGCGATGCTGGCCGCGGTCCTCGCCGACGGCCACACGGTCATCGAGCCGGCCGCACAGGAGCCCGAGGTCGACGATCTCATCGAGTTCCTGCAGAAGATGGGTGCGCAGGTGGAGCGGACCGCGCCCAATAGGATCGAGATCGAGGGCCGCCGCCGGGTTCGCGGCGCGGAGCACTCGGTCGTGCCCGATCGGATCGAGGCCGGCACCTTCATCGCCGCCGCCGGCGTCACACACGGCCGCATCACCCTGAAAGGGGCGCCGTGCAACCACCTCGGAGCCTTCCTGGATGTGATGTCGGAGATGGGCGTCTCGCTGAGCTGTGGCGCCGACACGATCGAGGTGGATGCCACATCGGCGGACATCAAGCCGCTGCGGGGCCTCGACATCGAAACGCAGCCATACCCCGGGCTCGCCACCGACCTGCAGCCGCCGACCTGCGTGCTGCTGACTCAAGCGGCGGGCATCAGCCACGTTCACGAATCAGTCTTCGAAGACCGCCTCGAGTGGCTTGGTGAGCTGCGCCGAATGGGCGCCAAAGTGGAGATCCCGGACCACCACCACGCCATCATCGACGGCCCCTCGAAGCTCCACGGAGCCGAGGTGGAAATCGGCGATTTGAGGGCCGGCGCTTCGCTTATCCTTGCTGCCCTTGCCGCGGACGGCGTGACTACGATCGGTGGCGCACACCACGTACACCGCGGCTATGAGAAGATCGACGCGAAATTCCTGGAACTCGGCGCCAGGATCGAACGACTTGCTGAAGGGATCTAGCCACAGGTATGAAGATCGGTATCGACCTGGGCACGGCCAACATCATCGTCTACGTCAAGGGTCAAGGCATCGTGATGCAGGAGCCCTCCGTAGTCGCAGTCGACGACCAGAACCACATCGTGGCGGTCGGCGAAGAGGCTCGCGAGATGATCGGCCGCACGCCCGGCAACATCCAGGCCATTCGGCCGATGCGAGACGGCGTCATCGCCGACTACGTCATCACCGAGGCTCTCCTGGATCATTTCATCCATCGGGTCCAGCAGGGTCGGCGCTTCGGGTGGGGCAAGCCGGAGGTCATGATCAGCGTCCCGGCGGGCGTGACCAGCGTGGAGAAGCGCGCGGTTCGTGACGCGGCCCTCAAGGCCGGAGCATCGGAGGCGTACCTGATCGAGGAGCCGATGGCGGCCGCGATCGGCGCCAACGTCCCGATCAGTGGACCGTCGGGCTCGATGATCATCGACATCGGCGGCGGCACGAGCGAGATCGCCGTCATCTCCTTGGGCTCGATCGTGGTTTCGACGAGCCTGCGCGTCGGCGGCAACAAGGTCGACGAAGCCATCGCCTCCTACGTTCGCAAGAAGTACAACCTCATGATCGGCGACCGCACCGCCGAAGAGGTCAAGATCCAGATCGGCACGGCCCTGCCGCTGGAGCGCGAACTGACGATGGACGTCCGCGGCCGCGATCTGATCGCCGGTCTGCCGCGCACCATCCCCATGACAAGCTCGGAAGTCATGGAGGCCATGGAGCCGCCGCTGCAGCAGATCATCGGCGCAGTCCGCCTCGTCCTGGAGCAGACCCCGCCCGAGCTGTCGAGCGACATCATCGACAAGGGCATGNNGCTGCTCCGGAACATCGACAAGCTCCTCACCCAGGTCACGGGCGTGCCGTGCCACGTGGCCGACAACTCGATGCATTGCGTCGCTCTCGGAACCGGAATCGCCCTGGAGCATTTCGACTTCTTCAAGAAGTATCTCGGCACCCAGCTCTGATGCTCCCTTCGCCCGAAGGATCGGCCGAGGGTGCCAACCGTGCCTTCATCGACCTGCACTGCCACACCAGCGCCAGCTTCGACTCGACCGCGAGTCCGGGGGCCGTCGTACGCGCCGCCGCGGCTCGGGGCCTGACTCACCTTGCCGTCACGGACCACGACCGCATCGACGGAGCGCTTCGAGCTCGTGACGCGGCCCCGCACGAGCTGACGGTCATCATCGGCGAGGAGATCAAGACGGCCGACGGCGATCTGGTGGCCGTCTTCATCGAGAAGCTCGTACCGCCCGGCCTATCCGCCATCGAGACGATCGCGGCGGTCCGCGAGCAGGGCGGCCTGGTCGGCGTCCCTCACCCATTCGACCGCCTCCGCGGCTACGGTCGCAAGAGCGGTGCGGACCCGACCGAGATCGCAGGCTTGGTCGATTGGGTAGAGGCTTACAACGCCCGAGTGGTCGGTGGCTCGGCGAACGAGCAGGCAGCCGTCTTCGCCCGGGACCACAAGCTGCCGGGGCTTTGCGCATCGGACTCCCACACAGTCATGGAAGTCGGCGTCTCGTACAACGTGGTTCCGGGCGATCCGGGCACGCCGGCCGGCTTGCTGGCGGCGCTGGCCGGCCTCGACATCCATCCCCACCGTGCCACCTACTACGTTCGGGCATGGACGCCGGTTGCCAAACTCATCCAATCAATGCGCGGCAATGGACGGCGCCGTCCGTCCGCTAGCGCGGGGGAACCGACTTGACCGAACCGCAGGAGCATCGCCACCTCTCCATCGGTGACCCGCTCGGCCAGGAGGCCGAAGCGCTGGTTAATCCGGACGCCGCGATCGAGGTTCCGCCGCCGGAGCAGATGTCGCTCATCAAGCGACTCCGCCAGCCTCGAACCCTCCTGTCGATCGCGGTCCCTCTCGTGATCATCGTCGTCGCGGTGTACCTGAACCGGGATGACATGCAGCAGGTTCCGGAGGACATCGCGCACGCGAACCTGTTTCTGGTTCTGCTGGCGTTCTTGATCTACTACGCCGGCTTCCCGCTTCGAGGCTGGCGCTGGACGAAGCTGCTCAAGGGGGCGGGATACAAGGTGCGCGTCAAGGATGGCACCGAGATTCTGTTCCTGTCGTGGCTGGTCAACTGCATCGTGCCGGCCAAGCTGGGCGACCTGTACCGGGCCTACCTGCTGAAGCTCAACAGTCCTGTCTCGGCCACGAAGACCCTGGGCACGGTCTTCATGGAACGGATCCTGGACCTGATCGCCATCGCCGGCCTCGGCGTGCTTGCGGGCTACGTGAGGTTCCGTGGGAGCCTCAATTCCCTGCCCGGATCGGTCCAGGCGATATTCGCCCTGGGCGTAATCGTGGTCGTCCTGCTGATCGTGGCCCTTGTGGTCATGCGCAGCTTCGGGCGCAGGGTCATGACGCTGCTGCCTTTGCCGCGCCGTGTCGTCGACTTCTACGAGCGCTTCGAAGAGGGAGTGTTCGGGTCGGTGGGCCTGAAGGGGCTGCCGCTGCTGGGTGTGCTGACGTGCGTGATCTGGATGACGGAGGCACTTCGGCTGTACTTCGTCGTTCGCGCTCTCGGCTTCCCCGACGTCGACCTCGGCTTCTCAGGCGCGATGTTCGTTGCGCTGATCGGATCGCTTCTGACGGCCGTGCCGTTCACGCCGGGCGGGCTCGGGCTGGTTGAGGTCGGCATGATCGGCGTCCTCATGGGCGTCTTCAACGCGAGCAAACCCCATGCCGCCGCCATCATCCTCATCGACCGGGCCATCAGCGTCTTCTCGATCGTTCTTCTCGGCTCGATCGCGTACGTGATCTCGTCTAAGCCTCGCGCCGGTGGGATGAAGGTCGAGGAAATCGGCCGCGACGCGGCCCGAACCGGCTGAGCCAACCGCTCGAGCCGCTCGCCCAATCCGGTACGACTCCGCGACGCGATCGAGAACGGCACCGGGCAACCTTGCGGGTACCTTTCGGCGGTCGCCGGTAGTCGTTACGCGTGAGGTACCAATTGGTCATTCACGCTTTGGTGGATCGTTCCGATAGTTCCAGTATCGGGGCAGACTGCACCGTACCGGGGAGCCGAGCGGGCGTATGACCGGCCAGAACACACGAGCCTTCAACGAGTGGCTGAGGGCGCAACTGAAGGCCAAGAAGATGTCGCAGCGCCAGCTGGCGCAGCAGTCCGGCGTCGACCACTCGACGATCTCCCGGCTGATCCGCGGCGACCGCATGCCGTCGCTCGGCACCGCCACGAAGTTGGCCCGCGGCCTGCGCGAGATCCGCGATGACGCCGAGGCGCCCCAGTATCTGGGCGTCGTCGCGGCCGGCACCGCGAACCCCACGGCTCGCGTGGAGTATGCCCTGCGCGCCGACGAGGTGCTGTCCGAGCCGCAGGTCAGGCAAGTCATGGAGTACTACCTGGCCGTTCGCATGCGCCGCTTCGGCCGAGGCTACGCGGGTATGCGCTCGGAAGACCGCGGCATGGAGCCGCGCCGGATCCTCGACGACCGGCGCAACCCGACGTTGATCTCCGCCGCTGTTGCGAGTCGCGCGGTTCACCCGATGGCGCGGCAGATGCCGCCGCGGGCTCGGCCCGGTCGAGACGCGGACTGATCAGCCGCCGCCGGTCACGGCGCGCGCCGGTAGACCGAGAGGGATCGTTCCGGGGCGGGATCGAACCGCTCAACCAGCGTGTAGTTCCTGCCCGGTAGATTGGCGTTCAGCCAGTCCGCCTCCACCTGATCGCCGCAGACCTTGGCCCACTCCGGGTAGCACACGAATATGAGCGTTTGGGCATCCGCCGGCGCCACGATCGTGAAGCCTTCCAGTTTCAGCGGGTAGCCATAGGCGTCCGGCGGATAGAAATCGGGCATCGGAATGAGCGCCAGGTCCTTACCCTCCACGTCGGCCGCGAGGCGAGTCGCGGCGGCCTGAGCGGCCGGCCAGCCGCCGTCCGGGGCGGTCAGAGGCTGCCAGTGGCTCACGCCGATGACTACCAGTGCCGACAACGCGAGAGATGCCAGGACCTTACCCGACCACTTCCGGCCGGGCCACGGAGCGGCTCGCCACATACCTCCGACAATGAGGCCGGCGGCGAGAATCACGAAGACATCGGCGACGGCGTGGTACTGCTCCTGGTTGAGGTTGGAGACCTGCGAGATCTCCTTGATGCCGAGGCCAAGGATGACCGTCAGCAGCAGCAGCGATCCGCCGACGAAGAGGAGCCCATCGCGCTCGCGTCGGGATATGCGGCGGGCCTCGCCGGCGGCGGCGGCGCGAGCCGCGTCGTCCGGAACACCCCGAGCCCCAGCGGCGGTCACGGTTCCGACGATCCGCCAGACAAGGCCGACGATCACGCCGATCGCGACTGCCAGCGCGGCAGGGAACCCCGGTTTGAAATCGGTCAGCGGCCAGTGGGCCATCGGCCAGGCCAGTATCCGGATAGCACTGAAGAAGAGTCGAGTGACCGGGTCGGCGGCCGGAGGGCTGTCCTGGTTGAAGGCCAGAATCGCGCGAGTCTCTGCGAAGTTGTGCGTCAGCTCGGAGACGATCCAGAGCATCCACGTCAGCACGAACAGGGCCGCGCCCGCGAGCCCCCAGGCAAGCAGTCGCCGTCGCTCGGGCGCGGGAGACCGCCACAGAGCCAACAGGAAGAAGAGGCCCATTGGGAAGACGAGGGCCAGGCCGGTCATGTGCGCTTGAGAGGCCAGCGCGGTGCCCGCAGCCGCGACCAGCCACCAGCGCGGCCGGCGGGTGATCCAGGCCTGCCACGCGCCGAAGCAGGCCAGCGCCACGCCGGGCTCCAGAAGCACCTGATTGCACAGGTAGGTCGAGTAGTCGATGAGGCTCGGCGAAACCGCTGCCAGGAGCGCCGCGGCAAGCCCCGCCGAGGTGCCGCCGATCGATCTGGCGGTCCACCACACCAACGGCACGACGAGTAAGCCGAAGAGCGCGATCGCCGTGACTACGGCCATCGGGTCGCCGTTGCCCAGCCATGCGGCCGGAATCATGAGGTTGTAGAACAACGCACCGTGGTGGAATGTGCCGCCGAGGCTGAATGCGGGTGAGCCGAAGGTCGCCAGCTGCCGCGTCTGGGCCAGGTTCCAGATCGCTCCCATCTCGTAGCCCTGATCACTGTCCCACATTCCGCGCGCCGGCAGGTTGATGAACCTGTCCAGGCCGGCAAGCAGCAGGATCGGGATCACGCATGCCCATTCCCGCGCCGGGACTCCCAGCCGGCCGAAGGAACGATCGGCCAGACGCCTCGCCCTGGCCACGAGAAGGTGCCGTCGACTCGGTTCCGGCCGGGCTCGAGCGGCCGTCCCGTCGATCGGCTCAGGCGGCGCGGCGGTAGTGGGGTTGCGGCCGTCTGTCATGGCGCTCGCCGATAGACCGTCAGGATTCGATAGGGAGCGGCCGTGAACGATTCGACGAGAACCAGGCCGCGACCGGTGGCGTTGGCGGCCACCCACCTGGCCTCAGCCGTCCCGCCGCACCCCTCCAGCCAGTACGAGTCGCACAGCAGGACCACCGTCGAGGCGTTCTCCGGGGTAACTGGCGTGAAGCCGTCACGAACCAACGGGTAGAGGTAAGCGTCGTCGCCCTTGCTCTCGAAAAGGGGAACGAGTGCCATCGGCGAGCTTCCGGCGTCCCGCTCCAACCTCGTTGCCGCCGCCTGAGCGGCCGGCCAGCCACCATCCGGCGCCGTGAGGGGAGGCCAGTGGCCGACGTTCCAGGCCAGCAGCGCAGCGATGGCAACGACTGCCACCATCCGCCGCACAACGGTCCCCATGCTCCGGGACAGGGGTCGCCACAGGCCGGCGACGATCAGGCCCACTGCTACGAAGACCAGCGGATCGGCGACGACGTGGTACTGCTCGGTGGGTAGCTCCTGGACCTGTACCTCTGAGACGGCGTGGAGACCAATACCGAGGGCCAGGATGATCAGCAGCAGCCAGGCGATGATGAGCCGTACTCCGAAACCCTCGAGCGCCGGAGCAGAGACGGCCGGAGCGGAGACTGCGTCTAAGGCAACCAAGCCTCCCGAGCCGGCGTCGGCCGGTCCGGCCGATCGCTTGCCCGCGACGCCCAGACGCCAGACCAGCGCGATGATGATCGCCGCGGCCGTGGCGAACGCGACGGGGGATGCCGTCTGGCGGTCGACCATGGGCCAGCGTGTCAGCGGCCAGGCCAGAATCCGAATCGTGGCGAACAAGAGCCGCAACCCCGGGTCGATCGATCCAGTGGAGTTGGGATCGCGGAAGTAAGCCAGCATGCCACGCGCCTCGGGGAAGTCGTGGCCCAACTCGGAGACGATGACCGGCGCATAAGAGGCCATGAACAGGCCGACGCCGGCCAGGCCCCAGGCGCAGATTCGGACGCGTCTGGAGGCGGGCCCGCGCCACAGGTCCAGCCCGAACGCCAGCGCGAGCGGCAGGACGATGACCGCGGCGGCTATGTGCGCCTGCACGGCCACCGTGGCTCCGACCGCCGATACCAGCCACCAGGCCGGCCGGTGGGCTCGCAGCGCCTGCCACGCGCCCAGGAAGGCGACGGCCGCGCCGGGCTCAACCAGCGTGGGGTTCCAGATGAAGGTGGCATAGCCGATGAGACTGGCCGACGCGGCCGCCAGCAGGGCCGCGGTCAAGCCGGCAGCGGGTCCGGCGATGCTTCTGGCGATCCACCACACGATCGGGACGACGATGAGGCTCAGCAGGGCGATCTCCCCAACAACCCACGTCGGGTCGCCGCCTCCCAGCCAGGCTGCCGGCAGCAGCAGGTCGTAGTACAGCGCGCCGTGATGGAACGAGCTGGCGACGCTGATGGCCTCCGGTCCGAAGGTCGGCAGGTGACCGCTTGCCAGGGCCGAGCGCAAGGCGAGCATCTCGGTTCCCTGGTCCGAGTCCCAGCCACCGCGGACCGGCAGGCTGACGAGCCTCAGGACGGCCGCCAGGACGAGGATTGACCCAAGGCAGGCCAATTCACGCCCCGACGCCCCCAGTGACTCCCTGAGGCGGTTCAGGGCTATCCGGTAGGCGCCCGGCGCCCTCGTGGCGCTCGTGCTCACGGCAATCCCTCGGTCAGCGGACGCCCGGCCGCCAGGTCGCCGAGTCTGGCGACGTTGATGGCGTCGTAGCCGTCTTCCATCCGCGGCGTCTCCAGATAGAACGCCACGTGGTCGAGGCCCGGGTGGCAGAGCAGGCGCGCCAGGCCGTCGCGGCCGATCTGCCCTTCGCCGAGATGCGCGTGGCGGTCGTGCCGGGAGCCCCGGGCTGATTCGGAATCGTTGAGGTGGACCATGGCCAGCCGCCGCAAACCTATCAGGCGATCGAATAGAGCCAGCACGTCGTCGACCACGTCCGGGCTCGCGACGTCATAGCCCGCCCCCCAGAGATGGGCGGCGTCCAGGCAGATGGCGAGCCGGCCGCCCAAACCTCGCGCCTCCGCCGCGTCGAGGACCATTGCGAGCTCCTCGATCGTGGCGCCGATCGCGAAACCGCCGCCCGACGAGTTTTCGAGTACCAGCAGCGGCGAATTGGGGTCGGCTCCGTCATCGGGCAGTCCGTCGGTGACACGCTCCAACCCATCCACGAGCCGCCGAATGCCGGCCTCGAGGCCGGCACCGCGATGCGATCCAACGTGGACGTTCACGAATGACGCCCCGTATTCGCGAGCATGGGCCAACTCGTGACGCGTCAGCTCCACCGACTTGCCGAACAGCTCTTCGTCCGGCCCGGCCAGATTTATCAGGTAGGGCGCGTGGATGGCCACGGGTCCAACGTCCAGCTCGATCAGCCGGCGCCGAAACGCCTCGACCTCGCGCGGCGTCTCGGCCCGGCGGCGCCAGGACGTTGGATTGTCGCTGAAGATCTGCAGCGCCGAAGCTCCGATCTCGTCGGCTCGCTCGACGGCTCGGACCAGGCCGAGGCCCATGGGCAGGTGCGCGCCGGCGCGCCGTCCTCCGGGCAGTCGCACCCTCGCCGCCCGCACCGGGGCGACAACCACGAGCTCATCTTCCTCGGCTCTGGCGCGGTCGACAGTCAATTGGCTACAACCCCTCCGGCGTCTCGGACCGGCCCTCGATCGCGATCAACCGCCGCGATGGTCGCCGCGATGCGGCGTGTAGTCGCCCCCGATCACAGGCTCGATCAGACCGTAGTCGCCGCCGTGGCGCTTGTACAGCACGCACAACTTCTCCGACTCGGCGTTCACGAAGATGAAGAAGAGGTGGCCGAGCTCCTCCATCCGCTGCAGTGCATCCTCCTCGAACATCGGCTCGATCGCGAATCGCTTGGTCTTGACGATGCGCGAACCGGGCGCCTCCGACTCCGCCAGGCTCTCGGGCTCCTCGACCCCGAAAGCGCGTGCCCGTGCCTCTTCCGGTCTGACTTTGGCGCGCGGCTTCTCTCGGGCGTCCACGGCCTGGCGCTCGATCCGATCGATGACGATGTCAAGGCTTGCCTGGAACGTGGGCCCGGAGGCGTGGCTGCGCAGGACCTGACCGTCGACGGTGAGCGTCGCCTCGGCGATCTGGGAGTCTGCCGTGTTGTGGTGCTGCTCGCTCGACAGCTCGATGAGGGCGTCGGATCGCTCGTCCAGCAGTCTCTCGAGCCGGCGCATCTTGCGCTCGGCGTACTCCCGCACGGCCTCCGGGACATCGATGTTCTTGCCCTTGACGATCGTCCTCACGGCAGACCTCCGCAACACACATCTGGATGAGCCGCTGCCACGCGGCAAGTATAGGAGCCGACCCGGGCGACCGACCGAGCCCGTTGCCGATCGCGGACCGGGACGCCGGCGGCCGGGCCGGCCGGGAAGGCTTCGCTCAGCGCTCGCGGGCGACCGTCACGGCGGAGACCGCCAGAGCGCCCGCGTCGTATAGCGCTTCGGCGCATGCCACCAGCGTCGATCCGGTCGTGACCACGTCGTCCACCAGCACGATCCACCTGCCTCTGATCCGCGCGGCGTCGACCGCCCCGGCGAGTGCGAAGGCGCCGGCCACATTGGCTCGCCGGGCTCGGCGTCCCAGGTCGAACTGAGGAGGCGTGTTCCGACTCCGCTCCAATGCCCGCAGACACGGCAGCTCCAGCAAGCGCCCCGCTTCCGCCGCCAGGAGGATCGCCTGGTCGTAACCGCGCCGTCTGGCCCGTTCGGCGTGGACCGGAACCGGAACGAGCATCTCCCCACCCGCTCCCGCCGCCCGCCAGCGCGCCGCCACGGCCGACGCCAGCGGTTCCGTGAGCCGCCGCTCGCCCGCGTACTTGAGTCCGTGCAAGGCCGCCCTGACCGGCCCGGAGAACGGTGCGCACCACTCCAGTTGGGCCAGTGTCGCAGGCACCACCGACGGCAATCCGATTGGGATGCCCGCCGGCAGCTCGAGCCGGACGGCCAGGGCGCGACTGCAGGCGGGGCAAAGACTGACGCCCTCGGTCGAGCAGCCGGCACAGGCCGGCGGCAGCGCCACGTCGAGACAGGATGCGGCCACCCCGGAAAGCCCTCGCAAAGCCATCCGCCGAGCCTAGCGAGCCCCGCTTATCGCCGGCGTATCGCCCGCTTATGCAGAAGATCCGGACTGCCCGGCTACGCCGGCTCGATCGCGATCTCGTCGCCGACGGCCGTGCCGGTGGATTCGATCGTGCCGACGGGCAGCTCCAGCACTCCCCGGGCGCCGCCGACTCGCCATACGACGCCACGCCAGGGCGGCACCGCTGGACGGACCGAGAGGACTCGTCGCCGGCCGGCCGAACCGTTGTCCGCAGGCGACACGAAGACGACGTCAATGGGGAACCTCATGAACAACATGTGGATGCCGTTCTCGCCGGGTAGCCACAACCCATCGCCGGGGGGCAGCGAGCGGCGCCCCATCAGGCCCATGAACTTGGCCCAGAAGGAGGCGCCGTTCTCGAGTCGCTCGGCGAGAGTCGTTCCCCGGCTGAAGTTGCGCGCAATCAGCCGCGGTCTCATCTACTCGGGAGAGCCCCGGACCCGAGCGTCTTGACGATCGAGATGATGGCCGGGCCGAGGATGACGATGAACAGCGCCGGGAAGATACAGCCAACGAGCGGGAACAGCATCTTGATTGGCGCCTTGGCGGCCATCTCCTCGGCGCGCTGGCGGCGCTCGATCCGGAGTTGCTCGGACTGGACCTGCAGCACCTTCGAGATCGAGACGCCCAACGTCTCGGCCTGGATGATGGCGCCGATGAAGTTGGACAGCGGTTGCACGTTGGTCCGCGGGACCATATCCCGCAGGGCATCTCGTCGGGCTTTGCCGACCCGAACCTCCGCCAGGGCGCGACGGAACTCATCGGTCAGCGGGCCGGGCAGCTTCTCGACTACCTTCGCCAGCGCGGCGTCGAAGCCCAGACCGGCCCGAACCGAGATCGTAAGCAGGTCGAGGGTGTCCGGGATCATCTTCAGGATCAGCTTCTGGCGGCCCTTGATGCGATTCCCCAGCCAGAACTCCGGGACGAGGTAGCCGACACCGATGCCGACCAGGCCGAACAGGATGCCCTGGAAGAAGCCGCCCGACAGCACACCGAAGACCAGGAACATGAGCAGTCCCAGGGAGATGCCCACGAGCATCTTGACGCCCATCCAGTCGGTCAGTTTCAGGTCGCCGGGGTTGCCGGCCATGGCCAGACGCTTCTCCGCGACGCCTGTCGAAGACGCACTGGTGAGTCGGTTGCCCATCCGCGACAACCTCGCGATGAGGGGTCGGAGGGTGCGTTCCGCGAACGGCTGCTGGAGCTCGAGTTCCTCGAGGTTTCGGGCCTGGAACGAGCCCAGCTGAGTGAGTCGTGCCTGGACCGGATCGACGGGCGAACTGGACGCCAGCCCGAGGAAGACCAGCAGGATGCCGCCGCCGATGCAAGCGGCAATGATGAGGGGGAACATCTCAGACCTCGATGGCGACGATGCGCCGGATGGCCATGAAACCGATGAACATGAAGAAGCCGCCGATGGCAAGAACGATCACGCCCGCCGGCAGGCCCATGATGCCCGGAGGGTTCTCGAACAACGGCTGCATGAACCCGGGAGCCAGGACGAACAGAAGGCCCATGAGAATGACGGGCATGCCGGCGACCACGTAGCCGGACATCCTCCCCTGGGCGGTGAGCGTCCTGATCTCGCCCTTGATGCGGACGCGTTCCCGGATCGTGTAGGCAATCGAATCGAGGATCTCGGCGAGATTGCCGCCGACCTGGTGCTGGATCGTAATGGCCGTCGCCATGAGCTCGAGATCGTCCGAACGGACGCGACGAACCATGTTGTCGAGGGCCACGTCGAAGGCGAGCCCAAGGTTCACTTCGCGCAAGACTCGCCCGAACTCGACCGTCACCGGCGGGGACGATTCGCGGACGACCATCTCGATAGCCTGGAGGAACGACGAACCGGCGCGCAGCGCGTTGGCGATAAGGGTGATCGTATCGGGCAGTTGCTTGTTGAAAGCGTTCAATCGACCTGCTCGACGCTGGCCGAGCCAGAACCGGGGCAGGAAGAACCCGAAGACCCCACCGATTACCAGGGCGAGCGGCGTTCCGAGAGGGGCCAGCACGACGCTCAACATCAAGAAGAGGAACGGTACGCCTATCACCGACCCGGCCCAGATGGCCATGAACTCGCCGGGCTTGAGCTTCAGGTCCGCTCGCGCGATGTCCCGGGCCAGGTTGGCGCCGAAGTCACGCTGCTCGACGACCCGGTTGAGGCGCGCCAGAGCGACGCTCTGCGCCAGTATGTCGCTCAGTCCGGAAGACCCCTGCCCCGACGCTGACGCGGCGGTGGCCTCCGGCTTCCCGGCCGCGTAGCGTTCGAGTCGGGCGCTCATCCCGGCACCCCGGCCGCTACCGGCTAGACCGACGAAGACCAGCATGATCCCGGTGAAGACCAGGCCGGCGATGAAGAGCCCAATCATGATGCCTCTCCCGCCTGGCTAGTACGCGAAGCCGAAGAGGCCGCGGGGCAGGTGAATGCCCATGACCTCGAACTTCTCGACGAACTTTGGTCGAATGCCCGTGGCCTTGAGTCGACCCTGGATCTTGCCGTCGGCAATGCCGGTTTGCTCGAACAGGAACACGTCCTGCATGACGACGATGTCGCCCTCCATGCCCTGGACTTCGGTGATGAACTCGATGCGACGAGTGCCGTCCTTCATGCGACTCTGGTGGACGATGAGGTCCACGGCCGATGAAACCTGCTCGCGGATCGCTCGCAGCGGCAGATCGACGCCGGCCATGAGGACCATCGTCTCCAGGCGCGCGAGCATGTCGCGTGGACTGTTGGCGTGGCCGGTCGACATCGAGCCGTCGTGGCCNNGATGCGGTCGGGCCGCATGCGGAGGCAGTTGCGGACGAGCTCTCGGATCGGGATAGCGCCCTTGCCTTCGATGTTGGACGGCCGCGATTCGAGCGTGACAACGTGCTCCTGCCGCAGCTGGAGCTCCGCGGCGTCCTCGACGGTGATGATGCGCTCGTCGTTGGGGATGAACGACGACAGCACGTTGAGGGTCGTGGTCTTGCCCGAACCGGTACCGCCGGACACAAAGATGTTCAGCCTTGCTTCGACGCAGGCGCGCAGGAAGTCGAACATCTCGGGAGTCGCGGTGCCGAAACGGATCAGGTCGTCCACCGTGAACGGCGAGGCCGAGAACTTGCGGATGGTGATGACCGGCCCGATCAGCGAGAGGGGCGGGATGATTGCGTTGACGCGGGAGCCGTCCGTCAGGCGGGCGTCGACCATTGGGCTCGACTCGTCGATGCGGCGTCCGATCGGGGCGATGATCCGGTCGATGATCCGCATGACGTGATCGTCGTTCTGGAAGACGACGTTGGTCAGCTCCAGCTTGCCGCTCCGCTCGATGTATACCTGGCGAGGCCCGTTGACCATGATTTCAGTGACGGTCTCGTCGCGCAGCAGCGGCTCCATTGGGCCGAGGCCGATGATCTCGTCGGTTATCTGCTCGAGCATTCGGACGCGTTCGGCACGAGTGAGGGCCAGGCCCTCCTCGTCGATGACGCGGCCGAAGATCTCCTCGATCTGGCGCCGGACCTCGACCTGATTGGCCAGATCGAGCTTCGGGTCCAGATCCTGGATCACACGAGACTGGATTCGGAACTTGACCTCGCGCAGCGACTCGCGNNGAACTTGACCTCGCGCAGCGACTCCCGTACTGGAGACTGGCTGAGGAGGCGGCCCGCGGGTTGGCCCGGAGAGGATCCCGGGGGGCCGGAGGGCGCGGATGGGGAACCGCCCGGAGCGCCGGGCGCCACGCCCGGTCGCGCACTCTCGATTCGCTTCAGGAGGGACATCGCCTACACCCCTTGCTGGCCCCGAGCGTTCGGTTGTGCCGAACGCCTTGGGAAACTATCTCCACGCGAATAGTGATTTTGCCTTCTGAGGCACCTTGTGGGCCTCCTCGTCACGAGATTCTCGGTTTCCGACGATTGAAGTTGCTAGACGTAGAACATCCTGGGATACCTGACTCTCTCGGTTGCTCAGAACGAACGGGATGCCTCGGTTGAGGGCGTACACCACGGCCCGCCCGTCGCTGACGATCGTATGGTCGACCTTCCGGCCGATCGAATGCTCGACGTCGGCAACCCTGATTCCCAGGGTCGTGTCGGCGCGGTTGAGGACGAGGCGGATCTTGTGCGAATAGCCGAGTTGTTCGGCGACCTCCAGGAAGAGCCGTATGTTCTTGATACTCGTGATCTCCAGCGTCAGCACCGTCAGCACCACATCGGCGAGATCCAGGATACCCAGCAGCGTGTCGTTGAACCACGCTGCGCAATCGATGACCACCAACTCGCTGTGGGCGCGGAGGATCTCGATGACGTGCTTGACGCCGGCGGGAGTGATGAGTTCGGCCATCTCCGGTGAGGGCGGAGCCAGCAGGACGTGGATCCCGGACGAATGCGTCAGCGTGAACGCGTCGACCGAGTCCGGGTCGTGGCCCTCCTCAAGCTGTGGTACGAGCTCGGCCATCGACTTGTCTTTGGGATTGAGGTTTAAAAGAACGGCGACATCGCCGAACTGGAACGACGCGTCGACCAGGGTGACCTTCTTGCCCAATTCCGACGCGGCGGCCACCGCCAGGTTGACGGCAATCGTGGTCCGGCCCACGCCACCCTTCGGGCTGAAGACGGCCACGACCTGACCCTCTTCGGTGGGGTCCTGGACGCGGATCGCCTGCGCGACGACGGCCCGGCCCGCCTTCTCCTTCTCCCGCGCGTGGACCTGGCGGATCGAGGCAGTCAGCTCGTCGCTGCTGAAGGGCTTGACCAGGAACTCGCGGGCCCCGGCCAGCATCGAGCGACGCAAGTAGTCGGCCTCGCCCTGGACGGACATCATCACGACGGCCGCGGCTGGGACCTGCGAAGAAAGGCGCTCGGTGGCCGCGATGCCATCCATGTCGGGCATGTTGATGTCCATCAGGATGACGTCGGGCTGGATCTTGGTTGCCTGCTCGATCGCATCGGCACCCGATGAGGCCGTTCCCACAACCTGGATGTCGGGCTCAAACCCCAGAAGCTTCGCGAGGTGGTCGCGCGTTTCCGGGATGTCATCGACGATGAGGACTTGGATCCGGTCAGCCATCGATCAAATCGCTTCCAGAGTGCCAGAGGGGCCGATTGGCTCGGCCCCTCCTAGTTGCCTTCGCCGAGTTCCGGCGAAGCGGTCTACCACTGAATCTTGACTCGTATCTCCTCGGGGAGGGTCCAAGTCGGGTCCGGCGGGAGCACCTTGTACTTTTCGACGAGCGTTCGGAAAGTCACGCCATCGGTTTTGATAACGGTATCCGGCGACGCCCCCTCGTCCTTGTCCGATCGGAGAACGAAGGCCATGTCGATATAGCTCTGCGGGTCGTTCTTCTCGGCGCGCTGGGCCCAGCGGATGAGCTCGGCCTCGTCCGGCGTCACTTCGATGATCGCGATCATGTGCCGCCCGTTCAGCTGAACGGTGGCGCTGGAAGGCGCGGGCGTCTCGGCAGCGGCCGATCCGGCGGGGGCCGGCGCAGCCGTCGCATTGGCCGTGGCGACCGGCGGCAGAAGCGTCGCCAGGATGCGGCGATCCTGGATCACCAGCTTGGAGGTAACTTGCGATCCACCCGGGAAGGTCTCGGACTGGCCCGATGCGCTCTTGAGGGTGACGCTGATCTGGTCGACCCACGTGGTCAGAATGATGTCAACGTGGTCGCCCGGCACGATGATCGTCCCAACGCCGTTCGTCTGGTCGATCTCCATCGAGATCGCGACCATGCCCTTGCCGATGGTGTCGGCGATGCTCTTGCCGTCCAGGATGGAGCCCGGGCTCAGCAAGTCCTCGCTGCCGACGATGACCTGATCCGCGGCGATGTCGGCGCCGGCGATCTTGCCCGCGACCTGATCGACGCTGCTAAAGGTTTCTCCGCCCAGAGCGCTCCGCTCGGATAGCCCCATCTTCGTGGTCTTGAGCATGTCTGCCGTGATCACGGTGCCGGCCGGGATCGCCTTCGCCGCGGCGACGACGACGACCGTCGGTTCCGGCGTCGCCGTTGGTGACGCCTCGACGTTGGCAGTGCCACCACCTCCGCCGCTCGACATATACGCCGCCGACGCAAAGGCAGCGGCGATGGCGATGAGGAGACCAAGCAGGATGATCAGGCGATTCGACCGCTTCACGACGTACTCCCGAGGGCATGTGACAGGTGGCACCACGGTAGCCTTGCGGCCAACCTAACTACGACTATACCAATGGGCTACTTCCCGTAGGAAGGATTCTCGGTTCCGGTGGGGTAAGAAAGCCTAATAGTGTCTTTGCGCCGGGCAACAAAAACGGGCCGCGCACTGGGCGCGGCCCGTTTCTTTGTCGCAGATTGTCGGCTACAGGCTCTTGCCGATCAAGCTGAGGATGCTGGTGATGGCGCCGCTCAGGAAGAGCAGGGCCAGGACAGCCGCGATGGCGATGAGTGCGAGGATCAGGGCATATTCCGCAAGGCCCTGGCCCTTTTCGGACCGGATGATCATGAGAGACCTCCTGATGAGAGCGCCCTCTGATGAGAGGATGGCGGTTATTCTGGGCGCCGGGAGCTAGGAACGCCACTAGCAAGATGGTAATGGGACTGCCGGGTCCCGTCGTTTGCTGCGCTCCACTCCTCGTCCGGCCGGCGTTTGTGGCGCTCGCGCGCACCGGTCCGGGCCTCAAACGGCGGAGGCAATCAGGCTCAGCAAGGTCGACAGCTGGTCGCGGAAGAAGAACAGCGAGACGATGCACGCGATGGCCATGATGGCCAGGATCAGGCTGTACTCCACGACTCCCTGGCCGCCCGAGCCGCGGCGCGACGCTCCGCAACTTGGGCCCGGTTTGTGCGTGCCGGTTGAGGGGGCCATCGTGGCAGCCGCCGTCTGGCGTGACTTCAATTCGCCGGCAGGACCAGGATGACCTCCCGGCCTTCGTCGACGAGCTCGGCGGTGACGCCGATGGTGTCGGAGCGTTGCTGGATCTCTCGCCAGGTGTTGGCCGGCAGGGTGAGGGGCTGATTGGCACGCCCCGCCCGCTCGACCTTGGCCGCGCGCGTTTCGTCGATCATCGCCTTGAGCGCCTCGGGTATCTCGCGCTCGGCCGTCTTGCCGCGCTTATCGGGCGGCAGCGACTCGTCCACCTCGGGCTCCTCGATCGTCTCCGCATCCTCGCGCCTGGCCGAGATTCGGGCTTCGGTCTTGTCCGCCGCCCACTCGAATCTGATCGCGACCCGATCAGGATGGCAGGCCAGGAAGCCGGTGACCGTCTCGTCGATGATCCGGAACAGGGCGCTCTCGACGTCCATCGGCAGCCGGCGATCCGAGCCGTACGACTCGAACTCGATCGGGACCTGCGAGCGCCGGCCGCGATCGCGGGCCACTCTCCGAAGCGTGGGCACCAGGCCGAGATCGTCGAGGACCATCGGCCGGACGTCGAAGATGAACGTCTTCGTGGCGTCGAGAGTGTGCTGAACCATGCCGATGAGCTGCCCGATCTCGGTCTTGGCCAGGGTCGGGTCGCGGTCCAGCAGTCGCTCCACGATCTGGGCTTGGAGGACGATGTTCGTCAGGCTCTGGGCCGGGCCGTCGTGCATTGCCCGCGCGATCTCCCGCCGCAGGTCCTCCTGCGCGGCAAGCACCAGGCGCGAGACGGCCGGTGGAAGCGGCGTGCTCGTGTCGAGCTTGTCGGCGGTGTGCTGCGGAACGGCGCCACCCATGGAGGCGCGATCGAGTTCGGCACTGTAGCGGCGCAGGCTCTCCTTGAACCTGGTCAGGATCTTGAGCTTGCCTTCGAGGACGTCGACCTGCGCCTCCATGATCGCGGAGCGCTTGGTCAGGGCGACGAGCTGGTCGCCCTCCTCCTCGCCGTCCTCGGATCCCTTGCCCGCCGGCCTGTGCTGCTCCGCCGCCTGGGCTCGCTTCTGCTCGTGCCGGTTGGCCTCGGTACGGGCCTGATTGACGAGCAGTTCGATCTCGCCGATCTCCCTGGTCAGGAGGTCGACCTCGCGCCTGGCCCGCTCCGCTATTTCGAGTAGTGGGAGCGGTAGTGGTTCGATGGCCACGGGTGGCTCAGTCCTCGGGCATACGGATCCAGCCCTGGCGCATGGCGTAGACGACGGCCTGAGTACGGTCGTTCACGCTGAGCTTGCG
>PMKV01000169.1:20129-47633 GCA_003157875.1 Chloroflexota bacterium
CGGAACTCCTTGAGGACGCGGCTGGCTACCGCGGGCTTCGCAAAGACCTTGTCGTTGATCAAGTACTCGCCGCCGGCGACGCGGCGGATGATGGCGACCAGATCGTCCGGGGCGACGTCCTTGAGAATGAACGCGGCCGCGCCGGCCTTGATGGCATCGAACAGTGCGTCCTCGTCCTCGTTGACTGCCAGGACGATGATCCCCGCCGACGGCAGTTCGCGCTTGATCCGCTGGGTCGTCTCGATTCCGCCGGGGGCGGGCAGAGATAGATCCATCAGGATGATGTCGGGTGAGAGCTGGACGGAAAGATCGAAGGCGCTGCGCGTGTCGTCCGCCTCGCCGACGATCTCGAACCCGGGCTCCTTCTCGAGGATGTTCCGCATCCCTACACGGAAGAGGGCGTGGTCGTCCACCAGGAGGATCGTCGTCTTCTCCCCATTCCTGGCAGGTTGTCCTGGCCGGCGCCGTTCGGGCCCGCCGTATTCCATCGAACTCATGCGCTCTCCTCTCCCACTGGAATCGACAACCTGACGACCGTTCCGCCGCCCGGACGGGACTGGACCTCGAACTGCGCGCCGATTAGCTCGGCCCGTTCCCGCATGAACTGAAGACCGAAGTTACGCCGACCTCGGGCGGCGACGGCGCCGACATCGAAGCCGCGTCCATCGTCCGACACCTCGAGCATCCAACTCGACGATTCGAGATGCGTCGAGACGACGGTATGGCTTGCGCTGGCGTGTTTGCGAACGTTCTGCAACGCTTCCTGGACGATACGCAGGACCGCGGTCTGCTGGGTCGGGTTGAGCCCGTCGCCCGGAGCCTTCAGCTCGGTCTGGACGGGCGCGCCGGTGAGGGCGGCCATGCTCTCGACGGCGTCCATGATCGAGCCGTCCAGGCCCAGCTCGTCGAGCAGCGGCGGCCGCAGCTGGCTTATGAAGGTTCGGACTTCACCCAGCTCGCGGCGCAGGAGCTCGCGTAGGAAGCGCAACTCGCTGGCGGCCATGCGCACGTCCTCGCCGAGAACGCGCTCGATGTACTCGACCTGGAAGATGGCGTTGGAGAGAGCCTGAGCCGGTCCGTCGTGGACCTCCTGGGCCAGCCGCGAGCGTTCGGCTTCCTGGGCCTGGACGATGCGCATCTGCATGTCCGTGGCAAGACCATCGCCGGCGACGTCGGCCAGCAGGCTCGAGTCGCCGCGCTCCAGGAAGAGCCAGGCGTTCTCCATGCTTCGAACCGACAGCTCGAGTTTCGAGAGCTCCTGCTGGTGGCGACCCAGATCGGCCGTCAGCCGTTCGACCTCGGCCCGCAGGGCTCGCTGGCGGGCGTCTTCGGCGCCGGCCTCGGCGGCCGCGGCCGGATCTACCACGTTGGCCTGAGAGCGCGGGGCGCGGTCGGCGACCTCGAGTTCATCGCGGAGGCGGTGCCAGCGCCCCAGAACGTCGTGGTAGGCCTCGCGGTATCTCTCGGTGACGGAGCGGAGATTGTTCGCCCCGTAGCCCAGCGTCGACTTCGCTTCGGCGTAGAGCTCGTCGAAGCGCGAGTCGCGCGATTCTGAGGCGCCTCGTGCAGCGTCCATACCGTTCGGAGTATACGGGCCGCCATCTCTCATGGGCAGACGATCCGGAAGATGTGAATCGATGCCGGAGGCGGAATCTCGCCCGGCCCGACGCCCCAATAGTCGGTCAGCGGGACCTCCTGGAAGCATCGCGCGGCGGTTCCGCCTTGTGTGAGTATCCCGGGCCACTCCCTGCCGCCGTCGCCGAGGACGACGAGGAGCTTCGCCCCGAAGCGATGGGCCAGGTCCAGGACGGCCTGCGGCGACTCCTCGGGCAGGGCGAGGGTCGGGATTCGGGCGGATTCGGCCAGCCAGATCGGGTTGTCGGTGATGACCGGACCCGCACCGTCCAGCGGCACGCCCGCCTGGGCCATGGCCGCAGGCAGGGCATCGAAGCGGTTCCGTGTGTCGTCCGCGCTCCCGGCGATGCTGGTGATCGTCACGAGGCACAGCGGCGCCACGGCGGCGATGGCGAAGGCGGGGCCTAACCAGGCCACCGGCCGCGTCCAATGCCGCAGCTTCCCGATCCGGCGGATGAGCTCGTCGAGGGCCATCACGCAGCTGACCGTCAGCAGCACGAAGGCCGGCCCAGCCGCGTGAAGGTAGGTCCCGGACAAGGTGGCGACCGGGAAGGCGAGGCTGGTCACGGTGAAGGTGAGAACACAGGCCAAAGCGAGCGGTCGAAGGGCTCGGCGACGCGCGGTCCAGGGTAGCGCCAGAAGTCCCACGAAACCGACCGGAAAGGCTGGTATCAACAGCACGCCGACCAGATCGTGGGCCAGGCCGGTCAGGTGGCTGTTTGCAAGGGCCGTGGGCCCCTGGGCCAGGTATCCGGCGAGGTTCGGGGCGTTCTGATAGGCGAAGACGTCGTAGTCGTGTATGTAGAGGGCGTTGGCGATCGTCTGACCGGGCAGCGGAGTTCCAAAGACGAGCCAGTCCCGAGCGGCCCACGGCGCGAATACCAGGGCGGCGACGACGGCCGGGACGACGATGAGCCCCAGGCGGAGCCGGCGACTCCCGGGCGTCCAGAGCCACGCCGCGGTGGCCCATGCAAGGGCCAGCCACATGGCCTCGCTGCGGGTCAACGCCGCGAAACCCAGAAGCAGGCCGAGCAGGATTCCGAGGGCCACGAGTCGGCGGTCGATGCCGGGGTGTGCCCCGGGCGAGGCCGCTGCCGCGGGCGAGGCCGGCGCTTCGGCTGCCCGCGTCGCGCCTGCCCGCGTCGCGATGCGCGACATGAGCAGGCACGCGGCCAGCGAGAGTGCCGCAAAGGGGGCCGTGGAATCGGGGAGTGCCGCATAGAGCACGAGCGGCCCGAAGACGGCGGCAACCAGACCCGTGCCGACGCCCATCGTGCGTGCCCGCCCCACGGGCAGCCCCATCTCGGTGGCAACATCGGCGCCCAGTCGCCACGCCAGGACGGCCACGACGGAACTCGCCAGCACCGAGACGACCTGCGCGCCGCGGAACCAGTTGGCGGTCCCGGCCAGGGCGATGGGAATCGACTCGAGCAGTGACGGCAGTGGCATCCAGACCTCGAACGCGGCCCGCGGCACGACCAGAGGCTGCGTCTGGTAGCTCCACAGCGCGTCGCTGATCAAACCGCGGCCTTCGACGAGATTGCGAGCGACGCCGGCGTAGTAGGCCGTGTCCTCGGGCACGGGAAAGCCGACCGCGGCCGCGGCGGCGATCCTCACGACGAGCGCCACTCCGAAGACGGCCGCTGCGCTCAGCCAGGCCTCGCGGCGGCTCAAGGTGCCGTCCCAGCCAACGGCGCCGCCGGCGCCGCCGCCACGGGCAAGCCGCCGCCCATCGCCGCGGCCGCGCACCGCGTGTCGTTTGGCTCGGTGCAAACCGGGAAGATGGCCAGTGCTGGTGCGCCATCCACGAGCCGATTGCCCGTGAGCGGCCCCTTGAAGGGCAGAGTGAAGACCGGCGGCCCGATCCAGGTCGGTCGTGCCGTCATTTCGATCACGGGCGCCATGGGATCGACGATGAAGGCGCGTTCCAGGACGAGCCAGCGGATGTGGTAGTCGACGGCGACCTGGTGGATGACATCGAGCGAGTCGGTGGGCGTGACGACGCCACCGTGGCCGGTGAAGTACTCGTAACCGGCCGGATCGGCGCTCATGAGTAGATCGGTCTTGGGCGCCCCGGCCCGGTCGAGGGCGCTCCCGGCGGCCAGGCGGTTCTCGCGGATGGCGTCCCAGGAAGGCAGGGCCAGGACCGCGAAGGCCCCGGCGTTGAGAACGACGGACGCCACCGCCGCAATCAGGAACAGGCGGGCGGCGCCCTCCTCGGTCCAGGCCGGCCGGTGGCGCGCGACCCACCGAGACGCCAGGACCGCTCCCTCGATGGCCAGGATGAACGTGAACGGAACAAGTGCCACGGCCGAATGGAGGAACGTGCCGTAGGGGACGTGGACGGCAAAGAGCAGGCCCGACGCGGCGAACAGGATGGCGGCGTAGGTGAAGAATGGCCCGAAGTCGATCGAGCGGCGGCGAGCCCAACCGCCGACGAGCACGAACGGCGTCAAGACGATCGGGATGGCGATGACGAAGTAGATCTGCAGGGCCGCGACGAAGCCCAGGATCCGGCTCTGGAGCAGCGGCCCGATCCCCTGGCCCAGGAAGGCGGCCAGCGACGTGTCGCTGGTGACGCTGTCCATCTGCTCGTAGTTGGCGATGAGCAGGATCCGGCCCGAAGTCGACGACGGTGAAAGGCTGCCGAAGACGGCCAGCTGCCGCAGGTACCACGGCGCCGTGAGCAGCAGGAAGAGGCCGAAGCAGGCGAAGGCGTAGCGCCACGGGATGGCCGGCGTTCGTCCGCCTGCCGATCGCGAGGCTCGCCAGGCGAGCCTGCCGTGCCACCGATCCCAGAAGAAGGCAAGCCCCACGGCCGCGCCGAGCAGCACGCCGTCGTTTCGCGACAGCGTCGCCAGGCCCACCATCAGTCCCGCCAGGGCATAGGACCAGGGATGCCCCTTCAGGCCGCGGGCCGTAAGCCACAGGGCGGCCATGCCGATCGGCTGATAGAGCGCCAGGTTGTCGGGCTGGTACATGTAGATGGTCGCGGCGGCGGGCGCGGCGACGGCGATGCCGGCGGCGAGGGCGACGCGAGGCGAGCAGCCGATCTCGCGGGCGAGGAGCCAGGTCATCGGCGCGGCCAGCGAACCGACGATCGCGAACGGAATGGCCGACGCGAGGGGCGTGGCTCCCAGCAGCCACATCGTCGGCAGCTGGATGATCGCCGCCAGCGGCATCCAGTGCGCGTTGCTCGGGATCGGCAGCACCGGATTGGCTGGGATGCGCCCGCCGACGTCGACGAACGACCAGATGAAGTCGATGTTGAAACCCGCCCCGGAGTGGAGGGCGCGAGCCACGTCCACGTAGTAGTACGCGTCGGGGTAGGCGGCATCGGGATGCACGCCGAAGAGAACGGCCCGGACGATCAGGGCAAGGGCGTACAAAGCGATGGGGATCCGCACGGCGAGGCAGCGTAGCATCGGCCGGGTCCCACTCCATCGGTACGAACGAGCTATGAAACTGCGTGCGCGAGTGGGACCAGGACCACTGCGCAGTCGGCGCCCATTCCGGCCCACCTCCGGTCCGGCGGTGCGGGCTAGCGGTCGTGACCGTACACTCCCGCTCATGGTTTCGAGCCTGGGGATCGTTCTGCCCGCATACAACGAAGAGGCTCGGCTGGGACCCGCCCTCGCTGAGCTGTTCGCGTACCTGTGCGCCGTGCCGGCGGGGACCCTCCCAGAGCGCGTCAAGGTCCTCGTGGTGGACGACGGCAGCACCGACGGTACGGCGGCCCTGGTCAAGGCCCGACCGGAATTCTCGTCTGGTGGCGCTCGGCCGGCGGCGCCCGACTGTCCGTCGCTCGGGCTGCTGACGGTTTCCCACGGCGGCAAGGGTTCGGCCGTGCGGGCCGGCATGCTGGCCGCCGAAGGCGAGCTCCTGGTCTTTGCGGATGCCGACATGGCGACGCCCCCGGACCAGCTGCCGAAGCTGGTTGCCGCGCTCGAAGCGGCCGACGTGGCCCTGGGTAGTCGCATCCAGCCCGACGGTTCGGACATGCGAGCTACGCAGCCGGCCTTCCGGCGGATGGTCGGCCGCCTCTTCCGCTTCGCCGCCCAGCTCTGGGTCACTGGGCCGGTCAGGGACACGCAGTGCGGTTTCAAGGGTTTCCGTCGGTCGGCGGCGCGCGATCTATTCGACCATCTGCGGGTCACGAGCATCGTTTTCGATGTCGACTTGATCTTCCTGGCTCGAAGACGCGGCTACCGGATCGCGATCGTGCCGATCGCATGGGCCGACAGGCGCGGCTCGCGCTTGCAGGCTCGCCCGAGGCTGGCGCTGCGGGTGGCCTGGGATCTGGTTCGAATCCGGTTCGCCCATCGAGGCGTCGGCAAGGCCGAGATCGCGCCCGATTCCGAGAGAACACCGAAACGATGACCAAGCCCGGATCGCCCATTCGAGGCCGACTGCGGCCCGCGGATTTCTTCGTGCCCATGGGGGCCATTTCGCTTCTTGTGCTCATGCTCGGAGCAATCCTGGCCAACGCCGGGGATACGCTCGGCTACGACTACACCTGCTACCAGGGCGCCGCCCGGCATCTGCTCGACGGCAAGCCGATCTACGACAACGCGTTCTCCATCTCGGTCGCCACGTGCCCGGAAACGTACACATACCCGCCCGTCTTCGCGGTCGCCCTGATCCCGTGGCTCATCTTTGGGGGAGCCGCCGCCGGCGCCTGGTGCATCGCCATGGCGGTGTGCTTCCTGGCGGGCGTGGCGCTTCTGCCGGTACGGCGCGACATCCGATGGCTGGTGGTCATCCTGGCGGCGCTCGACTGGCCGTTCATCAACGCGGTGAAGCTCGGCCAGGTGGAGCCGCTCCTCTTCCTTGGTTTTGCCGCGGCCTGGCGCTGGATGGATCGGCCGGCTGTTGTCGGGCTCGTAACTGCCGTGGGTGGGCTGGTCAAGATTCAGCCCGCGATCCTGGGAGGTTGGGCTCTCTTCACTCGCCGCTATCGAGCCGTGGCGGTGGCGGCCGTCGTGGCGCTTGCGGCGGCATCCGCCGCGACCCTCGTCACCGGCTTTGGCGTGTGGGCAACATATGTCGATCTCGTGCGGGGTTTGAGCGGCAACTTCTCGACGGCTCACAACAGCGCGCCAGGCGCCGTGGCGCATCTGGCCGGGGCACCCGATTGGCTGGCGGAGGCGATCCAGCTGGCGTCGGAGGCCGTCGCAATCGCGGCGCTGCTGGCCGCCTGGCGATGGGCCACGCCGGAAGCCAGCCTGATGGTCACGGTCATTGCCAGCCAGCTGCTGTCGTCCCCACTGCGCGATCACTACGCCGTCCTGCTGCTTCTCCCCGTGGCCTGGCTGGTCTCTCGCGGTTTGACCTGGACGGCGATCATTCCAATTCTGGGCTGGCTGTACGCCTTCGGTTCCGTGCCGGCCCTCCTGATGCCGGCGACGGCAACGATCCCGATCACATTCTTTGCGGTGCTCGGCCTGGTTCTCTTCGAGGCGTACCGGGAGCGGCGAGAAGTGCGGCGCGGCCCGGTGGCTGCGCCGGAGACCTAGCTTCCGACCCGGCTGGGGCGACTCCTGGCCCTGTTCCCCGCCGTTGCTCGGGGGTAGGTTGCCGGTCCTCGTACCGCCCCGCGGGCGATCGTTTGCCGCGCAACGAGGTGCGGGGGCGTGTTGCGGGTGCGGTGATATGCTCGAAGCGTGACCGTCAGTTCCCCCGCAGACAGCAGGCCCGGCTGTCCGGAATTCTTGCCCAAACGCACGCCCCAGGCCGCGCCGCCGCCCACGGGCCGCGCCGGTCGGCGCGACCTCGCCGGATCCCCACGATGAGCGCCACCACCGGCGCGCGTCTCGTGGCGGTTCGCCGGGCCTTCGACTCGATCCCGGGCGGACAATGGGACACCCTCGCCGAACGCACTCCATGGGCGACCCCGTTCTCGCGCCACTGTGTGGAGCGGACGTGGTGGGACGCCTACGGTGCGACGGCCCACGACCAGACCATGGTCGTGGTGGACGAGGCCGTACCCGAGACCCTCGTCGGGATCGTGCCGCTGATGCATCGCCACGAGCTGGAACCGGGCGACGTGGCGGCCCGGACGATCCTCCGCCACCAGCCGGGGGCGACGCTGCGGCCCGTGCCCGCCTCCGCGACGGCGGTCTTCTTCGGGGCGTCGTACCACTCCGACTACGCCACAGTCCTGGCCGCCCCCGCCGATCTCAACGCCGTGTGCTCGGCTGCCGTCGAGGCGCTGGCCGCCGCCCCCGCCAGCTCGTGGGACGTGCTCGACCTTCGCCGCCTGCGAGACGGCGACCCGGCTACCGACGCCCTGGCAAAGGCTTTCGAGTGGGCCGCTCCACAAGCCTGCTGGTTCGTGACCCGAGAGCAGGAGGACGTCTGCCCGATCGTCACCCTGACGCCGGGCGCGAGCTACGAGGACTTCCTGGCGACCCTCGGCAAGAAGGAGCGCCACGAGATCCGGCGCAAGGTCCGCCGGGCCGAGGCCGCCGGCGACGTGAGGCTCGAGCGGTCGGCCGTGCCGATCGAAGACCTGAACGCCTTCGTGGAGCTGCACCAGAAGCGCTGGGGCGCCGAGGGGCTCTTCCCGCCGACCGAGGGCGGGGCGGCGAGCCGCCGCTTCTTTGCCGGACTGTTCGAGAATTGCGCACCGACTGGGATCGTGGAACTGAGCTTCCTGACCGTCGGCGGGCGCCGGATCGCGGCCGGAGTAACGTTCGACGACGGCGAGGCCGTCTACTACTACAACGCGGGCGTCGAGCCGGACGCCCGAGAACTGTCGCCCGGAGTGGTCATGGTCGCCTGCTACATCCAGCGAGCCATCGAGCTCGGCCGAAGTCGCGTCGATTTCCTGCGCGGCGACGAGCCCTACAAGTACGAATGGGGCGCGGTCGACTCGCCGATCGAGCGCCTGCTCGTCCAGCGCACTCACCCGGACGCGGAGGAGAGCTAGCGATGGGCGCCGACAGCGACCAGCTCGATCCCTGCGCCGCACCGAGAGAGCGCCGCGCCATCGAAGGCGGCCGAGTCCGGGTCGTCGAGGTCCTGGCCACCGGCACGAACGGCGGCGCGCAGGAGCATGTCTACTCCCTGGTGACCCGCATGGATCGCGAACGCTACGACGTGCGAGTCGTCTCGCTCTCGCACGGCAGCAGCGTCCGGCGCCTCGAAAAGGCCGGCATCGAGGTAGGCGTGATCGACGAGCCCGACGACCGGGTCGCCGTCGAGGCGCTGGCGGAGATGCTGGCGCCGCTCGAGCCTGAGGTCGTCCACAACCATATGTATCGAGCCGAGGTGGTCGGCACGAAGGCCGCCCTGCACCTCGGAGAAATGGGCTGCCGCCGACCGGCCGTCATCTCGACCGTCCATTCGAGCCGCGTCCGCTGCGCCGACGATCGACAGACGCTGCGCACCCTGACGCCGCTGATGGACCGGCTCATCGTCGTCTCGTGGGCGATCGAGCAGAAGATCCGCGAGGAGGGCCGCTTCGGGGCGCCGGTCAGCCTGATCTACAACGGCGTAGACCTGCAGCGCTACAACCATCAGCAGCCGTGCTGCACCCTCCACGACGACTATAGGATCCCGGAGACCTCGCCGATCGTCGGCGTCGTGGCCAGGCTCGAGGCTGAGAAGGGCCACCGCACCCTCGTCGACGCATGGCCGCTGGTCCTGGCCGCACATCCCGAGGCGTGGCTGCTTATCGTCGGCGAGGGATCGGAGCGGAATGCGCTCGATGCCCAGGCCGCCTCGCTCGGGATCTCCGGAAGGGTCGTCTTCACCGGCCGGCGTGAGGACGTGCCGGCCGTCACCGCGGCGCTGGACGTGGCCGTGCTGCCGTCATACCGCGAGGCCCAGGGCCTGAGCGTTCTCGAGGCGATGGCGTTGAGCCGGCCCGTGGTCGCCTCCAATGTCGGCGGCATCCCCGAGATGATCGACGACGGCGTCAGCGGATTGCTCGTTCCGCCCGGCGACTGCGAAGCCCTGGCGGCGGCCATCATCCGCCTCCTCTCCGACCACCCTCTGGCCGACATGATCGCCAAGCGCGGCCACGACCTGGTCCACAACCGCTTCTGCATCGAGCTGATGACGAACTCGATCGAGGCTCTCTACGACGAGGCGGCCGTCAGGCTGCGCGCCTCCGAGGGTGTGCACCGGTAGGGTCGAGCCGCTACTCGGCGGTGAGCAGGAAGACCGCGCGCTCGAAAGTGCCGCGCTGCTCTGCCTTGGCCCTCCGCAGCTGCTGAAGCTTGGCCTCGCTGAAGCCCCGTTGTTCGGCCAGGGCCATGATGACCTCGACCAGGTCTGCCAGCTCGAGGGCGGCGCGCTGGTCGTCCGGCGCGGCGTCGTACTCGGAGACCTCCTCGTCGATCTTGGCCCGGAGCGCCTTGAGCAACTCGCTGCCTCGGAGCGTCCGCGTGACGACGTGGTGGCCGCCGTCTCGAAGCGTCCCCGGAACCTTGTCGCGGACCAGCTTGTTGTAGTGCTGCACGCCATCTCCTCCCCGGTTCGGCGAATGTCAGGTCGTCGTCAATCGCCAGTAGCGCTCGCCCGGTAAGTGTCCATCACCGGGCACTATACGAGAGGCCGACCCGGCCATCGACGGCGCCCGGCGGCCTTCTCGCTGAAGCCGCCTTCGCCGACGAGCGGCACGAAGATGCAGGCGCCGCAGTCGTAGCGCTCGAATGTCTCGCCGCGCCGAACCAGAAGCACAAGCTCCTGGCGTCCCCGCATCCCGACCGGCACGGCCAGTCGCCCGCCCTCGGCGAGCTGTCCGGGCAGGGCGGGTGGGATCGCGGGCGCCGCCGCCGTCACCACGATGGCGTCGAACGGGGCGTCACCGGCCCGGCCGATGCTCCCGTCGCCGACCACGATTCGGACCCGGCCGGCCAGGCCCAACTCCCCCAGGCGCGCCTCCGCCGCCGCGGCCAGCTCGGCGTGTCGTTCCACGGAGATGACGAGGCAGCCGAGCAGCGCCAGGAGGGCGGCCTGATATCCAGAGCCGGTGCCGACTTCCAGGACGCGCATTCCCGGCCGCGGCTCGAGCAGCTCGGTCATGCGCGCGACCATGTACGGCTGGCTGATCGTCTGCCCGGACGCGATCGGCAGGGCGTCGTCGCTGTAGGCGCGGCTGAGCGAGCCCGGTGGCACGAACAACTCGCGCGGCAGGGTCGCCATGGCCGCCATGACGCTCTCGTCGCGGATGCCACGGCCACGAAGATGGTTCTCGACCATCTCCGCGCGAAGCCGGACCGATTGCTCGGGATCCACGCGGCCGACGATACGCCAGACCGACCCCGAGAGGCGACTCGCTACTGGCCGGAGGCGCTCGCTGAAGCGGCGGCCGTCGGGCTCGGCGTGACCACGATGGTCGCCGAAGCGCTCGCGTTAGCAGTCGGGGTCGCGTGGCCGGTCGGAACGACGAGCGGCGTCAGCGTCGGCCCGGCGGCCTTCGGGATGGCGCCGCCGATCCACGGCAGAGCGAGCATCACCAGCAACGCGACGGCGCATACGAGGGCGTACACGGCGGACGGGCGGTCGTCGATATGGACCCGCTCGTGCGCGGTGCGAACCGACCCGATCTGGTCGTCGCGCTTGGTAGCCTCGTCCTCGGCGTTGCGGCCGCGTCGGAGGCTGAACCTGAAGGCACCGCCGCTCTTGCCCGACGGGGCGGCTTCTTCGAAGCCCTCATCCTCGGCATCGCCCTCGGCGTCTACGCCTTCGGCATCGACCTCGGCGCCCTCGGCCTCGGCCGATTCGTCGGACTCGTCGTCCAACTCCTCGTCCTTGGGCAGTTCCGCGTCGAATATAGGCTTCTGGTCTTTGTCCTTGCTGCGGTCAGCCATTGCCCTCGTGCCACTCCTGTGTTGGCGGCCGCTGGGGGGTCGGCCCACCTGATACAGGCACCGCGGGTGCCCTGATTGCGTCGTGGTTGGTGCGGAACCGGCCGTCGTGACGGACTCGGGCGTACCACTGCGAGGCAGTTTAGCCGACGCGTCCCGTTGTCGCCTTGCATTGCTGCGCGCCTATGCGCGGCGGATGGGTCGAACGGCCAGGCCGGCGAGACCGACGACCGCCGTCAGAACGCCGCATGCGGCGAGAACGGGGCGCAGACCGAACGCCTGGGCCATGGCGCCGCTCGTGGCCATCGAGAGCGCCAGCACGCCGTTGACCATGGCCAGCCGGATTGCCACCACTCGGCCCAGCATCTCGCCGGGGGTGCGCTGCTGGAAGAGCGTCTGGCTCGGGACCACGAAAGTGACGTTGGCGACCCCTACCGCGGCTGCCAGGGCCAGGGCGACGGGCAGGCTGCCGGTCAGCGACAGGGCCATCAGCGCGATGCCGAGGGCGGTGAAGGCGGCGATGATCGCCGGCCCCTTGGGGAGGCGCGCCGCCAGGGCGCCGACGACGATCCCCCCGCCGACGAGCCCGACGCCCATCGCCATCTCGAAGAAGCCGTAGGCCGTCGGTGCGTCCGTGCCACCGAGCGCCAGCGAGGCGACGAGCAGCGGTGAGAGGGCCGTCAACGCGCCGAGGCCATACTCTGCGATCGCCGCCTGAACGGTCGTGGCCATGAGCACCGATTCGGCCCGCAGCGTCCGCCAGCCCTCGGCCATCTCGGCCCGAATTGATGGCGGCGTCGCGGGGCCGGCCTCGCCCGAGCCTGCGCTCGCGCCAGGGCCCGTGGCTGCGCCCGCGCCCGTGGCTGCGCCCGCGCCCGTGGTCCCGCGGACGAGCGGCGGAATCACGACCGCCGCAACCAGGGCCGCCGAGGCCAGGTAGCTGGCGCCGTCCAGCCAGAACGCCAGGGCCAGCGACGACCCGAGGAACGCCACGAAGAGCCCGCCCAGGCCGTAGCCCGCCAGATCGCTGGCCGTGTCGGCGACCCACATGGCCGAGTTGGCCGTTAGCAGGTCCTCCTCCGGAACCACCTGCGGCAGGGCCGCGGAACGAGCGGGGCGGAAGAACGACGAAACGGCCGCCAGGGCGAATACCAGGCCCACCACGAGGCCCACGCTGATCCCCGACGCCACCGGGATTAGACAAACGATTCCCGCCCGCAGGAGGTCCGAACCGACCATCACTCGTTTGCGATCCCAGCGATCGACCAGGGCGCCGGCGAAGGGCCCCACCAGGAAGGTCGGCACCGTCATGGCGGCGAAGACCAGGCCGAGCGCCAGCGGCGAGCTGTTCGTGGCGCGCGCCACCAGGAAGACGAGGGCGACTTGATGGACGCGGTCGCCCAGCGAGCTGACCACCTGGCCGAGCCACATCGCCGAGAAAGCGCCGTTGGTCGCCAGCCGAACATACGGGTTGGCGAGCGCGCCCTTCGACGGGGCCGACTCGGCGAGTCCGCCCGCCTCGGCCGGCCCTCCGGCGTCGGCCGCCCCGATTCGGACGGGCGCTCGAATTAGCGAGGCGAAGATGAACAGGCCCAACCCCGCCCCGAGCAGCAGGTCCCCGACCGAGGTGACCGACTGGACGATCGGTATCGGGATCGGGATGATGTCCACCAGGGGGCCGCCGTGGGCGAAGAAGCCGGCATCGACCGGTCCGGTGAGCATCCGGTGGAAGCTCGAATGGAGGGTGGCCGGGTCGAAGCCTGCCGCAGCCAGGCTGGGCTGCCAGACCGGCATCCAGCCGCCGTTGGCGACGATGGCAATGCCGTTGGCGGCGGTCCCGATCGCCGCGGCCATCAGGCCCGGCCGCGACCTGTTTGCCAGCAGCATGACGGTGAGCAGCAGGTAGATGCCCAGGACCAGCCACAGCCGCAGGCCGTCCGGGACCGAGCCGGCCGAGAGCGCGGCGTCCAGCCCGAAACGCGCGGCGGCCGCGACGAGCAGGACCGGCAGCCAGCGCAGGCGGATGTTGACCAGGTTGTCGAGCTTGCCACCGGCAACCAGGCCGAGCCCGAGCCCCAGCAAGACCCCGAGCGCGGGCACCTATCAGGCGGTCGCGGGGTTCGGCCGGGTCGAGTCGGGCTCGCCCGATCCACCCAGCAGGCCCGCCGCCTGGCCGATCGTCGGAATATCGCGGACCTCGGGCCGGCCCGGGTCCGCCAGCTCGAACGCCCATTTCGTCTTGACGAAGGCGTCGACTACCTGGGGGTCGAACTGGATGCCGCCGAACTTGCGCAGTTCGACCAGCGCCTGCTCGGGCGTGAGCGGAGTCATCCGGTACGGGCGGGCCGCCGTCATCGCCTCGTAGGCGTCGGCGACGTGCAGGATCCGGGCCAGGCGGGGGATCTCGTCCGCCACGAGCCGGTCCGGATAGCCCGATCCGTTGAACCACTCGTGGTGGTGGCGAATGATGGGCAGCTCCGGGGCCAGCCGGCGGACGGGGGCGATGATCTCCGCGCCCAGGGCCGGGTGTGAGTTCATGATGGTCCGCTCTTCGCGCGTCAGCCGATCCTGCTTGAGCAGCACCGAGTCCGGCACGCCGATCTTGCCGATGTCGTGCAGCAGCCCGCCCCACTCCAGGGCCTCCATCTCCTCGTCGCCCACCTTCATGACCCGGCCTATGTCCATGGCGATCTTCTGCACTCTGTGGCTGTGGCCGCTGGTAAAGGTGTCGCGCTTGTCCACCGCCTCCGCCAGACTCCGCACGGTCTCGGTGAACATCTCGCGCACTTCCACGAACCGCTGGTAAGCCAGCCTGGTCGTGTACAGCGGCACCGCGAACAGCAGCACCGCCCACCACCCCGCTGCCAGGTACATCTGCGCCATCAACCAAGCCACCGGCGCCAGCGCAAGCATGTTCGCCCAGGCACCAGCGTCGGCCTTCATCGGGGTCGAGAAGCGTTGCCCAGAGCGCAGCGATAGGAAGGCTGACGCGAGCACGAAGTTGAGTGAGAAGAAGACGGCTGCGGCTCCCAAAGTCGCCAATGAGTCGACGATGGGTAAGGAACGCCCGGGTATCGCTTGGAGGAGAAAAGCGCCGACGATGGCGGGCACCATGATCAGAGAGTGGTTGGCTATGACGCCATACCAAGGGACTTCTCCACGGAGTTCCCGGGTCTGTGTCGTTCCGACGAGCGCCGCCACTCCCGCCACGGTCGGCCCGCCCAGACTCATCGCCGCGACGATCGGCGCAAAAGAGATGTCGACCAACGTGCCGCCTGGCATCCGAACTGCAAGGGAAGAGCCAGCCAGAGTCAGGGCAATCCAGAACGCCAAGCCCAGGAAGACGTCGCCCGGTGTTGGCTCGCCATGCGGACTGTTGTTGATTGAAATCGCCGGGCCGATTGGGCACCAGAAAACAGCGTTCACCAGCAGCGCGACGCTGACGAACGCACTAAGCGTGATGGCAACCGCGAGGCGCCGGCTCACCGCCTCTCCTCCTTCAGGACCGGGACAGTACTGCGGGGGCGCTCGGCGCTGCTATAGGAACGATGTACTCAGAAAGGTCGGTAGCTCGCCCCGCCACCGACACATGCCAGAAGTGCGATCGCCACCAGGCCGAAACGCCTGGAGAACCTGCGCATGCCTAGCACCAGACACGTCCACACTGCTCGGGAAACACGGAAGTGCGCTCCAGACCGGGCCAACGAGCAGCCGGTTGCACTACTGGCTCCGTCCCAACCCAAGCGCCCGAGTTCGGCCAGGACCGGAAGCACCCGCTCGTTTCTCTGTCCGGTAGCGTTTGGTGCGGTTTGTACCGGACTTATGGCACGGTAGGAAGCCAGAAGTACCCGGGTCAATACGCGATCTAGCCTACGCCCAAGACGGCTGGCATCAAAGCGACTCCAGCGGCGGCGGCTCCACACCCAGTTGATCGCGCATCACGCTCGCGTAGTGCGCGTACTGCTCGGCGGCGGCGGCGTTCGCGCCCATACGTCGATAGAGACGCAGCAGAGACAGTTCCACATGTTCAGCATCCGGGTCGGCTTGAAGGGCAAGCTGTGCGACGTACAGTGCTCGATCGAAAGCGCCGGCCTTCGTATCAAGGTCGACAGCGCGCTCGATCCGATCCAAGAAGCTGGCGTGGAGCGTGTCCCGGAAGGGCGACGACCAATCGTCGTAGATGAAGTCGACGGCGAAGCGGCTCGTATAGGACTCGGCGAGCTTCGTTACAAGCTCTGGCGATGAGTCTCGCCGGATTGCCGCGATGAGATTGAGACACTCGGTGCTGCGGCTAGTTACCAGTTCGTGATCGAGCCACATCAAGTCCGCCCTGCTTCGCAGGTAGCCTGCGCTCGCGTCCTCCTCGCAGCCGGGCTCGAGTATCTTCCGCAGGAAGTACGCCGACTGATTGAGTGAATTCGCTCCGGCGTCCGGGTCCATGTCCGGCCAGAGCGCTTCGAACACCTGCTCCCTTGTAGCCGTGAACTGCGGCCTGGTCAGCAGGTAGCAAAGCAATGACAGCACCTTCTTGCGGATGTCCGTTCCGGCAACGCTCCGATCCCCGACGCGAACGGAGACGCGTCCAAGGTCCTCCACATAGATTCGCGGGGCAAGTCGTCGGATCAGGGCATGCCCGGCGTCCGGGAGGCGCATCGTGCGCTTCCGTCGAAGCGACGTAAGTAGGGGTATGTCCTCGGCGGTTCCTACGCTCTCGAGCAGCTCAGCTGCCCGCCTGACTTCCAAAGGGCGGAGCCCGGCGCTCGACACGCGCCTTCTCACCACGAATCGCCAGCGTTCAGGCCGCGACAAAGCTTCGGAACGCACTCTGCCCCACGTCTCGACATCCATGTCGGCCAATCGGCGAACAACGAGCTGAGCCTGGGTAGACAGCAAAGCTCCGTCCTCGGGCCCGAGAGTCCGAAGGTGGTCTATCAGCGCCTCTGATGGTGATGTCAGGGCTTGGGTGAGCCGGACGCTCTTCCATGACAGCCATGCCTGTTGATGCCGGGCGAAGCGCAGTGCGTGTTCGTATGCCTCCGGCAGCCTCGGGTCGTCGGGGTCAACTGTCGCCTGTATCTGGACGCCGAGAGAGAGACGGGCGCTCTTGAAACCATCCACATATGCCTCTCCTTCGACCTGATCAAGCAGTTTCTTGGCTCTGACCAGCTCCGCATTCTCAAGGGCGATTCTGGCGGCGACGTAGCGACAGAACGGATCGTCTCGTCTTCGCTCCCCGTCCGTGAAGACTCGGCTCAAGATCGACTGGGCTTGGGCCGGGTCGCCGAACATGGTCTCAAGCTCGGCAGCTTCGCCCAGCACCTCTGGCTCTGGGGCCTCTTCGTCTGAGGAGGTGGCTTCTTCCAGGTGTTGCCGTGATTCCTCCCAGCGACCGAGGTAGGCCAGTGCCAGCGCTAGGTTGATGTTCGCGGACGCTATCTCCTCGTGACTTCCTGCAGACCGAAGGATGGCAAGCGCCTTGTTCGCTGAGGCAGCCGCAGCATGCGGATTGTGCTGGCAGATCTCAAGGCTAGAGAGGTTGACCAACGAGATGGCTTCGTATCTCAGGTGGCCTCGTCCTTGGTTCAAGACCAGCGTCTTCAGCAGTTGGCGACGCACGCGATCAAGGCTGCCGGATTCGGAGGCTTGGTACACGGCCTCGGCAGACTGGGCAATGGAAGCCAGCTCAACGTCATCGCAGTCCGCCAGCAGATCCGCGGCCGCAACGCGAAGTTCGAGATCATCCAATTCGATCCCGACTGTCAGCATCGTTGAGGCGAACAGCGAAGCGAGGGACTTGTCGGCTGTCGCGGTGCCATCCGCCGCAATGCGGAGTCGCCTGACTTCAGCAAGCGCGTCTGTCCATTGCTCCTGGGCAATCAGGCCTCTGATCCTGAGGAGGTCGAACCACAGGTTCGGACTGGGGTCTGGGAAGCGACTGATGAGTTCTGAAGCTGCCGAGAGATCGCCCGTGCCTATGATCGCGGGAGTGGCGGCGCTGACGACTCGGCGGACGGAGTCGGGGTCACCGGCGGCGGCCCAATGGTGGGCGGCAACGCGCCACGATCGCGGCTCCGTGATCTCCGCCAGGCGGCGATGCATGTCGGCGACGCCGCCAGTGCCCAATTCCGCTTCAAGGTGCGCGTGCAGAAACTCGCGAACCAGTGGGTGTGGCCGCCAGATGCTGCCGGGGTCGTCGCCCCTGGACATCAATCCGAGTTGCTGGGCGCCGATAAGCAGGCGGCGGGCAAGTTCGGGAGAGACTTCGGCTGCGACCGCAGCAGTCTCCGATTCGATGTCCTCGAGTATGGACACCCGCATCAAGAAGTCACGCAGTTCGGGGTCGAGCTCCCCGACGACCTCCTCCGCTAGATAGTCGTAGAGGTCGCCTTCCGCGCCGGACAGGGATTCCACGAAGGAGCGCACCTGGCCCGGCGATCTGCCGTCGACAGCGGTCTTGACGAGCTGGAGGGAGGCCGCCCAGCCGTCCGTTCGGGTCTGCAGGTCGTGCAGAACGTCGGGTTCGAGCGGGTGATGGTAGGAGTCTCGGAAGAGCTCGCAGGTCTCGGCTTCGTTGAACCTGAGGTCCTTCCGACCCAATTCTGCCAGCTCGCCGCGGGCGCGCAGGGCGGCGACGGACAGGCTCGGTGTCCGCCGACTGGCCACGACCAGCTTCAGACTGGTTGGAGCGCGCGCAATGAGCCTCTCGACGATTGGACCTATCGCCGGCACGGACTCGACCATGTGGAAGTCGTCGAGCACCAGCGCTGAAGGCATCTCCCCGAGTCCCCCCATTTCCGCAAGGACGGCCTCGAGGATGGCCTCCTGCGTCGCGGGCTCGATGGAGGCTTCCGCCAGCAGCGCGGCCGACCGCCCCAGAAGCCTCGGGTCGACCGACCGGCAGGAGGCGATCAGGTAGCGAAGAAAGACCAGTCCGTCGGTGTCGTCCCCGTCCAGCCGGTACCAGAAGGTTCGAAGGCTCGAACGACGCAGGTAGTCCGCGACCAGCGTCGTCTTGCCGAACCCCGCCTCGGCGATGACGTAGACGATCCGGCGGTTCGCTCGGGCGTCGAGCCAGTCGAAGAGACGGTCGCGGGGGAGCGTTTCCTCGGGCAGGAAGGGGCGCTCGATCTTCGCCGGCCGGAGAGGAAAGCACGGGCGCGCCAGAGCAATCTCGTTGGCGAGACTATCGTCGATCTGGGCCTCGGCAGACACCCGCAGATCCTCCATTCCCAGCCGTCCCTCCCCGAAGGGCGGCGCGAAGGATAGGAAGTCGAACGGGCGAGTGTCAATCGGATTAGCGGCGGACGGCTGCATAGCGCGGATAGTGCCGGTCGGCGATCAACCGCCGCTTATCTGCGCGTGGAAATGGCCGGGAATGGCTTCAGCGACTCTTCAGCCCCTGGCAGCGGCGTCGGGCTACTCCTCGTATTCGAAGCCGAGCTTCATCTGGACTCGGTACTCGACGATCTCGCCGTTCTCGACTCGGGCGGTCGACTGAATCACTTCCACGGTGCGGATGTTGCGGACGGTCTTGCTGGCAAGGGCCACGGCCTGGCGGGCCGCGTCGCTCCACGAGTGCGGGCTCACGCCGACCATCTCCCGGACGATGATCACGCCCATCTGGCTTCTCCCATTGCGGGCGGTCCGTGCCGCCTCAGGGTGGAAGTGTAGAGCCGGCGCGGCGTGCCGCTACTCGGACCCGTTGCCTCTTCCAACGCGAGCTAGAATGGCTCGGTCCGAAGTGGGGGAGCTTCGGTGGGGAGCCGATTATCGGGGGCCCGGTGGACCTTCATCGACAGGCCACCGGCAAGTCGGAGGGAGTTGTAGATGGCGATGGGTTTCGGCTTCTGCGCCAGCTGTGGCACGGCGGCGACCGGGCCGGGTGAGAAGTTCTGCGCCTCGTGCGGCGCTGCCCTGCCGGCCCAGGCCGCGGCTGCGACGGCAGTCCCTCCGCCCTACGGCCAGGCGCCCTACGGCCAGGCGCCCTACGGCCAGGCGCCCTACGGCCAGCCGCCCTACGGCCAGCCGCCCTACGGCCAGCCGCCCTACGGCCAGCCGCCCTACGGCCAGCCGCCCTACGGCCAGCCGCCCTACGCTCCGGTCGGGCCGGCCCGATCGCAGGTCAACCCCCTCCTGGTGATCCTCGGCGTCGTGATCATCGCCGCCATCGTGGTTGTGGGGGCCTTGGCCCTCAGCTCCAAGGGCTCGCCCGCCTCCAGCGGGGGGAGCAGTCCGTCGGCCGCTGGCTCCGGCGGAGGGACCGGCGTCCACTATCCCGGCGCCCTTGTTTTCAGCCCCAACAGCGTCGGTTGCGACGCGCCGATGACGATCACCTTCACGCTGCCTGCCTCGGTGACGGAGACCGACCTGATCACCCTTCGTGTCGACGGCGTGGACATGGACTCGCACACGGTCATCGACGCCGGCATGACGCAGCAGGCCGACGGCTCGTGGTCCTCATCCGACACGATCACGTCCGATTGCTCCATTGGGCCCGGCCTCCACACGGAGCAGCTCGTGGATTCGAGCGGCACGGTGCTGGCGGAGGGCTCATACACGATCGTCGGGTCGTCCTCCGCAAAGCCGACCGCTAAGGCGAGCAAGACGCCGACCACGACGCCGACCACGACGCCAACCAAGACGCCGACCAAGACGCCGAGCCCAAAGCCGACCCTGGTTTCCCAGGGGTCCATGACGTTCGAACCGTCCACCTTCAGCTGCTCGGGCGCGCCGGTGCAGATCACCGTGACCGCTCGACTGCCCGCATCCTTGTCCGGCTCCACCCTGATCACCGCCCAGATCGACGGCAGCGTTGGAGAGACAGACACGGTGGACTCGGCCTTCCAGCAGCAGGCCGACGGGAGCTGGCTTTCGGCCGGAACGAGTTCCAGCACTGACTACTGCGCGATGTACTCCGTTGGGAAGCACACCTTCGCGCTCTTGGATCAGGCTGGTCAGGTGATCGTCGAGGGCTCGTTCACCAGCAGGCCCTAGCGCGGGCCTCCCGCTGCGGCAGCGGCGCTCGTGGTCTGGAGTAGGTGACTGCGGAGCGGCTCAGCCGCCGCGGTTTGAGACGCGTCGAGGCGGCGGCATGGCCGCGTGTCTCAGACCGCCTCGGCGTAGCGCTCGGCCGCGTAGCTCAAGAAGCGGGTCTGGCTCTTCTTGAACCACAGCTTGACTTCGCCGGTGGGGCCGTTGCGGNNGGCGCCGGACTCGCGCAGGTCCGATAAGCGCGGCTCGCGCGACTCGCGCATCTCGGGCTGGCGGGACAGCTGGGAGAGCGCGATGACCGGGACCTTCAGCTCGCGAGCAAGGCCCTTGAGGCCGCGGCTGATCTCGCTGACTTCCTGCACGCGGTTGGCGTCGCGGCTGTTGGAAGTTGCCTGCATCAGCTGCAGGTAGTCCACGATCAGCAGGTCGAGTCCGCGCTCGGCCTGGAGGCGGCGGGCCTTGGTCCGCAGCTCCATGGTGCTGATGTTGGGCGTGTCGTCGATGAAGATCGGGGCCTCCGAAAGAGCCTGCAGCGCCGGCGCGATCCGGGCGAAGTCCAACTCCTCCAGGAACCCCGAGCGCAGGCGCTGCGAGTCGATGGAGGCCACGCTCGAAAGCAGGCGCAGGACCAGCTGCTCCTTGCTCATCTCCAGGCTGAAGACGCCGACCGTCTTGCCTTCGCGGACCGCGGCGTATTCGGCCACGTTGAGGGCCAGGCTGGTCTTGCCGACGCTCGGCCGGGCCGCCAGGACGACGAGGTCGCTGGCCTGGAAGCCGGTCGTGAGCTGGTCCAGATCGGCGAAGCCCGAGGCGATGCCGACGATCTCGCCGCGGTGGGCGTGCAGGTAGTCGAGCCGGTCGTAGGCGTCGTGGAGGAGCGTTCGAAGAGGGCTGAAGCCGTCGTTCGACCGATGCTGGCTGACCGCGAACAGCTCGGCCTCCGCGCGGTCGATGGCCTCCTGGACGTCCGATCCGTCCTCGTAGCCGATCGCGGCGATCTTGCCGGCCGCCCCGATCAGGCGCCGCAAAACGGCCTTGCGCTCGACGATCCGGCCGTACTGGGCGACGTGGACCGCGGTCGGCGTGTCGTTGCCGAGCTGGGAGAGGTAGCTGGCGCCGCCGATCGACTCCAGGTTGCCGTCGCGTTCCAGGGCCTCGGCGACGGTGACCACGTCTATCGGCTCGCGATGCTCGAACAGACCGAGCATGGCGGCGAAGATCGTACCGTGAGCCTGGCGGTAGAAATCCTCGGGGTGCAGGAAATCGGCGATCTCGATGATCGCGTCGCGATCGATCAGGATCGAGCCGAGCACGGCCTGCTCGGAGTCTACGTTCTGGGGCGGAAGGCGGTCTATCACGGGTTGGCTGGTCCCTCGATGCCGGGCTGTTGTCGTCTCTCGCTATGGTGACGCTGCGTTCTCGGCGCCACTCAACCAAGCGGCCATTTCCGGCCGGATCTATCCCCGAACTCGTCGCCCTGTGGGCGAACTGTGGATAGCCTTTGTGGATGGCTCCTTGAACGGGCGCGCAATCCTCGATAGCCTCGAGAACTCACTCGACCCATCTCGCCGGCTGGCGAGCCGAGACCGAGGCGCCGCCCGAGCACGAGCCAGGCAAGCCTGGCTTTGGCGAGCGCACCCGAGGTGCGTGAGCGAGGAGCGCAGAAGGCAACGAAGGAATCGGCCGCCCGACGGCGAGATGCTAATCCAGGCGGCGGATGACCCCGATCAGCTTTCCCTGAATCCGGACGTCGTTGTAGAACATGGCCGGGTAGTCCGGGTTGGCAGGCTGCAGGCGGATCCGGCCAGCCTCTTTGAAGAACTGCTTGAGGGTGACCGAGTTCTCCTCAACCTGGGCGACGACGATGTCACCGTCCCGGGCCGTCTGCTGTGGCCGGATGAGGACGAAGTCCCCGTCCTGGATGTGGGCGTTGATCATCGAGTCGCCGCGGACGCGCAGGACGTAGGCATCGCCCGACGGGGCGAGCAGGTCCGGCACGGCCATGCTCTCCGACGCATCCTGGTAGGCCTCGATCGGGCCGCCGGCGGCGATCTCGCCGATGATCGGCAGCACGTGGGCCTCTGGCGCGGAGGATTGCGGCATCAGCTCGCCCGAGAGCCCGAGCCGCAGCGCCGCGGTGGGTGTCAAACGGATTGCGCGGGATTGGGCCGCGCCTCGTTCCAGATAGCCCTCGCGCTCGAGCACCTGGAGGTGATGGTGTACGGCCGACGTTGAGGCAAGGTCCACGGCCACCGCGATCTCGCGGACCGACGGCGGGTAGCCGCGCGTTCTCAAGGTCGCAGCGATGTAGTCCAGGATCTTGCGTTTCCGTTCGGCGTCGTGCTTGGTCACCGGCGCCTCCTTTCCCTGCCGGGCAGGATACAGAACGCCCGTTCGAGTGTCAAGCCGCGCAGATGATCGGCCCAGGGCGCTTGCGGGACGGCCGAGATGTCGGGACGCCGACACCCGAGCGGGTAGGCGTTCGGCGGGACGAACGCCGGAGTCACGGAACTGAGGCTTGCGCCTCGGCAGCGGGCCGCCCGTCGAGTGCGTCGCGGACCTTGGTCAGCAGCGCCTCTGCGGTGAACGGCTTCGACAGATACGGGACGCTCGCGTCGCCGAACGCACCCCGCAGGACGCCCTCCTCCGAGTAGCCCGAGGCGTATACGACCGGCAGGCCGGGGCGGGACGAAACCAGCTCCGCCGCCAGTTCTACGCCGCTCATGCCCGGCATGACGACATCGGTGAAGAGCAGGTCAAGGTCCGGCATCCCCGCGGCTGCGGTCAGAGCGTCTGGCCCGTTTGCCGCCACGCGAACGTCGTATCCGGCTCCGATCAGTACCCGCTCGACGAACTCGCGAACCGCGTCCTCATCCTCGGCAACCAGAATCATCTCGTTGCCGACCAGCGCCAGCTTGACCGGCGCGGCGTTCTCGTCGGGCTGAGCGGCTCCGACATATCGAGGCAGATGCACCGTGAAGGTGCTGCCGACGTTCGGCCCGCTCTCCACGTCGACGAAGCCGCCGCTCTGGGAAACGATCCCGATCACCGTGGCCAGCCCCATGCCGGTGCCCTTGCCGCGTGCTTTCGTGGTGAAGAACGGCTCGAAGGCGTGTTCCCGGACCTCAGGCGTCATGCCGACGCCCGTGTCGGCGACGGTCAGGGCCACGTACGGTCCCTCGGTCGCTCCCACATGAGCTCGGGCAGTGGCCGCATCGATATCGACGTTGGTGGTGGCGAGGGATAGAACGCCGCCCTTGGGCATGGCGTCGCGGGCATTCACCACCAGGTTCAGGACGACTTGCTCGAGCTGGGCACGATCCGCCATCGTCGGATCGAGGTGCGGATCGAGATGGACGACCAGTTGTACGTCTTCGCCGATCGATCGGCCCAGCAGCGGAGTCAGCCCGCTCAGAACCTCGTTCAGGTCGACCAGTCGGGCTTGCATGACTTGACGCCGACTGAATGCCAGAAGCGCACGAGTCAGGCCGGCCGCCCTGTCGGAGGCCCGCAGGATCTGCGCGATATCCGCGGAGACCGGATGATCGGCCGGTAGTTCGACTGCGGCCAGTTCGGCGAAGCCACTGATGGCGGTCAGGATGTTGTTGAAGTCGTGAGCGACCCCTCCGGCCAGGCGCCCGACCGCTTCCATCCGTTGCGCCTGCACGAGCTGCGACTCCAGCGCCCGTTCGTGGGTCATGTCGCGCGCAACCGAGACCGAGCCGGCGAAGTTACCGGAGGCGTCTTTCAGCGGCGACGCGGCCAGGTCCAGCTCGGCCGTGGTGCCGTCCTGCCTGCGCAGGGCGAATCTGCCCTGCCACGACTTGCCGCCGTCGATTGCGGCCCTCATCTCCGCCACCTGCTCCGGATCCGCCGCCTCGAACAGGAAGTTGGGGACCCGCCCGAGGATCTCGGCCGATGAGTAGCCGGTTATGAGGCTGAACGCGGGATTGACGTAGTTGACGCTGCCGGTACGGTCCGTCGTCATCACTGCCTCGGCGGCCTGATCGACCGCTGCCGCGAGGCGGCCCCGTTCCGCGGCAGCCAGGCTGGCGTTCTGGCGGGCGGTCACGCCCAACCGTACGACCACCAACGCGATCAGCAGCCCGGTCGCCGGCGTGTGCTGGCGCAACAGCTCGGCGTCGTTCCAGTCGCGAACGGCCGGTCCGACGAAGGCCACCGCCACCGCCACATACGGCAGCCACGGGAACGAGCGGGCGTAGTCGGCCAGACCCATCGGCGGCAGCCGGCGGTCCTGGACCCGCCACTGGGCGTATGCCGCGACGGCCATGCCGAACCAGGCCAGCGAATAGAAGAAGCCCGATATCCCGCCCGGGGTGTAGGTGCCGTGCAGACTCTGGACGTCCGAGATCATGTCGCCGAAGAAGACAAGCAGGAGGGCCAGGCCGGCGATCTGGAGCGCGGCTCTGCTGCTTTCGCGCACGCCCCGGACGACGATCGCCACGATGGCGAAGACCAGCGACAGATCCCACACCGGGAAGAACGCGGCTCCGAAGGTGGCCACAAAATCCTGACCGGATTCCGCCGCCGCGGGGTAGATGAAGAAGACCCAGATCAGCATGGCCGTGCTCCAGGCCACGATGAACATGTCGAGCATGAACAGGACCCAGTCGTAGACCGTCCGGGCGGGCTTTGGCAACAAGGCCAGCCCCAAAGCGACGAGCGGGTAGGTGGCGACCTCGAGGCCCAGCCCGATCGGCCAGATATCGCCGAGGATCGAGCTCGTTCCGGCCCCGAAATGGATCAGCGCCCCGACGCCGTAGCCGCCCAGGGCGATGGTGATGATCAACCACGCTCGCCGCGTTCGGGCGTCCAGGCGGTTCGTGCGCCACAAGCGGATCGTCAGGAGGGTCAGGACGATGCCAGAGGGCGCCGCCGCCACGCCAGTCAAGTGGTCGCTGAGGGCAGCGTCTCCGCTCCGGGAGGCCCACCAGACCGACAGGCCGGCGATGGCGAGGCCGAGCACCACGATGACCCAGGCAAGCGGGTCGCGTCGCCACGACGGTCTGGGGGCAGGTGGGTCCCTGGACTCGCGGCTATCCGCGAGCGCTTCCTGCGCCCGCCCGGGATCGGTCGCCTTCGGTCCGCTCATCTACCCCACTACCACACGCTCGCGGCTGCGGTGATCGTACCCCCCTCGGGGGATGGATCGCGGTCGCCGAAAGCATTACGTTCGTTACGTCACGGATCCCCCTTCCGCTTCAGCGGGCTCTGCGTTGCCGTGACGCACCGCCGATGACTGCTCCAGCAGGTGGTTGTCGCCCGCACCGGTCGGGCCGCCCGCCAACCAGCCTGTGAACATGGAGAGTCACCGATGAACATTTCGCGGAGATTCCGCCCGATCGTCTCGATTGCGTTCAGCCTGCTGCTGTTCGCCGGCCTGCCGGGCCTGGCCATGGCCGACCAATCGAACGTTCACCCCGACATCAGCGGCGGCTACATCACGGGGGTCGTCACAGACAGCGCCAGCAACCCCCTGGTCGGTGTCACCGTCGACGCCATGCCCGGCGATGTCAACTACGCTACAGCCGCCGATGGAACGTACTCATTACCAGTGCCGGGCGGCACATACACCGTCAGGATCATGCAGTGGCAGGGCCTCTACGTGAACGGCTGCTACGCGGGCGGCTTCGTCGCCGGAATCAACGACGCGTCCTGCACCGGGGCGGTCGCGGTGAGCGGAGGGGGCGGCACGACCGTCGTCAACGTCGCCTTGCCGCTGAACGAAGGCACGACCATCGTCGTGACCCCGGCCGGCGCGACGATGGCGGCCGGATCCAGCCAGACCTTCACGGCCACTCTGACCGTCCCTGCAAATCAGGTCGTACCGGCGGGCAAGGGTTCCGGTATCGACATCTCCAACGTCAGCGCCATCGCCACTTTCAGCATGACGGGGGGCGGCCACTGCACCGGCGACGTTTGCACGGCATCGGCCGCCGGCGACTACACGGTTTCCGCGCTGTACGGCGGCGCGACGGGCAACACCGCCCTTCATGTCACCGCTGACCCGGGTGCGCCCTCGCCGACGCCTCCGCCCTCGGCGACGCCTCCGCCCTCGGCGACGCCTCCGCCCACCAGCACCGGCGGCTCCGGCGGGTCCGGCAGCCACCAGGATTGCACCCTGCTCGCCACGATCATGCTCGGGTTTGCGGCGGCGGCCGCGATGTCGCTCGGTCTATGGCGACGGAGCGTTCGCCAGAACTGACACTCAGGCGGTGAGCAGCTGCCGGCCCGCCGCCCGAATTGCATCGCTATCCCGACCGGGAGGGCGCATCGCATGCAGCTCCCGGTCCCGTCTGTCGTGGGCTCCGGACTCGTAGTCCTGAGGCGCGCCTGATAGACTCTCGATTCCCCGGAGAGGACCCGCGAGTTGGGCTGTCCGGTGGCCGGAGCCAAGGATGGCCAGTTCCAGGATGTCGAGCAAGAGCCTCGTGGTTTCGAAAAGTCGGCGGCGGCGCAAGGGAAGCCTCATGCGTGCGCTTCGATGGCTCGCCCTGATGCCGGTCGCAAGCCGGGTGCCCACCTACTCGCGCCTCATCTGGGCGCTCGTTATGGACCCTCGCGTACCCGCCAGCCGAAAAGCGATACTCGCCGGAGCAGCGGGCTACGTTCTGCTCGGTCGCGATCTCATCCCGGACGACATCCCCGTCCTGGGCGGCATCGACGATCTGGCCGTGGTGGTTCTGGCGGTCGAGGTCTTCTTCGACGGGATCGACGAACGGATCCTGCAGGAGAAGATCGACGAACTCGAGATCGATAGCGAAGCCTTTCGGCGCGACATGGATCAGGTGCGCCGCCTGACGCCAGCTCCTGTACGGAGAATCATTCGCCGGCTGCCAGAAGCGCTCGACGCCGCAGACCGGTTTGTCCAACAGTCCGGGATCGGACCGTGGCTCCGTTCTCGGGTAATGGACGCTCGGCAAGGCCGATCGTCAAAGGAGGAAACTTTCGCGTGAAGGTCATCCTGACCGCCGACGTCGACAAACTCGGCAAGAGCGGCGAGATGAAGGAAGTCGCCGAAGGCTATGCCCGCAACTTC
>PMKV01000093.1 GCA_003157875.1 Chloroflexota bacterium
CAACGCCCTGATCATCGTCGCCCTTGTGCCGCTCTCGCTCCGCGGCGTGGCCTATCGCGCCGCCCCGGCGGCCGAGCTGCTGCGACGAAATCTATTGATCTACGGGGTCGGCGGAATCTTCGCTCCGTTCCTTGGGATCAAGGCGATCGACCTGCTCATCACCGCCATTCACCTGGCGTAGGAGTTCACGATGCGAACCTTCATCAAGACTCAGCTCTGGCCAGCGATCGCGATCCTGCTGGTCTTCACGGCGATCACCGGGCTCGCCTACCCGGCCGCGGTCACCGCCGTCGCCCAGGGCGTCTTTCCCGGGCAGGCAAACGGCTCCATGATCACCGTCGATGGCGCGACGGTCGGGTCGAGCCTGATCGGCCAGGCCTTCGACGACCCGAAGTACTTCTCCGGGCGGCCATCCGCGGCCGGCACCAACGGCTACGACCCGACTTCGTCCGGGGGCTCGAACCTGGCCTCCACGTCCAAGGCGTTGATCGACGCCATCACGTCGCGGGTGGACGCCGAACGCGCGGCCAACGGCAACGCTCCGGTGCCGATCGAATTGGTCACCGCATCGGCATCCGGCCTGGATCCGGACGTCAGCCCGGCCGCGGCCGAGTACCAGGTACCGCGCGTTGCCAAAGCCCGCAACATGACCGAGGATCAGGTCAGAGCGCTGGTGGCCAAACACACGAGTCAGCCGTTCCTGGGCTTCATCGGCGCCGCGAGTGTCCACGTGCTCGAGTTGAACCTGGACCTCGACGGCCTGCTGAAATGACCGGTCAGTCGACCGATCCCCTCCGCCCAACCGGCGACCAGATGCTCGCCCGGCTCAACGCCGAGCAGAAGCCCGAACGGGCCAGACTGCGGATATACATGGGCATGGCCCCCGGCGTCGGCAAGACCTACAAGATGCTAGAGGAAGGCCACCGCCGCCACGACCGCGGCACCGACGTTGTCGCCGGCTTCGTCGAGACCTATGGCCGGCGTCATACCGCGGCGCTCCTCGACGGGCTGGAGATCGTCCCCCGCCGCCGCGTGGAATACCGGGGAGTGGCGGTGGAGGAGATGGACGCCGAGGCGATCATCGCCCGCCATCCCGCCGTCGCGCTGGTCGACGAGCTCGCCCACACCAACGTCCCGGGCTCGGCCCGCGAGAAGCGCTGGCAGGACGTGGAGCTGATCCGCGACGCCGGCATCGAAGTCGTCAGCACCTGCAACGTCCAGCACATCGAGTCGATCGCCGACGCGGTCGAGACGATCCTGGGCGTGCCGGTCCGCGAACGCGTCCCCGACGAGGTAGTCCGGGCCGCGGATGAGATCGAGCTGGTCGACATGAGCCCGCACGCTCTCCGCCAGCGGATGCGCCACGGCAATGTCTATCCGCCGGACCGCGCGACGCTGGCCCTGGAGCGCTTCTTCACCGAGACGAACCTGACCGCGCTGCGCGACCTCTCGCTGCGGTTCGTGGCCGGCAAGGTGGACGATCAGCTCGAGGGCATCGTCAGCGAGCGGGGCTTGAGCGTCGGGCCGGTCACCGAGCGGGTGATGGCGCTCATCGACGAGTCGGTCGAGTGTCGCCGAGCCTTGCGCCGGGCCGCCTCGATCGCCAGCGCGCTGCACGCGCCGCTTCTGGCCCTGGCCATCGAAACTCCGGGCGTGGGGCTTTCGCGCGACCGGCAGCAGAACATCAAGTCCAACCTGGACTACGCCACGGACCTGGGCGCGGAGATCATTCGCGGCGAGGCGTCGGACGTAGCCCGCGGGCTGGAGGAAGTCGTCCGCGACCGCCGCGTCACCCACCTGGTGCTGGTTCATCGCCCGCACCGCGGCCTGCACGTCGGCCGGGCATCTCTGGCCGATCGGTTGCTGGATGCCGTCCCGGGCCTGGAGATCCACCTGGTGGGCGAGCCGGCGCCAACGGCGCACTAGCGCCTCGCCTGCGGGGGCCGGTCGCACTTGTAGATAGTGCCAAGTGTCACTGTGCACTTGGCGCAATGGGTGCGACTCTCTCCGATGCGTTCCGCCGCCGCATCGAAGGGACATCGACTTGCGCGACAAGCCAGGGCTCCGGATGAACGAGCTGGTCGCCGCCACCGGCCTCCCCAAGTCCACGATCCTGCACTACATGGCCAGCGGGCTGCTGCCGGAGCCGGTCAAGACCAGCCCCAACATGGCCTACTACGATGCCCGCTGCGTCGATCGGATCCGGCTGATCCGGCAGCTCCAGCGCAACCACCGTCTCTCCCTGGCCGAGATCAAGCAGATGGGCACGACGGCGAATGGCGGCGATGCGGTCTCGGCCCGCGTGGCGCTCAACGAGCTGATCTTCGGGGCCGCGTCCGACGACGCACCGTGCCTCGACCAAGCTGGCTTCTGCGCGGCGACCGGCCTGGACGCGGAACAGCTGCAGTCGTTGCTCGAGTACCGGCTCATCCTGCCACTCGAGGAAGAACGCTTCGACCCGGAAGACGTGGCCATGGGCCGCGTCTACGCTCAGGCCTTCACCTGGGGACTGCACGCGGCCGACTTCGCCTACTACGCCGAGCTCGGGGCGCTGATCGTCGAACACGAGGCCGCGCTTCGCGGTCGAATCACCGGCCCGCTTCCGGAAGCCGAGGACGCCGCCGTCACCAGGGCCATGGTCGGCAACGCCCGAGCCGTTCGCACCTACACCATCGAGCGGCTGTTCCAGCGCAAGGTCGCCTCGATGCGAGACCTCAAGGCGCAGTGAGAGGAGCCGCATGCGAACCGCGCACATGATCGACGAGGCAACCTGCACCGGAGACGGCGTCTGCGTCGAGGCCTGCCCGGCCCACATCTTCGAGCTGGTGGAGCGCGACGGTCGCGCGGTCGCGGCGCCGATCGCCATGAGAGAGTCGTCCTGCATGCGCTGCGGCCACTGCATGGCCCTCTGCAAGCCTCGGTCGATCACGGTCGAAGGCCTCGACTACGACCGTGACTTCTTCGAGCTGCCGAGAAGCAGCGTTGACGCCGGCGTGCTCGGCGCCTTCATGGCCAATCGCAGATCCGTGCGCGTCTTCAAGCCCCGGCCGGTGCCGCGGCCGGTGCTCGAGAAGATCGTCGAGATCGTCGCCCTGGCGCCGATGAGCTTCACGCCGCACAAGATCGAGCTGACCGTGGTGTCTAAGCGGGAGACGATCGAGCGGGCGCTGCCGGCGATGGTCCGGATGTACGAACAGCTCGACCGGATGCTGAAGAACCCGGCCATGCGGTTCATCATCCGACGCCACGTCAGCGCCACCGGTTTCGCCTCGCTCGACCAGCACCTCCGCCCGACGCTGGGCTATCGCCTGGCGGAGATGAAAGCGGGCAAGTACGACACCATCACCCGCGGGGCGCCGGCGATGATCCTCTTCCACTCGCCCCGAGCCGCGATGGGCGCCACCGAAGACGCGCAGATCGCCGTCACCTACGGGCAGCTCGCTGCCCAGTCGCTCGGCCTCGGCGCTTCCGAGATCGGCCTCGTCACCCAGGCGGTCAATCGCTCGACAGAGGTGCGGTCCATCTTCGGCATCCCGCCCGGAAACATCGTCCACTCGGCGATGATCCTGGGCTACCCCAAGCTGCGTTTCCGCCTCGGCATTCGCCGCCCGCTCGCCGGAGTCACCTGGGCGTAGCGTCCGTCGCCCGCTCGATCATCTCCACCGCCGTGACAAGATCCGGGGCGTAGTCGAACCCCGGTGCCGGCCGGCGAACCAGCACGCCCGGGATGCCGCACCGAGCCGCCCCGGCGATATCGACCTCACGACTGTCGCCGACCATCCAGACCGGTTGCGGGCCGCCCAGTTCGTGCAGGACGCGGGCGAAGGCCTCCGGATGCGGCTTCTCGAAACCGATCGAGGCGGAGGTCAGAACAACCTCGAAGTACTCGCCGATGCCGAGCCCGGCCACCAGATCCGGCAGCTCAGGGCAGTGGTTGGAGAGGATCGCCTGACGCCAGCCCGACGCACGCAGCCGGTCCAGCGCCGCCGCGGTCTCCGGAAAGAGCGACCAGCGATCGAGCCGGACGTATTCCGAGCGGGCCCTGGACGCCGCCCTCTCGGCGACCGGCTTGCCGACGCCTGCGCCCTCCAGCGCCTCCCGCAACACGGGCTGAAGACCGGCCCACCACAGGTCCGGATCGGACAACTCGGGATGGGGCCGCTGCGGCTCGTGCCAGGGGAAACCGTGGCGAAGCGCCGGCTCGACGTCGGAGGGAGTAATGCCGTGCCCCGGGGCTTCAAGATCGAGGGCGTCGACCAGTGTGTGCCGCCAACCGCCGGACCGCCGCGCCAGCGTCTCGTCGAAGTCCCAGATGATCGCTCGGTTCACGGACAATCCCCCAGATCAGGCCCGTGGACGCCGCGCCCAGAGATCGATGGCGGGCAGGCCGTTGACGCCGAGAAGCTGCGAGATCTCGCCGCTATGGAACGCGTCGTGGCTGAGGAGGCGGAGGAGGATGGACCTCCGGGTGTGCATCTGACTGATGTCGCGAACACCTTCGACCAGCCGCGAGCGGTACTGGGTCCAGTCCGAATAGAAGCGGCGGATGGACGCGGGCTCTTCGACCATCAGCGCAGTATGACGGCGACCTCGACCGGACGCGGACTACGTCATCCTCGCCGACCCGGAGGGCAACCGCTTCTGCGTCGTGGACATCAGCTAGTCTCAGGTGGCCGAGCAGGTCATCGTCGGCGCCGTGAAAGTTCCGCTGTAGCCGGCCTGGAACCCGAACGTGGTGTTGCCACCCGGTGGGATCACGCCGTTATACGACTGGTTGTTGACCGTGACCGACGACCCGGATGTCGTCACGATGCCGTTCCAGCTATTGGTGATCACCGGGTTGCCGCTGCCCCAGGCCCACGTCACCTTCCACGACCTGGTCGCGATGACACCCGTGTTGGTCACTGTGACCGTGGCCGTGAGTCCCGTTCCCCACTGATTGTCCAGGTGGAACGAGGCGGAGCACTTCGCCCCGGTCGTGGTCGAACCGCTGGGCAAAGGCGTCGGGCTTCTCGTCGGCGTCGGCGGCGCGGTCCGCGTGGGAGTCGGCGCGGCCGACCGACTGGGGCTGGCCGTCGCGCTGGGCCGAATCGTGGGTGTGGCCGACGGCGTCGGCGAAGCCGTTCGTGTCGGCGACGCAGTCACGATCGGCGTGGCGGATTGCTGCGGCAACGACAGGAGGTGGGCCTTGAAGCCCGCGCCGTAGGCCGTCGCCGTGCCGGTGTAGTCGCTGATGAGCGACGGCCCGGACGAGCAATCCCAGTTGTTCCAGGTCCAGCCCAGATATCCCGTGCCCTTCGCGTCGAGCCAGTTCATGAGGGTGGTGATGTAGGAGCTGCCGCAATCGTTCTCGCCGATCTCGCCGGCGATCAGCGGGACCTGGGCGATCACCGGCGCCAGCTGGCTGTCCCAGCACGACGCGTTACTGCACGAGTTGAAGTTGTAGGAGTGGTGGGAGGCGACCAGGTTGCCGGCCGAGTCGGTCGGCTTGTAGGCCAGCCAGCCGGTCATGTCGTTGGAATAGGCAAGGCCGCCGAGGGCGATGATGTTGGTCGCGCCGGTCCCTCGGACCGCGTTGACCAGCTGCTGCATGCCGGCGACCGAGTAGGTGATTCCAGCGCAGGTTCCACCGTTGAGCCAGCACTGCCAGCCCGTGGTCTCGTTGCCCGTAGCTCGCTCGGGGTACGGCTCGTTGAACAGGTCGAAGATGACGGCCCCGTTGGACTTGAACGTGTTCGCCATGGACGTCCAGAACGGAACCGCCTGAGCCGCGTCTGGCATCGGCTTCTGGCAGATCGCCTGGGCGGACGTGCATGCGGAAGACGATCCCGTATAGACGCCATCGGTCCAGTGCAGATCGAGGATCGCGATCAGGCCGTTCTGCGTCAGCAGGTTCACGTAAGCCAGCACCGCTTGCTGGTATGCGGCTCCGGCGTAGGCGGCCGGCACGTACGACTCGGCGTTCCAGCACGCTTCATTGAGCGGTACGCGCACCGCGTTGACGCCCCAGGTCTTCATGGCGTCGATGGACGCCTGGTCCATCGGGCCATTCCACAGTCCGGTGTTCTGGACGCACGAGAACTCGCCGCCGGAGCGGTTCACGCCGTGGAGGACGACGGTCTTACCGCCGGCATCGACGATGTGGTTGCCCGAAACATGCAGCGCAGGCGCGGCTGCGTTGGCGGGCGGAGCCAGGACGAATAGGGCGGCGACAAGCGTCGCGGCCATCGCTGCCAGGGCGGCAGCTCGCGACGCGCTTCTGGTGGATACCACTATGTTTCTCCTTCCGCGACGACACGGAGGCCACGATCTTCGGGCCCAATGGGCGCACGGTGAGATGGACCTGCTCCGAACCGGATGGTAGGCGCCCCGGCTGGGCAATCGATCTACGAGACGGTGCGTACGCGGTGCGTTGGTCGCATCTCTTGACTCACGGGTCGCCGATGACGAGAGTCCTTCATGGGGCTCGAAGATCGGACCCGACAGACGGTGAGGCGTGCTCCCGATGACCGAAGGCACGAGGAAACAACCGAGGCTGGTGTTGCTGTGCGGCCTGCCCGCCTCGGGCAAGACGACTCTCGCCCGCGAGCTTGCGGACGCTTACGGGGCGGTTCGGCTCAACCCCGATGAATGGGAGCTGGCCTTGGGCATTGACCCCTTTGACGCGGAGTTTCAGGTCAAGCTCGAAGCCGAGTTCTCGGGACTCACCCATCGGCTCCTCGAGCTGGGGACGTCGGTGGTCCTGGAATGGGGCTTCTGGGCGCGATCGGAACGCGACGAGAAGCGGGAGCTCGGGCGATCGCTCGGCGCAGCGGTCGAACTCCGTTTCCTCGATGTGCCCTACGACGAACTGGTGCGGCGGGTCGTGGATCGTCACGCCAAAGGGGGCCTCGCAATCACCGAGAGCCATATGGAACGGTATCGAGGTATCTTCCAGCCGCCAACAGATGACGAGCTGGCTTTGTATGACCCGCCTTTGTGAATCGGCACTTGCATGGGGATGACTTGTTGACCCGCAATCGCGCTCGCTGGCGACCACGCGCATCGGCCCGTCACCAACGCGTATAGCGCACAGGCCACCACGGCTGCCTTGACACACAGCGCTGGTCTGTATGCGAACCAGGCGGACGGGTCGACTAGGACGGCGCGGCAATCGGACGACCCGCCGTTCTACCTCCGGACGCCTAGCGAATTGCGCCCTCAGGCGACACTCTTGGCCGGTGCCAGAGGTAGTTCCACAGGGCGACTTGGCCCGCCACGAATACGAGCGATAAGACGGCCACCCAGCCGCCTTCAGGTCTCCCCAGGGCATAGATGAACTCCGCCCCGACCAGGGTCAGAAGGATCGAGTAGAAGGTCAGGTATCCGATGCCGTCCACACGACGTCGCCAGGGGCCGAGTCCGGCGAAGTGCGGCTTTGGACCTCGCATCGGCCGACCCTGACTGAAACGCTCCATGAAGGGAAGGACCGACTCCGGTCGAGTCCCAAGGAACCCAGTGGCAATAGGACACGCAGTAATGGCGGACATCGAAAGGAGGCAGGCGTAGACGACGATCAGTGAAGACAATCCCCGAGCCTTGTCATCATCAGCGGCATCAGTGCCGCAACGAGTGTCGGGCTGATGGTAGGGGAGGGAGGATTCGANNCCGCCGGCCGCGATCGTACACCACGGGCCGGTCCGGAGGCAGCCCTTCGCTTTACAGGGACCCGAAGTCGTTGCCAACTTGCCCAACTTGCCCCACATGAAAGTTAGGTTCGACAATCCACGGGGGAAGCCGCTCGATCCCGCCCGGACTGCCCACAAACTGCCTCCTGGGCGCGCTCCTGAGCGTGAACCATTCGTGGAAACTGGCCGACGATGCCGCGCCACCAGGTGGCGACACCCAATCGGATGGCCAACTTACTCCAGGCAAGTTAGGCCAAGTAGCGCCACGCGGCCCCGCCACGCGGCCCCGCCACGCGGCCCCGAGACCCCGCTAGTCGACGCCGCCGCGCAGGACTTCGATCTGGGGGCGATGTGGAATCGTCTCGGGCGTGTTCGACGCGACGAGGGCAACGCCGTCGCGGAAACGGCGCAACTCGCCGTCGGTGTTGTAGAAGCCGACGCTGATCCGGACCGCGTCGAGCGGCGGGATGGTGCGGGCGATGCATAACGTCCGCTGGGAGAGCTCCTTGAGCGCCGGCGTGGACTTCCAGCCCGCGATCCGGAACGTCACGAGGCCGGCCATGTTCTCATGCGGAGTCAGGACCTCCACGCCGGGGACCTCCGCCAGCATCGCCGCCGCCTCGCCGGCCATTCGGGCGATGCGCTCGAAGACCCACGGCAGGCCGACGAACATCGAGAGCCAGGCCGCGCTGCGGGCCAGCCCGAGAACGGACGGGCCATGGAAGTTCGAGCTCTCGAACCTTCGGGCGTCCGGCCAGAGCTTGCCGACGGCGGCGAGATCGATCGACTCGAAATTCCAGTATCCGGCGAAGGCGGTACGCGGGGTATCGAGGACGGACGAAGCGCAGTAGAGCGCACCGGTCCCTTCTGGGCCGAGCAGCCATTTCTGACCCGGCACCGAATAGAAGTCGACGCCCAGGTCCTCGACCGAAACGGCCATCGCCCCGACCGACTGTGCGCCGTCGACTGCGACTAGCGCGCCGCGGGAGTGGGCCAGCTCGGCGATCTCGCGGATCGGCAGCCGCGCGCCGGTGGCCCAGGTCACGTGCGAGAGCGCGACCAGCCGCGTACCGGGGACGATCGCCCGGTCGAGCGCACCGAGCACTGCCGCGGGATCGGCGCCCGTTCCGATGTCGGCGATCCTCAGCTCGGCGCCCAGGCGCTCGCGGATCGCCCACAGCGGCCCCAGCCCGCCGGCGTGCTCCAGGTTGGTTGTGACGACCACGTCCCCGGGTCGCCAGTCGATCGCCCAGGTGGCGACGGCCATGCCCTCGGTGGCGCCGTGTGTCAGAGCGATGTGGCCCGGGTCCGTGCCCAGGACCGCGGCCATGGCGGCTCGCGCCTCAGCCCGGCGTTCGATAGTGTCCTTGTAGGCGTTGATGTCGGCGCGGCCGGTGCGCAGCTCCCACGCCTCGGCCTCGGCCATCGCCCGTGCCGTCTCCCTGGGGAGTGGCCCCGCGGTGCCGGTGTTGAGGTAGATGCCCGCGGCCGTGGACGGCAGTGCCTCACGGATGGCGGGGATCTTCTCGTCGTCGGGGAGAAACGGAGTCACCACCTTCGTATGATAGGCGGCGGTTGCCCCCAGCCTCCGCGAGTTGCGCATGCCGCGAGCTTTCGCTCGTGGCGGCGGGTGGAGGCTGGTGGCCAGGGGGTTGGTCGTGTACGGGTACTACGTGAGCGAATACGCGAGACCGGAACTGCTCGCCACGCCCGAGTGGCTCGCCGAGAACCTCGGCCGACCGGGCTTCGGCGTGCTCGATATGCGTTGGCGACCCGACGGGTCGGGGCGGCGCCTGTACGCCTCGGGCCACGTTCCGGGGGCGATGTATGTCGACTGGCGGACCGACCTCGTGGAGCAGGACGATGACGGCGAGGTCCTGCTCATGGCCGGCCCGCAGCGATTGACCGAGACGCTCAACCGAGCGGGCATCGGCAACGGCATGGTCGCGGCGTTGTACGACGATGTCGGCGCCTCGTACGCCGCCCGGGCGTGGTGGACCCTGCGGGTCTACGGCCTCGAGTCGGCCCGGATCCTTGTCGGCGGGCTGGACGGCTGGCGGGCACTCGGCCAGCCCGTTTCTACCGCCTCGGAGCTGCGACCGCCGACGACCTTCACGCCGCGGCTGCAGCCTCGACTGCGCCTGACGGCGAGCGACGTCAAGGTGCTGCTCGAATCGCCGCAGGTTCAGATAGTCGACGCCCGGACCGAGTCCGAGTTCGCCGGCCATGCCGGGGCCACGCGCCGGCTCGGTCACATCCCCGGCGCCCTCAACGTGCCGGCGGCGGCCACCACGGAACCGCGGACCGGCCGCTTCCGCAGCGCCGAGGACCTGCGCGATCTGCTGCGTCGGGCCGGGGTCAACCCGCGCCGCCGCCTGATCGTGTACGACTCCGTCGGCATTGGAGCGTGCAAGCTGGCCTTCGCGTTGACGCTGATCGGCTACGACGACATATCGGTGTACGACGGCGGCTGGGCCGAGTGGGGCGACCGCCTCGACCTGCCGGCCGAAGGCTAGGGGGCAACCTACCAGACGTCCGAGCCGCCGCTCGAGCCGCTCACCGGAGGAGCTTCGCGCAGCCACTCGACGCCGGCTGGAATCGCCACGTGGGCGCGACTGTGGTTGACCACCAGCAGATCGACGTAGTTGGGCGACTCGGCCACGCTGTAGGACCAGTAGCGGGCGCTCGACACCGGGAAGAAGCCGCTCTCGAAGGCATCCAGGGCTTGCTGCAGTTCGGCCTCATACGGCAGGTGGATCTGGCCTTCGATGGTGTAAGGCGTAGCGAGGATGACGGCCCGAATCGCCTGCTTCGGCGACCGCTGTTCCTGGCCCGATTCGGTCGGACCGCTCGAGTGGACGAAGAGCACATCGGACAGCTGCACCTGCGTCACGGCGGGTCCGGCCACCACTCGCCGCGATCCGACCTCCATGAAAGTCGCATCCACCAGGATCAGGTGCGACATATTGGGTTCGTTGAGAACGTCGGTAAGTTGGCGGAGCCTGGTCTGGAGGCTGCCCTGGACGACGAGTTGGGGGGTGACGACCGTCAGCGGAATTGACTTCAGGGGATTGAACGTGCCATACATGACCGCAGGATAGACGGCGCCGCGACGATTCGGGATGGGCCAACCGGATACCGCCGATAGCCCACTCGCCGACTCAGCCCGTCTCGATCGATGGGCCCGCGGCCTGCCTCGCCTCCGCGGTGACCAAGTACTCGGCGCCGTACTGGAACTCGCGATGAAGCCGCTCCACGTTGGCGAGCGTGTCGATCTCCGTTGGGCTCTTGTCGATCCGGAGCCGGACGATACGCGGGAAGCGGAGAGCGAAGCCGGACTGGTGGCGGTTGGAGCGCTGGATGACGTCGAAGGCGACTTCGACGACGACGACGGGATCGACCTGCCTGTAGCGGCCGAAGCGGCGGACCGTGTGGGCCTCGAAC
>PMKV01000027.1 GCA_003157875.1 Chloroflexota bacterium
TCTTCATGAAGACGCTGATGCCGCGTCAGGCGAGAGAGTACGAAAAGAAGTTCGGTGTCTAGTTCATCGGCTGGTACATCATCGCCCATGGCTGGGAGTTCGACAACGTGATCTTGCTCGACCTGCCCGACTACGGGACGCTCGACAAGCTGGAAGCAGACGAGGCGACCCGAGCTCTCGGCCACCGCGCCGGGGAGTGGATGTTCGAACGACACCATTCGATGTTCCTCCGGGAGCGCATGGGCCCGGATCTCGAGTTCAAGGGCTAGGAGGGCCGACGCGATGGACACGAGCCGCAACGACCAGCTCGGCGACCTTGCCGCGAACGCGACCCTCGAGAGGACCGACTTTCTGGCGATCGCCTCCGCCCAGCTGCGCAAGTTCCTCGACGCGAACGGCGAGGCCATCACCGCCCTCGGCGGTCTCGTGCTGATCGACGACGAAGTCGACTACCTGGCCATCGCCCCGGACCTCACCTTCCGCAGCCGCAACCGATATCTCGACGAGGCCACGGGCAAGTGGGCCAGCGAGACCGAAACCATCGACGATCTGACGGAGCTGGTCGAGCTGTACAACCTGGCCGACATCTTCGCCGCGTTCGGGGAAGTCACGACGGCCGGACTCGAAGACGAGCAGGCGGCCGACGGGGACCAGCCGAGGTCCGCCGAGGGCGCCCCCGAAGAGGCGACGGCGTCGAGCGGCGTAAACCCGTATGCGGCAGCCGCCGACGACTGGGCCGCCGGACACGAGGACGAGGAACCTCCCGAGGGCGAGGAAGACGCGGCCGAGCGGCTGTACGACCTGGCGCTGGCGTTCCAGGAGCGCAGCCAGCAGACCGAGGCACATCTCCTCGAGCAGTTCGAAAGCGCGGCCTCGGGGCTGACCGCCGTTCTGGGCGACCTGATCATCGTCGACGACGACGACGAGCGCCTGACCCTGCGCGCCTCCGGCTCGTTCACCGCCGAAGTCGTGCCGGAGAGCGAGGCCGACTCCGGCACCTGGCGCAAGCTCGACGGGCCCGACGACATCGTCGAGTACTACGACCCGACCGACATCTTCGGCGACCTGGCCGACACGCTGGCCGAGGCATTCCCGGCACTCGGCGAGCCCGCGGGCGCCTCCGACGAGGACGACGGAGGGGACGAAGACCACGAGCCCGTGGAGCCCATCGAGGACAAGGAGCCCATCGAGGACAAGGAGGGCGAAGAGCCCAAGGCGGGCGACGACCGCCGGTGACGATGCGCCTGGTTGCGGCCGAGCTCGTCGATAGCCGGCAGATCCTGCCGGGGCAGTGGCTTCAGTCGTTCCACGCGCCGGAGCTGGCCAGCGGCTCCCGGGCCGGCCAGTTCGTCCATGTCAGAACCGGCGACTACTCCGGCCTCGTCCTGCGGCGGCCTTTCTCGATCAACACCGCCGATCCCGCCACGGGCATCATCACCCTCCATTTCCGCATGGTCGGCCGCGGCACGGAGTGGATGACCCGCGTCCGCGAGGGCGAACGGCTCGACATGCTCGGGCCCCTCGGCAGGCCGTTCGAGGTCGACCCGCGCAGCCACCACCTGCTGCTTATCGCCGGGGGCCTGGGCATGGCCGGCGTCCGGATGCTCGCCGACGAGGCGATCCGGGACGGCCGGGGGATCACGATCCTCTTCGGCGCGCTGAGCGCGAGCCACGTCTATCCGTCCAGCCTCCTGCCCGACGAGGTCGAGTATGTCGTCGCCACCGACGATGGCTCGCTGGGTCATCACGGCTACGTGACGGAGCTGGTTCCCGACTACGAAGCCTGGGCCGATCAGGCCTTCGCCTGCGGGCCCCAGCCGATGCTCGCCCGCCTGGCCCAGCTGGCCGCCGGACGCCGCGACCGGCTCGGTGTCGCCAAGCTCGGCCGCAAGAGGGGAGGGGGCAAGAGCGACCCGCTCGGCTCTGCAGCCGCCCGCCGCAAGTCCTTCCTGCAGGTATCGATGGAGCAGACGATGGGCTGCGCCGTGGGCGCCTGCCTGGGCTGTACCGTCATCGGAGTCGAGGGCCCGCTGCGCGTGTGCCGCGAGGGTCCCGTCTTCGCGGCCGAGGAGATAGCGTGGCCGGCGAGCGCATGAGGACGGGCCGATGAAGGCGAAGCGGACGATCATCACCTTCGGCGACATGCGCGTCGGGAAGGACTCCGACCGGTCCAAGCGGACGCCGACGGTCCGCAAGATCAAGAGCGCCATCGTGGCGGTCGATCGAACGAAGAGCCCGGCCGGAGCCCGACCGCGCGTCGAGACCGGCAGTTCGGCCGTGGCCGACCTGGGCGCTCCGACCGCCCCGCGCCCGACGCTGGCCGAGCAGGCCGCCCTCGATCGGATCGATCTGTCGATCGATCTCGCCCCGGCGCGGGGAGCGTCGGAGCACGGCGGCCTGATACTCGCGAACCCGATCCTCGTGGCCTCGGGGACCTTCGGGTACGGCGTGGAATACGGCGAGGTCGTTGACGTCCAACGTCTCGGCGCCATCTGCTGCAAGGGTACGACGCTGCGGCCGCGGGCCGGCAATGCGCCGCCGCGCGTGACCGAAACGCCGGGCGGGATGCTCAACTCGATCGGGCTGCAGAACCCGGGCGTCGACGCTGTGATCGAGAAGTACGGCCCGATCTGGCAGACCTGGAAGGTGCCCGTCATCGTCAACGTCGCCGGTGAGTCGATCGAGGACTACGTCGAGGTCGCCCGCCGCCTCGACGGAGTGCCCGGCGTGGCCGGCATCGAGCTGAACATCAGCTGCCCCAACGTCGGCAAGGGCGGGCTGCAGTTCGCGATCGACCGTGACGCCGCGCGAGCCGTCACCGCCGCCGTCCGGCGCGCTACGGAACTGCCGCTCCTGGTCAAGCTCTCGCCCAACGTGGCCGATGTCAGGCCGATCGCCAAAGCGATCGAGGAGGCCGGCGCCGACGCGATCACCGCCATCAACACGCTGTCGGGACTGGCCGTCTCGCCCGATCGAACGCGTGCCTTCCTCGGCAACACCTACGGCGGCCTGTCGGGTCCGGCGATCAAGCCGGTGGCGCTGCGGATCGTCTACGAGGTGGCGCAGGTCGTCTCGATCCCGATCGTGGCCATCGGAGGCGTGACGTCCCTGGACGACGTTCTGGACTTCCTGGCCTGCGGCGCGGTCGCGGTCCAGGTCGGCACGGCCATCTTCGCCGACCCGGAGCTGCCGGTGCGGCTCGGCGACCAATTGAGGGCCGAATGCCTGCGTCGCGGTTTCGACTCGTACCGGCCGTTCATCGGCACGGCCCTGCCGAAGCGCACCGGGGCGTCGTCGGCCAAGGGCGTGGAGTACCGGCCGTGACCCGGTTGCGCTCGCTCTGGACGGCGGCACTGCTCCGGTTCGCTGCCGTCGTGACGGCGCTGGCCGCCCTCTTCTACTTCGAGATCCTGTGCGACGCGATCACGCACGGCGGGCTCGATGCCGCATGGGCCGGGCAGACGATTCCACTGACCGTGGCCCAGGTCATTCTTGCAGTGGGGCCGCTGGGGGTCGTCACTTCCTTCCTGACCTACGAGATCCTCGGCCCTCGATCCCGACGAGCGACGGGATTGGCGCTGTTTGCCTGGTATGCCATCGCGATCCTGCACCAGGTTGCGTGGCCGGGGGCTTTCAACGCTGCGGCCGAGGTCGGAGCGGTTGCTTGGGTAGCGCTCATCATCCTGGCGACCGGGTTCGAAAGGACTCAGCTCCAGGGGAGCGCCCGATGACGACCATTCGATCCGAGGCCCAGCTCGCCGCGGCCCGGGCGGTCGCCACCCGGACCGAGGAGCTCTTCCGCCAGTCGGGCGCCCTCAAGGAGGGCCACTTCCTGCTGAAAAGTGGTAAGCATTCGGAGCGTTACCTGGAGAAGTTCCTCGTCCTCCAGGACCCGGCCGCCACCAGCGAGCTGTGCGGCTTCTGGGCCGCGAACCACCGCAACGAGGATGGGTCGCCGATGGTGGACCTGGTCGCCGGGCCCACGACCGGTGGCGTCGTTCTCGCCTTCGAGACGGCCCGCCAGCTCGGCGTGCGTGGCATCTTCGCCGAAGAGGTCAAGGAGGCCGACGGGACGGCGCGGCGCGAGTTCCGGCGCGGCTTCACCATCGCCCCCGGCGAGAGGGTGCTGCTCGTCGACGACATCCTGACTACGGGTGGTTCGCTGCTCGCCATGCTGCCGGCCGTGGAGTCGCTCGGCGGCGAGATAGTCACCTGCGCCGTCATGGCCGATCGCTCCGGTGGCATGGCCTCGCTCAGCTCCCCGAAGACCGGCCGCAACTACCCGCTCAGCGCCCTCTGGCAGCTCCAGCTGCCCACCTACGATCCCGGAGCGGCGACGTGCCCTGCCTGCGCGGCCGGGATCCCTCTCCATGCGCCAGGTAGCACCGGAGCCGCCGGCGGCGCGACGAGCTAGCCGGACGCGGATACCTCGGTCAGGAGCATGTCGAGCTCCAGCTCGTCTCGGATGGCGATGCCGTTGTCGCCGGCGAGCGGGATCTCGGGCTTGAGCAGCTTGCGGGACTGGGTGACGGCGTCGGACCAGAGGCGTACGAGGCGCATTCCGCGGCGCTGGTAGAAACGCAGGGCATCCACGTTGTCGTTCGTGGTCACGAGCCACAAGCGACGAGCACCCGACTCTCGGGCCAGTTCCACGACCGCGTCCAGCAGCGCCGTCCCCGTACCGCGGCCCCGTTCGAATGCCTCCAGCAGGACGAGCTCGCACGCGCCGGCGGCGAGGCGGTAGGCGGCCAGGCCCAACCAGCGGTCTCCGCTCGTGGCGACGAGGCACGGTAGCTCCGAGACACGGTGAATCAACCGGCGGCTGACCACGTACGGCGAGCCCAAGCTCCGCACGATTACCCGGTCGAGCTCTCCGCGTTCGTCGGGTCGGATCGCGCGGATCGTCGGCACGATGGGCATGGGGTCCGGCTCCGCCTGCTGGGTGACGCTGGACACGGCCGGGGGCTGCTTCGGGCTAGTCGAGCGTGACGTGCTCGTGCCAGTGCGGTGCGGAGGCCGGCAGGCCGAGAGCCTGGATCTTCGGCTGGATGGCTTGCTGCGCCGCCGGGTCGCCGTGGACGATGAAGACCTGCCGTGGCACGCCCGGATCGCCAGCCTTTCGACCTTCGATGAAGTGACCCAGCCACGCCAGGATCTCCGGTTCGTCGGCGTGGGCGGAGAAGCCGGTGATCGAACGGACGGCGCAGCGGACCTGGTATTCCTGGCCGTCGAGCCGGGCGACCTTGACGCCGGCCTGGAGGTGGGCCCCGAGCGTCTCCACGCCCTGATAGCCCACGAACAGGATCATGGCCTTGGTGTCGCCGATGAGGGTTCGCAGGTGGCCGAGGACGCGGCCGCCGGTGAGCATGCCGTTCGAGGCGACCAGGACGTAGGGCCGGTGAGCGCTATCGATCTTTTCGGAGTCGGCTGCAAGGGGCGTTTCCTGCTGGTTCGGGAAGTCGATCGGGGCCTCGCCCTTGTCAAGCAGGGCCAGTGTTTCGGCGTCGTAGTAGTCGCGGTGCTCGCGATAGATCGTCGATGCTTTCGACGCCATCGGCGAGTCGAGGTAGAGCTGGATCTTCGGGATCCGGCCGGCATCGAGGAGATGCTGAAGGGCCCAGACGACCTCCTGCGTTCGACCGATGGCGAAGGACGGGATCAGGAGCACGCCGGTCTGGGCGATGATGTCGTTGACGGCCTGGGCGAGCTGATTGAGTGATTCCTCCTCCGGCTCGTGGGTGCGGCCGCCGTAGGTCGACTCGACGAAGACGTAGTCGGCCGAGGTGATGACGGTTGGGTCGCGCAGGATCGGGGCGGCGGTACGGCCCAGGTCGCCGGAGAAGATGAGCGTCCGGGCCGGCGTGGTCCCCTGCGCTTCGATCCGCAACTCCACGATCGAGGAGCCGAGGATGTGGCCGGCATCGTGGAAGACGGCGGTGATGCCGGGTGCGACGGCGACCGTGGTCTCGTAGTCCACGGCCCTGAATCGAGCCAGCGAGCTCTGGGCCTGGGCCTGAGTGTAGAGCGGCTCCTCGAGAACGAGGTTGGGGCGAGCGGGGGCGCCTGCCATGGCGGCCGCGTAGTCGGGATGGCCGACCGGCGGGTAGCCCATGCGCGTGCCGAGGGCCTGCTCGTCGTGGAGGGCCAGCTCGTCCAAGCCCGAAGCCACCACGTGGCCGTTCGGCGTGACGTCGCCGGGATGAAGAGCGGCGACCGCGGTCGCGGCGTCCTCCTGCTGGGCGAGCTGCTCCTGCGCCTGGATGTCGGCCAGCTCCTTCTGCTCCTCGCGGGCGGCCTTGTCCGGGTTCTTCGCCGCCCAGTGGCTCTGCCGTTTGGCGTACTCCTCCTGGAGCTTGCCCGAGTCGAGCAGCACCAGGGCGGCCAGCTCGATCGTGCCCTTGGTGGCGTAGATGGGCCCGTTGAAGCCCTCGTTGACGACGTGGGGAATGAGCCCGCAGTGGTCGAGGTGGGCGTGGGTCAGGACCATGGCATCGATGCTGGTCGGGTCGTACGACGGGGATACCCGGTTGCGCACGACTTCGTGCGGGGAGCCCTGGAACATGCCGCAGTCGATGAGCACGTGGGCTCGATCGGTGGTGAGGAGGTATTGGGAACCGGTGACGGTGTTGGCAGCGCCGAGGAAGCGGATTTCCATACGCGCATACTGCCATCCCTCGGCGTCCGGCGTGCGCAGGGCGCGCAGTCGATGCCGCAGATCGGTACGGTCCAGAGGGTTTGGCATCGTCCGGGCCGGGAAGGGCCACGCCCGACTTGCGTAGGACCGCCGGCTACTACCGCGACGTCACTTTCGGGGTTCCTTCGATTGAGGTTGGGTCAAGAAGCGTTTCATGATCGAACCACGGAGCCGCCACCGTGCCATCCTGTACTCTCGCGGCCGGGCTGGGCTACTCTTAGCTTGTGCTCGGCCTTGCCCCTGGGATCGCTCCCAGTGCAGCACCAGGCCACCGTCCACCGGGCTTGGGACCCTGCGGCAGCGCCTCCACGACGAGGTTGAAACGTGAACTACAACGAACGCACAAAACGAGGGGCGCGGCCCTTGCCGCCCAAGAGGACCAACTCTTTCCAGCCGCTCTCAGCTCCCGTCGAGGGAGAGGACGACGAGCTGATGGGGCGGCCGTCGCGGCCGAGCGTCGATAGGGGCTGGCAGCCGGCAACCGAACCGCTCCCTGCGCTCAAGCTGCCGCCTTCCGCGATGCCCCGCCGCGGTCCGACGCATCCGGCCTGGGAGAGGCCGCCAACGCCGTACGCGTTCCCGCAGCTGCGTGGCCAGGAACAGCACCGGACCATGCTGCCGATCCTGCTCGCGACTCTGGGCGTGGCCGTGGTTCTGGTCGCGCTCGTGATCATCCCGGCCCTCTTCGGCCACGCTGGCGGGGCGGCCGCCGCGAGCGCGTCAGCGTCCGGCGTGCACGCTTCCTCGCCGGTTGCGAGCGGCTCCCCGAACTCGTCGGCCAGCATCGTCGCGTCGCCGGACAACAGCGGCGCACCCCAGCCCATCTGGACGTACACGCAGTACCAGGTTGTGACCGGCGACTCGGTGAGCAAGATCGCCAAGAAGTTCGGCATCCAGCAATGGGAACTGCTGCTGGCGAACCCGCAGATCGTCAACGGCATCGTCAAGCTGGGCTCCAACCTCAACATTCCGCCGGCCGGGGTCCTTACGCCGGCTCCGGCCACGCCGGCCGCCTCCTAGGCCTCCGCGCCGCTCGGGGCCGATCTCGAGGCTCAGTCCGCCAGGTCGATGTAGACCGGGGCGTGGTCCGAGGGGAGATTGCCCTTGCGGGCGTCCCGGTCGATCTCGGCGGCGTTGCATCGCTCGGCGACGGAGCGGGTGACGTACAGGTGGTCGATCCGCATCCCCAGTCCCTTGTGGAAGTTGCCGGCTCGGTAGTCCCACCACGAGAACTTGCCGGGCTCGGGGTGGTGGAGCCGGTAGGCGTCGATCAGACCCCAGTCGCGCAGGGCCGCCACCGCGGCACGCTCCGGCGCGGATACGTGGGTCGCGCCGGCGAAATCGGCCATGTCGTAGACGTCGGCGTCTTCGGGCGCGACGTTGAAGTCGCCGCCGATGACGAGTGGGCCGGCCGGATCCTGCGTCTCGCGCAGCCAGCGCGCCAGGCGCTCGAACCATGCCAGCTTGGCCCGATAGAAGGGCGTATCGACGGCCCTCCCGTTTGGAGCGTAGATGCTGACGACACGGACCCCGCCGCACACCGCCGACACCATCCGGGCTTCGTCCGCCGACGCCTCCGACGCTTCGGCCTCGAGGGCCTCGGCGATCGCGTCCGCTCCCGGGGAGCGCCGGACGGGTCCGTCGCCGAAGTTCGTCACGACGTCGGCGATGCCAACGCGGCTGGCGATCGCGACGCCGTTCCAGCGGCCTTCGCCGTGGTGGAGCAGGTCGTAGCCGGCCATTCGGAACGGCATCTCCGGAGCGGTTTCGTCGGCCAGCTTGGTCTCCTGCATCAGCAGGACGTCGGGGGCGCGGTCGGCAAGCCACTCCTCGACTCGCTCCATGCGNNAGCGAGTTGACGTTCCAGGTGGCGATGCGCATTGCGGCTGCCTCGGGTCTAGCGCCTTGCGGCGATGAGCTTCGACACGAACGGCTCGACGGTTGCGGAGTCGGTCGCGTCATCGACATCGAACTGCACGGCGAATCCCTCGGAGAACTTCCTGGCCGAGGCCAGATTGTCGTGCAGCGAGGCAAGATCGGGGTCGTGTAGGAAGGCTTCTCGCTCAGGCTCCCGGATGGCCATGCTGATCCTGAAGCCGTCAACCAGCGGGATCAGATAGAGCAGCGCCTTCTTTCGGTGATGGACCTTGAGCATCCAGCCGCCGGCTTTGCTGAAGTTCCACTCCTGCGAGAAGGCGGCGGCGAGGCGGAGGATCGACTCGTACCGACCGAACGCGCGGCCGACGGTCGACTCGAGGGCGACCTCCGTGGGTCGCCGGGCGGCGTCCGCGAATGGTCGGTCCATGCAACTGCTCCTCTGGCTGCCCGAGCCGGCGGGCCCGGTCCGCAGGCTAGTAGCGCCGGCCCTTCTGCCGAGCGAAGTCGAACGAGGCGGTGTCGGCGATGCCCATGACCGCCATCGTGCCGGCCTGGACCGGGTCGGTGACCACGAGATCCGCGACATCGGGAACCGTGCCCACCATGTTGAGCGAGATGACCGGGATTCCGGTGGCCTGGAGCTCCTGGACGGCCTTGGTGATGTCGCCGCCCATGATCGAACCGGCCAGGAGGAGGGCGCGCGCTCGATCGAGGTCGGCGACGGCCCGAACCGCGGCGGCAAGGTTGGCTTCACCGACGAGCGGGATGGTGTCGACGCTGATCTTCTCGCCACGCAGGTTGTGGCGATCGGCTTCACTCACGGCGCCGAGGACCGCCTGGGCGATCTGCGCTCCGCCGCCGATGACGATGAGCCGCTTGCCGAAGACCTTGTCGAGGGCTTGCGTGAGGCGGCAGCCGCGGAGGGAGGGCAGCTCCTTCAGGATTCCGGTGACCTGCTCTTCGGCCAGGCCTTCGACCTCGAGCTCGACTTCGACCAGGGCGCTGTCCGAGTCGTCCTTCCAGCGCCGCACCGTGCTGAGGGTGCGGAGGGTGCCGCCGGCCGCGGCGACCTGAGCGACGATCTCCGGGATTGCGCCGGGGCGGTCGACATAGTCGAGCCGAACGGCGACCGTGGGGGCGGCGTGGACGGGACGGGCCATCTCTTTTAGCCGATGCCCATGCCGCGATCCGCCAGGCCCTGGGCGACGCGCGGATGGTCGGCGATCTCGAGGCCTGCCTCGGGGTCGTGCTCCTCGAATCCGAGTCCGATGGCCTGGAACGCCTTGCGCGTTCCCTCCGAGTCGCTGGTAGCGAGCATCAAGGCGCCGTCGGTATCCTCGGCGATCCCGACGATGGCGCTGATGTTGATCCCTCGTTCGGCGAGAGCCGTAGCCATCTTCGCCAGGGACCCGGGCTTGTCGCTCAAATCGACTGTGAACCAGACCACTCCGCACCTCCTGCGCGGATGGTAACCGCCCGAGCGGTCGAAGGGGAGGGCGGGGATGGATCGGATCGGGTGGACGGCTCGCCGACTCGCTAACCTTTCCTCCGATGCCAGTCCCCGCAGGTCCCACAGTCCAGATGTTCGGTCTGGCCGACTCGCGTCCGACCCGGGCCGCGCAGCGCTTCTTCAAGGAGCGGCGGGCCAACGTCACGTTCGTGGACCTGCGCCGCAAGCCGATCGCGCCGGGGGAGTTGCGCCGGTTCGTGGAGCGGCTCGGTGCCGCGGTGCTGCTGGACACGGAATCTCGCGCGTACAAAGACCTCGGCCTGGCCTACATGCGCCTCGAGGACGACGAGATCGTGGAGCGGTTGCTCGCCAGCAACGGGCTGATCCGGCTGCCGCTGGTGCGCTTCGGAAATGGTTTCACGGCCGGACCGGCGGACGCCACGTGGAAGGCCTGGCTGACGGCCCCGAAGAGCTGAGCGCGCGCCGCCAGGGCGACTGGGTCGGTGCGCTTTCAGGATTCCTTTAGGAACCTGCCATAAGGTAGGGTCATGGCCGAAAGATCAGGGACTCCCGTAGCTTTCGACGAGGTCGAGGCGCACACGAGGGCGCTGTTCGAGTCGATGCCCAAAGGCCCCCCGGGCTGGGCTCATCACGATCTCACTTTCGGGCAGCTTCGGCTGCTGTTCACGCTCGGCGAATCAGGGCCGGTCTCCGTCGGACAGCTGGCCGACATGCTCGGCGTGACTGACGCTACGGCCTCCGAGTTCGTCGATCGCCTGGAACGGCGCGGCCTGGCCGTGCGCAGCCACCGCGCCGACGACCGGCGCGTCGTCGATTGCCTGCTCAGCGACGAAGGCTCACGGCTTCTCGGCGAGATACAGGGAGCCCGGCAGGGGGCGATGCGCAAGTTGCTCGCGCTCCTCACGCCCGACGAACTCGCCCAGTTCGACGGCCTCATCCAGATCATGGCCGAGCGTCTGTCGGCCGCGTTCCCACCATCCGCTTCTTTGCAAGGAGGTCCGCCAGTGAACCACGCAATGCCGCCCGCGAAACCGGCGCCCGATGCCGGCGGAGGACGGGCATGAGCGGCTCACCCGGTACGGGCACAACTGGCGGCACAGGCGCCGCCGGCGCCGTGAGCCCCGCTATCACGGCACGCGTCACCGGCCCCGCCGATGGCCTCGCCCTCGCGACCCGCGGCTTGATCAAGAGCTACGGATCGCGCCGCGCGCTGGACGGCCTCGACCTGTCGGTACCGACGGGCGTCGTCTACGGCTTCCTGGGGCCAAACGGCNNGCCGGCAAGACCACGACGATGCGAGTCCTGACCGGGCTCATCCATGCCGACGGCGGTACGGTCGAGATGCTCGGCAGACCCTTCAAGCGCGGCGATCGCCATCGCCTCTTCGAGGTGGGCGCTCTCGTGGAGTCGCCGACCTTCTACCCGTACCTCTCGGCGCGTGCCAACCTGCGCGAGCTGTCGGCCTCGGGCGCCCACGTCGCACCCAGGCGGATCGAGGAGCTGCTCGATCTGGTCGGCCTGTGCGATCGCGCCAACGACAAGGTCCAGGGCTACTCGATGGGCATGAAGCAGCGGCTCGGTATCGCCGGAGCGCTGCTCAGCGACCCGAAGTTGCTGCTGCTCGACGAACCCGCGAACGGCCTCGACCCCGCCGGCATCGTGGCCATGCGGGACACTCTCAAAGCACTCGCGGATCAGGGCAAAACGGTCTTCGTCTCGAGCCACCTCCTGGCCGAGATCCAGGTCATGGCCGATGTCGTCGGCATCATCGCCTCCGGAAAGCTGGTCCGCGAAGGTCCGCTGAAAGACCTGCTCGCGATGCAGGGCGTGGTAAAGGTCCGCGTCCAGCCGAATCGCGTCGACGCCGCGATCGTCACACTGGGGACCGAGTTCCCCGCGGAACGTCTCACCGAGTCCGACCGCGATGAGGGCTGGTTGTCCGTTCGCGTTGCTCCCGACCTTGCGGAGGCGATCAGCCAGAAGCTGGCAGCAGCTGGCATCTTCGTGTCCGGCATGGAGTCCGGTACAGACCTGGAGATGCTCTTCCTCGAGCTCACCGGCGGCCAGATTTCGGGCGAAGGCAACTTCGTAGGCCTGCCGGCCTCAGCCAACGGCGACGCTTCCGCCGGAAAGGGAACCGCCGCATGAGGCTCTTCTTCTCGGGCCTTCGCAAGCTGGTCCGGCGACCTGCGACCTGGACGACCGTCGGCATCCTGATCGGCCTCCTGGTCCTGATCGTCCTTGCGGTCGGCGCCGGCGTGAATGGCCGGACGCTGCGTTCCGGAAACGCGAATGCGGTCGATCCCAAGCTCCTTGTGACGTTCCCCGGTGCCTACGACCGAATCCTTCAGTTCACGACCGGGCTCGGCGGCCTCTTCGCCCTGGCCTACGGCGCGGCGATCGCCGGCTCCGAATGGAGTTGGGGCACGTTCAAATCGGCCGTCGCGCGTGGCGAGAGCCGGGTTCGGTACATGACGGCCTCGTACGTTTCGATTGCCGTCATGATCGGGTTCGGAATCCTGCTGACCTTCGTCGTCGGTGTGGTCGCGGCGATAGTCGGAGCCAATCTCGGCGGCGTCTCGACGGGCGGTCTCGGGGATTCCGCGACCCTCAACGATCTTCCCCTCCGGCTCCTCAAGGGCTGGCTCGCGGTGATCGAGGAAGGCGCGTTGGGCTTCGCCATCGCGACCCTGGCACGCAGCCAACTGGCCGGCATCGGCGCCGGCATCGCCTTCTACTTCGGCGAGGGCTTCGCCGCCATATTCCTTCCGGACATCGTCAAGTACCTGCCGTTCAGCGTCGCCAACGCGTCGTTGGTGGTGGCGGGCTCGAACACGGCCGGTATGTTCGCCGGCGGCGCGAGCGCCCTTCCGGCCGATCAGGCCGAAGTGCTCGTGGCGGTCTGGCTGGTCGGCGCTCTCCTCGTGGCTCTGCTCTTCTCGGATCGGGCCGAGATCACCGGCTAGAGGCGCCTCCAGACGCCATTGACACTCGTCCCGGGGAGCGGCTCGCCGCTTCCCGGGTGCACAAATCGGCCGGCCGGCCGACCCCTCATGAAGTCGCCCGAACAGCAGGATCCCCGCCGTGGCATGCTCTGCCGGTACGACCAGGAGAGATAGATGCCTCATTCGCAGAAGAAGACCGGAAGAACCGGCGAGGGGCCGGCCCGGAAAGGCCGGCCGGCGTCCACATCGGCCGAGGAGCCAACGGCCGCCGCGGCCCCTGCCGGATCGGGGAGCGGTGCTTCCCACGGCGCGCCCAACGGCACTCACAACCACAACGGCAACGGGAATCACGATCGTCGCCGAAGCGGGCGGGTGACGTACCGCCCCAAGGCCGCCGAAATGCTTACCGTTCACGCGCGGACCGAGGACGAGCGGCTGCTGTCGCCGCGTCACCGGCCGCCGTTCCTCGATTCGGACCCGTGGCGCTCGCTCCGGATTCTGTCCGAGTTCGTAGAGGGCTTCGATGCTCTGGCGGCCGTCGGGAAGGCGGTCACGATCTTCGGTTCGGCCCGCCTTCACGAAGGGGATCCGTACTACGCCAAGGCCCGCGAGCTGGCGGGTCTGCTGGCGAAGGCCGGTTTCGCCGTCATCACCGGCGGCGGGCCCGGCATCATGGAGGCCGCCAATCGTGGCGCCCACGAGGCCGGCGGGCTCTCGATAGGCTGCAACATCGAACTGCCGCACGAGCAGGCGGTCAACCAGTACGTGGACCTGGGCGTCGAGTTCCGCTACTTCTTCGCCCGCAAGGTGATGTTCGTGAAGTACGCGGACGGCTTCGCCATCTTCCCCGGCGGCTTCGGCACTCTCGATGAACTGTTCGAGTCGCTCACGCTCATCCAGACGGGCAAGATCCGCCACTTCCCGGTCGTCCTGGTCGGGACCGAGTACTGGGGCGGCTTGCTCGACTGGCTGCGACGCGAGGCGGTCAGCCGCAGCACGATCGAGAGCGCGGACCTCGACCTCATGCACTGCACCGACGACATGGAAGAGGCCTGCAGGCTGCTGACGGCCGGCTCGACGCGTCGAGCTGCGGAGGCCGCGAAGGCCGACAAGGCCGCCGAGCGCACCGCCGGACCTCGCTGAGGCCCGGGCCTGCGCAACGCGCGGGGCCCGGCCCGATGCCGGCTACTCCGGCAGGATCGGCAGCTGAGCCTCGAGGCGGCCATCGCGGATGCGCGTCTGGTAGTAGCGAAGTCGGTTGACGCGGGTCAGCCGGCGGGCCTCGAGCTTCTTCGTGGCTGGCTCGGGCTTGAGCTCGGCTCCGGACGGGGACCACGGCGCATGGTGGTTGCCGTCGGCATCCAGCCCACCGGTCGTCGGCATCTGCGCCGTCTCGCCGCTTCGTAGATCGAATCGGCCCGCATGCAGCGGGCACGAGACGACGCATCCCGCAAGTTCGCCGAGGCTGAGTGGCGCCGCCATATGCGGGCAGCGGTCGTCGGTCACGACGATGCCGTCGTCGGTCCAGCCAACCAGCAGATCCAGGTCCGCTCGAGTGACGCGACGCATCGTTCCGGGCGCAAGGTCGGCCAGCGCGGCGATCTCGACGAACGGCGCAGCCCGAGTGCCGGTCGCCCGCAACTCACGCGGCCAGCCGGCGAGCGGCACCTCCCCCGGGGTTTCCTCCGCGGCGAGTGCGTCGGCCAGGTCTTCGGGCGTCATCGAGTACATGACCGCATCGAGCGGCCGATCGTCCCGATCCACCTCCCAGTTGCGTGCCATTGACTCGAAACGGAAGCCGGCGTTCTCGGCGACGGCCTGGGATGCGAGGTTGCCGGGCAGCGTCCAGAGGGCCAGCCGCTCGATGCCGAGCTGCTCGAAACCCCAGCGTGTCGCCAGGCGCAAGGCCCTGGTGGCATATCCCCGGCCGCGAGCCTCCGGCGCAACCAGATAGCCGATGGCGTGGCGTCGCTCGTTGGCTCCGAGGTGCAGCCCGATCGACCCAACGTACCGGTCGGTCGTCGCGTCCGCCATGGCGAACTCGTAGCCGCTGCCGTCGTGCCAGGCCTGGAGCGTCATCAGGATGAAACCCCGCGCATCGACCTCGGTGTAGGGGTTCGGAATGATCGGCACCCAGCGTTGGATCGCCGGGTCCTGGCAGGCGGCCGTGATGGCCGCGGCGTCGTCGGCCCGAAACGGTCGGAGGGTGATCACTCCGTCGCTCAGCGGCGGGTTGGGCGGGGTCAGCTTGTCGCGCATGGCCGGAAGTATGCGCGGAGTGGCGGGAGACGGGTCGGCGGGTGCCTGGGGAAGGCGGATGCCGCCGGACGGACGCCGCGGACAAGAAGAAGGCGGGCCGGTGAGGGGGAGCCGGCCCGCCGAGATGTATGCAAAGTCAGGGCGATGTCCGAGGGACCCATCGGGCCCCTATCCGACGGATTGGCCGAAGTCTAGCTGGGCGCAAGGATTCTTGCATCATGCAGACGTCGGGCGACCCCCCATTGCCAAACCGGTTCAAACTGACTTTCCTACAGTCCGAATTCGTCAGCCGCGCCGGAGGATTTCGATGGATTTCGCGCTCATGACCGAACCTCAACAGGGACTCTCGTACGCCGAACAGCTCGAGATGGCGCGTCTGGCCGAGCGGCTCGGCTTCGAGGCGTTCTTCCGTTCGGACCACTACCGAAGCTTCCCCGGCCCGGCCGACAAACCAACCACCGACGCCTGGACAGTCCTGGCTGGAATCGCCCGCGAGACGACCACGATCCGCCTCGGAACGCTTGTCTCGCCGGTTACGTTCCGGCACCCTGGATCCTTCGCCAAGGTTGTGACCACGGTCGACGAGATGAGCGGCGGGCGCGTAGAGGTGGGTGTCGGAGCCGGTTGGAACGATCCGGAGCACAGCCAGCTGGGTTTGCGCTTCCCCGAAATCGGGGAGCGGGCAGACCTCCTGGAGGACGAGCTGGCCATTCTGCATGGCCTTTGGGAAGAGCCCGACGGCTGGTCGTTCGAGGGCAAGCAGGTCCACGTCCAGTCGGCCTCGTTCAACCCGAAGCCGGTCCAGCGGCCGCATCCGCCGATCATCGTGGGCGGCGAGGGCCGGCCGCGATCTCTGCGCCTGGCGGCGCGCTACGCCGACGAGTACAACATGTCGAATTCGGGCCCGGAGCGGGTTGCGGAGGCTTGGGCGGCGTTGGACGTCGAGTGTCGCAAGATCGGCCGCGATCCGGTCACGATCCGCAGGTCGGCGATGGTCGGGTTCTTGATCGGGGCGGACGAAGCGGAGTTGGGTCGGCGCGTGAAGGCTCTGCTGGCAATGGTCGGCGAGGCGGGAACGGACGCGGCGGCCTGGCTGGACGAGCACCGGCCGCGATGGATCGTCGGGACCCCGGATCAGGCCCGGGCCATGACGGCCCGGTTCGCGGCCACGGGTCTGGACCGGCTCATGCTCCAGGACCTGCTGCCCCGCGACCTCGGCATGATCGAGCTGGCCGCGCGCGAACTCATCGGACGGGTCTAGCGGGACCTCGCGGTATGCGGCCCATGCGGTTGAACGGCCCGTAGCGGAGCCACGCCCGACCGACGAGAGCGTCGAGGGGCACGGGGCCGTAGCGGCGCGAGTCGAGCGAAACGGCGCCGTTGTCGCCGAGCAGCCAGGCCTCGTCCGCGGCCAGATGCAGGATCCCGGCCGCGATTCGAACCCGGTCTCCCGGGCGGGCCGCGACGCGCTTGATGGCCAGGATCTCCGTGTCGGGCTCGCGGAAGACGACGACGCTGCCGCGGCGGGGCCAGCGATCGACGATTGGGTCCAACAGCAGCCAGTCGCCCGAGAGCAGCGTCGGGGCCATGCTCTCCTCGGCGACGGCTACGCGCCACGTGCCGCGCAGGGCCCGGCGCGATGCTTTAGCGATGGACGCGGGCCACGGGGCGGGGAGCTTGGGCAATCCCCTTCGACCGGCTCGCGGCGCATGACCAGCGGCGTTCTCCGCGCGGTCGCCGGCTCCCGCCGGTTCGGCATACGGGAACGCCGGAGGGCTTGCCTCCGGCGTCTCGTTCATCGTCAGATGTCCGTTGTGGAGTCGGCTCTACTTCTTGGTCGACCAGAAGATGTCGGCATACTCCTTGACCGCGGCCTCGAGTTCGGTCGCCGCCGCGGCGTCGATGTTCTGCTTGTTCTTCGACGCGAGCTTGAGGATCTTCCAGGTTCGATCGTGGAGATCCGGGTATCGCTCCAGGTGCTCGGGCTTGAAGTAGTCGCTCCAGATGACCTGGATCTCGTGCTTCACGATCTCCGCGTGCTGCTCCTTGATCGTGACGCAGCGCACGAACTTGGCGCGGTCGGCCGCGCTTGGATTCTCCGCCGGCAGCTGGCCGAGGAGCTCGACCATGCGAGCCACGGTTCGGGCCGCAAGCTCGGCGGCGTGCGGGTCGTAGATGCCGCACGGTACGTCGCAATGGGCATAGGCGGTGGTCGCGGGCTTGAGCCAGCCGGTCGATCGTGTCATCGGTCTCCTCCCGGGCGCGGGACGTCAGGCGAGGCGAGAAGGAGCAGGCGCTGCGCTGGCCTCGGCGTGTGCAAGTGTTGGAGGCGCCGGGCCCGCTGTCAAACTCCTCGACTTCGCGGCCCGTCTGCCAGGCTCGTGGCGGCCGCGGCTCGCCGGCCGCCGCTCCGTTCGCCGGCCTCCGCCTCCACCGGGCCTCCACGCTAAACACACACTGCCGCCATCGGGCTTTCAGCCTGTCTCCAGGGAGCGGCTCGATCATGGCAGGCAATCGGGCCGTTCCCTGGCACCCGAGCAGCCTCACCGGAGCCGCGACAACTCGATGAATGCCACCGCCCCCACTCGAAGCAAGGTTCTCGCGGCTGCCCCTGCCCGCAAGAATCGCCGAGTGCCTGTGCCGCGGATCTGGCCCGTCACGGCCAACGACATCTACGCCATCCTCGGCGGGAATGCCGTGCTGATCCTGGCGATGTGGGTTCGTCACGGCGGAATCAACGAGTTGGGCACCACCGCCGGCATCTTCACCGCGGCCGGCGAGATCAGCGCCCTGCTCGGGACCTACCTCATCCTGATCCAGCTGATCCTGATGTCGCGCAGTCCCTGGCTCGACCAGGTCTTCGGCCAGGACCGGATCACGGACGCCCACCGTTGGGTCGGATTCGGGGCCATCTGGCTGATCGTCCTCCACGCGATCCTGACGACCGTCGGCTATTCGATGAGCGTCGGGGTCTCGCCGGTCGACCAGTTCTTCACCTTGATGCTGACCTATCCGTACGTTCTGTGGTCGGCCGTCTCGCTCTTCCTGTTCATCGTCGTGGGCTTCAGCTCGGTCCGGGCGGCTCGCCGCCGGGCCTCGTACGAGACTTGGTACGCGATCCACCTGTACACGTATCTGGCCATTGCTCTCGGCTTTCTCCATCAGCTATTCGTCGGCGTCGACTTCACCACGGACCAGATGGCCAGCCTGTACTGGATCGGGCTCTACGCCGTCGCGTTCGGGACGATGCTCGCATTCCGTTTCGGCCAGCCGATCGCCATCTCGTGGAGGCACCGCTTCCACGTCGCCAACGTCGTGGAAGAAGCGCCGGGGGTTGCGTCTCTGTACCTGACCGGCCGTGACCTCGACCAGTTGCCTCATCGGGCCGGCCAGTGGTTCCGTCTCCGCTTCTTGACCCGAGACGGTTGGTTCCGAGCCCATCCGTTCTCGATCTCCGCGGCCCCAAACGGCAAATACCTGCGCTTCACCATCAAGGAACTGGGCGACTATACGAAGACACTGGGCCGCATGCCCGTCGGAACGCCGGTCTTCGTCGAGGGACCGTACGGCGCCCTGACCGGCGCGACCCGAACCAGGGCCAGGGTCCTGCTCGTGGCGGGTGGCATCGGCATCACCCCGTTGCGGGCCCTGCTCGAGGAGTTGCCGTCGTCGCGCGGCAGCCTGACTCTTCTCTACCGTGCCAGCGGGCCGGAGGATGTGGTCTTCCGACGCGAGATCGACGAGCTGGCCAGCCTGCGCGGCGCCACAGTCCACTACCTGGTGGGCCGGCGCGGGACGCCGGAGATGCCGACCGATCCGCTGGATCCGCGAGCGTTGCGACGGCTGGTGCCCGACATCAACGACCGCGACATCTACGTCTGCGGACCGGCGGGAATGATGTCCAGAACGCTGAGCAGTCTCAGACGGCTCCGGATCCCCGACAAGCAGATCCACTACGAACGCTTCGCGTTCTGAGGCCTGGAGAGACGACGATGCCGAAACGAGCACTTGCAGCCACGCTTCTGACCACCGCCGCGCTTGCGCTCCTGCTGAGCTTCAAGACGCCCCAGACGGCCGGATTCACCTCGAGCGGTGGAGGGGCGCCGGGAGTGTATGGAACGCCCGGCGCGGCCGGTACCGGGGCAGCGGCCGGCAACCGCGCCACTTACTCGGGCCAGTTGACCGGCCAGGCCGTTCAGACGCCCTTCGGCACCGTCCAGGTCCAGGTCTCTCTGCAGAACGGGAAGATCACCGACGTGCAGACCCTCCAGATGCCCAACGGAGGAGGCCACACGGCGCAGGTCACCGCCTACGCCGCGCCACAGCTTCGCAGTGAGGCCCTCCAGGCCCAGAGCGCACAGATCGACACGATCTCCGGCGCCACCTACACGAGCGAGGGCTACATACAGTCGCTGCAGTCGGCCCTCGATCAGGCGGCGTAACCGCAGAGCTTGCGTGGCTGCCGCGGTGCCGGGCCCGAGGCGCACCCGGCAACGACCGGCTCGATCTCGGGCCGTTCAGGCCAGTTCGTAGAGCCCTCCGTCCGCGGCGACCACGTACAGCTCGCCGCTCACGTCCTCGCCCCAACCGTCGATGTTCAACCCCGACGACAGCAGCAACTGAGGGGTCTGGCTCGACGGGCCCGCCGCCGTCACGTCCCAGACGTGGCCGCTGCACTCGTCGCCGAAGAAGTAGCGGCCGTAGAGCTCGGGGTGGGCACTGCCCCGGTAGACGTAGCCGCCGATGATGGCGCAGCCGTTCGAGTCGTTCGAGCCGTGGGCGTATTCGGCGAGTGGCGCGGTCAGGCCGGCGGTGCCGCAGCCCGACGACGGTTTGTAGCAGTGATTGCCCTCCATCACGCTCCAGCCGTAGTCGAGGCCGTTGCCTCCGCCCTCCGATGCGAAGGCGCGGTCTACCTCCTCCCACAGGTCCTGGCCGACGTCGCCGATCCACAGGTCACCCGACAATCGATCGAAACTGAAGCTGTAGGGATTGCGAAGGCCGTACGCGAAGATCTCGCCGAGCTTGCCCGTCTGGCCCGCGAACGGGTTGGTCGCAGGTACGGCGTAGGGCTTGCCGGGGGATGTCGCGTCGACGTCGATGCGAAGCATCTTGCCGAGCATGGTGCTGAGGCTCTGGCCGTGGTTGTTGGGATCGCCGCCGCTGCCGCCGTCGCCGGTCCCGATGTACAGGTAACCGTCGGGCCCGAAGGCGATCCGCCCGCCGTTGTGGTTGGCGAAGGACGGGTGGGGGATCGTGAGGAGGATCTTCTCGGACGAGGCGTCGGCCTGGGTGGGATCCACTCCGACGTTGAACTCCGAAATTCGAATGTCGCCCGCCTTGTCCGTGTAGCGGACGAAGAAGCGGCCGTTGGCGGCGAAATGCGGATGGAAAGCCAGCCCCAGAAGGCCCCGCTCGCCGCAGCACGAGATGCGAGACGAGATGTCCAGGAACGTGCCGGTGATCGCGCCGTCGCTGACGACGACGATCTGGCCCGTCTGACCGATGACGAAGAGCCGGGGGTCGCCGGGCGCGGAGGAGACTCCTATCGGGCTGGACAGGCCGCCGACTACAGGCTTCAGGCTGATCGACGCCGGCCCGAGTTGGGTCGGCTCGACGGAAACGTGGGGCGTTGGCGTCATGAGCGCCGGCGCGGAGGCGGTGGCCGCGGGCGCGGAGGCGGAGGCGGTGGTTGTGGTCGTGGCCGTGGCCGGCGGTGCGATCGAGGTCACGCCGTTCGGCGAGGGAGACTGCGTCGACTGGCCGGGGCCGCAGGCGGCGACGAGCAACGCGACCACCGCCGCGGTGATCGCCGATGAGACTGCGTCACGGCTTGGTCGCCGGTCGGAACGCACTGTTCGTACCCCGAGTTGCGGGTCTGGCGAGGCCAGTATCCACCCCAATCGCCGGGCCGGCCACCCCGGCGAGGAGCGGCTCGTGAGGCGGCACGGGCGCAGTCATCGCACAAGAGAGGTGACCCCAGGTATCATCTGCAGCGTGATTGAGGAGCCGACTATCCCGTTGGACGGCGGCCCGAGTGCTTGCCCCTTCATCGCCTTCGAAGATGATCGGGACCACCGCTCGAGCAGTCCCGACTATCGACATCGCTGCTTCGCCGCGCCCGAGCCGGAGCCGCGAGCCTTCCCGCACCAGGAGCGCTACTGCCTCTCGCCGGACTTCGCGCGTTGCCCCATCTTCCTCGACTGGGCCCGCCAGGAAGCCGCGGCGGTGAAGGTGGCGGGTGCCGCTGCGGCCGGGTCCGGCGCCGTCGCCGCCGCCGATGCGGCAGCCGCGGCGCTCATCGCCGACGACGATGAGTCGGGCCCTGCCTTCCTGGCCGGCCGACCGCGGATCGCTTCCGGTTCCGAGGCCAGCCTGGCGTCCCGGCGCGACGCAGACGTGGCCACGAGCCTGTGGAGCTACGAGGGCGAGGGCAAGCGCTCGAATGTCCCTGCCGCGCCGCCACCGCCGTCCTCACTTGGGACGCCCGCGATTGCCATGGCGCGCCGCGGCCCCAGCCACCCGGGTTGGGAGACGCCGCCGCGCCTTGAGAACTTCCCGCGGTTGCGCAGCCGCGAGGAACGCCGCGCCAATCAGCCCCTCCTCTTCGCTGCCATCGGCATGGCCGTGTTGATGGTCGCTCTGGCGCTGTTCCCGATCGTCACCAGCAAGGGGGGCACGGCCGCCGGCAGTGGATCGGGTGGGCTGGGCGGCAGCGGCTCGGGTCTCATCGCGACCAGCCCCTCGCCGTCGGTCAGCCCTTCGACGGCGTCCGGCCCGACCTTCTTCCAGTACACGGTTCGATCGGGCGACCAGATGTGGGCGATCGCCAAGTACTTCAACATCCTCCTGCCGGACCTTGTCGCTGCCAACCCTCAGGTCAAGGACCCCGGGCATCTGGAGATCGGCTGGATCCTCAATATCCCGCCGCCCGGCTGGCAGGCGACGGCCTCGCCCGGAGCGGCCAGCCCAACCTAGGACCGGGGCGGGTCCGCCTGGCTCGCCGACCTAGCGCGGCGTCAGGTTGATGGCCGTGATCTTGCCCGCCTCGACCCGGAAACTGGCGTCGAGTTGCTGCGTCGGGGCGCCGGGTCGAATGACCAGCAGGTTGGCCTGATAGGTGTTGCCCATGTCGCGAACGTCGCCCGGAATCATGCGAAAGCCCGGCTCGGCGCGCAGGAACCAGCCGCCGACCTCGCGCAGGCCGCGCAGAGTGCGGGCGTTGCCGGCAATGTGAACTCGCAACTCGGCCCGCTCGTCCATGAGCGAGACCGCCCCGTCGCGGTCACCGGAGTTCAGCAGTTCGAAGAACTGCTCCATCGTGTCGACTGCACCCATGCCCCGAGTGTAGCGGACCCGGGCCACTCCCGGGTGCCCGCCAGCGGACGCCCCACTCGCTGAGTGGATCGGCCATACGGCGGCCCGCATCCTCGCCGCCTCTGGAGCGCGCTTTGCGCGCTGTGTCGGCGGCGATCCTGCGGGCGCGCCTCCCGGCCTCTACTTTGACGGAGTGGCGGGCACAGCGTCCGCGGCGGGAGCCCTCGCTTCGCATCGGGGCTTGGGCAGGCCCTCGCCACTCTTCTGGCTAGAACCCGCCTCCGGCGCCGCCGCCTCCCCCGCCTCCACCGCCGCCGAAGCTGCCGCTGCTGAAGGAGCTGCTGCTCCCTCCGCTACTGCCGCTATAGGGTGCCGACGGAGAGGCCATCGAGCCCAGGGCGGCAACTATCGAACCCGGATCCGGAATGGGCGACGAGGAGAATAGCCCAGCCGACTCCCGCGAGAAGGCAACGGTACCCCCGGCTCCTCCGTGGCCGGTCGAGTGGCCGGCCATCGTCCACCACGTCGGGTACCAGCCGGTGGAGGCGGCGACGTCCGCCTTGTCGGCGTCTTCGCCGGTCGAGGCCGCGAGAGTGCGGGCCAGGACCTGGCCGACTTCGCCCTCCAGCCCGAACGCGACGCCCCAGACCATCGCCTCGTCCGGCGTGGTGACCCACGGCAGGGCTCGCTTCTGCACGACCTCACCCATCGAGTTCGACCCCGTCATGCTCAGCGCCAGGGTGCGCTTGTAGGCCGAGAGCATCCCGTAGAGCATCGCTCCCTGGCGGGTCCGGGCGGGCATGAAGTAGGACATGGCGACCGTCACGACCCCGGCCATGGCCAGGCTCGCGGTGAGAACGAACAACGCGCTGGCCAGGAGGATGAGCCACAGGATGCCCGAGATGATCGCCAGCACGATCTCGACGCAGCCGGCCGTGGCCCATCGCTCGACGGCCGCGTGGGGCCGCTCGGCGAACCAGCCATTGGCCACGGCCGCGGTCTCGAGGTGGTCTCCGTACTCGTCGAAGTAGTCGGAGAGCCGGTATAGACGAGATGACGAGATGTAGTCGTCGAAGCTCTTGGAGCGGTTGACGATCCCGTCGAGGAGCTCACGCTCGGGGTCCTGGAGCTTCTCGCGGCCCGGGCCCAGGTACGTGATGCCGGCTTGGACCGGGTTGCCGCCGACCTGGCGGTGTTCTTGCTTGAACGCGATCGAGCCGTTGGCCGCGAGGTCCATCAGCCCGGCCGTGACCGCCCTCTTCGTCGTTCGATCGGCCAGCAGGAGCGTGGCCATCGCCGGGGTGAGGCCGGCCGGCGGGGCCGGCATCAGGATGGAGCTGTCGTCGATGTAGACGGGATCGCGTCCGTGGCGAAGCCAGCGCAGGAAGGCGATCAGGATCAGGACGGCGCCGACGAGCAGCGCTCCCACGAAGATCAAGGCGTTGATCTGCCGGTCGCGCTCCAGGGCAGCGGCATGCGCGGGAGTAGCGTTGGCATCGATGTCGTGCAGGGCCGCCAGCAGACCCCCATCCAGATCGCCGTCTACCAGCAGCGGCTTCATGTCGTTGTCGAAGATGTTCTGGCGCTCGGCATCGCTCAGGAAGGCGGCTCGATAACCGGCCCCCGCATACAGCGAGACCTCGCCGTGGCGCAGGTTNNCGGCGTTGGCCGCGTCGAGGGTGTCGCTCTCCGGCTTCACCTGCGTGTAGACGGCGACCTGGGCGCCCGTCCGGGCTTCGATGCCGGTGATGATCGACTGAGCCGCGGCGATCGTCTCGGCCGAAAAGATGCCGGCGTTGTCGTAGACGCGTTGCCCGGTGACGGCCTGGGGGTACGGTGGACCCGCCGGAGGCGCGGCCGCCACGGCCGGTCCGGCCAACAACAGCCACGCCCAGACGGCCGCCGCGCCGATCGTTGCCAAACGCTTCATCGAAGACCTCCCCGATTCGCCTGGATGGAAGCCACTCAGCGGCTAGAAGCCGCCGCCGCCCCCACCACCACCGCCGCCGCCCCCACCGCCGAAGCCGCCGCCGCTGCTGAAGCCGCCGCTCCCGCCGCTCCCGGTCACCCCGATGCTCCCGAGGGACGACATCATCGAGCCGACATCCGGGATGGCGCTCGCGGAGAACATGCCCGCTCCGCCGCCGCCGCCGCCACCACCGAAGCCACCCGAGTAGCCCGGGCTGTAGAACCACATCGGATACCAGCCGACCTGGCGCCCCGATGCCTGGCTGGCGCTGACCGTCCGGCCCAGCACCATCTCGATATCGGCGTTGAGACCGAGCGCGACGCCCCAGGCCATGGCCGCATCCGGCGTCGTCACCCACGGCAGCGGCCGGTGCGCGACCACCTCGTCCATCGACCCGGACCGGGCCAGTGTGTACTGGAGCGTGCGCTTGTAGGCGGCAAGCATCGCTCGGAGCATCGCTCCGAGCTGGGTGCGGCAGGGCATGAACCAGGCCGTGATGCCGGTGATGAGCGCCGCCACGATCAGCGCGGCCCCGCCGAGGAATCCCCCGCTCGCATCGAGGCTGGCCGTCCAAAAGAAGAGCGGGATCGAAGCCAGCCCTTCGACGACGGCCAAACCGATCCAGATGCCGACGACACGCGACGGCTTGCCGGTGAGCCAGCCCTTCTGAACGGCCAGGGTCTCGAGATCGCCCTTGAACCGGGTGATCGCGGGCAGCAGCTCCCGCGCCGTTGTCGTCGGCACGAAGCCGTCCGGTCCCGCCCAGGTGCGGACCGCGGCGAAGATGCCTGCCTCAGGCGTGTTGATCGGTTGCTCCTGGCCGGTGATGCCGATGCTGGTCTTCTTGCCCAGGAAGGCGTCGTCCTGCTGGAACCGCAGCAGGCCCCGCGCCGCCAGATCGATCATCGCCGCGGAAACGGTCCGACTCGAGGTCCGGTCGTCCATCAGCAGCGTTGCCATTGCCGGCGTCAGGCCGTCCGGCGGGGCCGGCATCAGAACCGAGTTGTCGTCGATGTAGATGGGGTCGCGGCCGCGGGTGTACCAGCGGAGTAGCACGAACAGGACGAGGAGACCGGCCAGGGCCGAGACGCCCAGCCCGACAAGCGAGTTGAGGATGCGGGCCCGGCTCAGCTCGTCGGCATGCTGTGGCGTAGCCGCCTTGTCGACGTCGGCGAGGGCGATCGCCAGGGCACCGTCGAAATCCGCGTCCACCAGCAGCGGCTTCATGTCGTTGTCGAAGATGGCCTGACGGTCGGAGTTGGTCAGGAATGCGGCCCGGAAGCCGCTCCCGGCGTACAGGGTGACCTCGCCATGGATCAGGTTGTCCTGCATGTCGAACAGGATGACCAGCCCGTCGTCGAACCCCTTGCGACCGACGCCCCACTGGTTCATGAGCGCCAGGGCGTCGGCGTTGGCGGCGTCGAGCGTGTCGCTCTCCGGCTTGACCTGCGTGTAGACCGCAACCTGAGCGCCGGTTCGAACCTGGATGGCATCGATCGTAGCCTCAGCTTGAGTCACGGCCGAGGCGGAGAAGATGTGGGCGTAGTCATAGACCCGCTGGCCGGTGACCGCGTCGGGATAAGGCGGCCCCGCCGGTGGAGTGGCCGCAGTGGCGGCGCCCGCCGAAGCGAGGAGCAGCAGCCAGACCGCGACTCCAACAAGAGCGGCGATTCGCAGACGTCCGGAACTCCTCACGTCGACCCTCCCTGTGCTGGTTGGTTAGGGCTTCTTCGCAGATTGACGGGCTCGCAGGCGCCGGACGAGCTCGGCAGCCAGCTCGTAGCGGCCGAAGCTCGGCATGATGTAGGCGCCACTGACATGACCCTCGGACCCGGCCATGAGTTCGATCGCCATCTCCAACCCGACCTCGGCGCCTCGCTCGCCGGCTGCGTGCATGGCCGCGCGCTGCTCGTCGGGGATCGATATACCCGGGACCTCGTTGTGCAGGAACTCGGCGTGGCGAGCGCTGTGGAGCGGCAGCACGCCCAGCAGCACCGGCACGGGGAAGCCGGCTCCCCCGAAGACGCGGCGGGCCCCGGCCAGCATCGACTCCACCTGTTCCCCGGAGAAAAGAGGCTGGGTCATGATGAGGTCCGCTCCGGCGGCGAGCTTGCGTTCCAGGCGGGCCCACTCCCTGTCCGGGTCGGCCGCCGTGGAATTGAGCGCACAGGCGATGGTGAAGCCGGCCGCCTGGCCGATCGAGAGCCCCGCGCCGTCTTCGCCCTTGTTGAGCCGGCTGATGATCTCGATCAGGCCGATCGCATCGACGTCCCAGACTGCGGTCGTGGCCGGCCTGTCGGCGATCTTGGGCGGGTCGCCGGTGAGGGCCACGATGTCCCTGATGCCGAGGGCGTGGGCGCCGAGCAGCTCGGCTTCGAGGGCCATCAGGTTGCGGTCTCGGGTGGTCAGATGGACCAGGCACTCCAGACCGAGTTGCTGCTGGATGCCGAACGCCACGGCCATGGCGCCCATCCGAACTCGGCCGGTGGCGCCGTCGCTGATGTTGACCAGGTCGGCACCGGCATCCGCGAGCAGGCGAGCGGCGTCGATGGTGCGGTCGATGCGGATGGAGCGGGGCGGGTCTATCTCGACCGAAATGACGAACGAGCCGTCGGCGAGCTTGCGGGCCAGGCCCGACGGTGGAGTGGCCTCGGCACCGCCGGAGCTCTCGGCTCGCGGCGTCCGCGGAGCGGCCGCGGCGGCAGGGTCGGACTCGGCGGCCCCGCCGCCACCACTCTCCTGCGGTCGAGGGGCGGCGGCGGTCAACGCACCGTGTTCGTCCGGGGCCAGGGCGTCGATCGCGTTCCGCATCGCCGCGGTGTGTTCGGGCGTAGTGCCGCAGCAGCCGCCGACGATTCGAGCCCCGGCGGCGAGCATCTGCGGGACCATCTCCCCGAAGTACTCGGGCCCGGCCGAATAGATGAAGTTGCCTTCGACCCGCGCCGGCAGACCGGCGTTGGGCACGATGCATCGGGCAACGCTCGCGGTGGGCGGCCCGGTCCGGACCAGCGCCTCCATGCATACGAGCGGTCCCGAGCCGCAGTTGACGCCGAGGGCGTCGACCTCAGCTGCGGTCAGAGCCGCCGCGGCCGCTTCCGGGGTCGTGCCGTCGTTGGTCATCAGGTCTTCGCCGAAGGTCATCTGGGCGACGACCGGCAGGTCGCAGGCTCGCCGCGCCTCTTCGATCGCCGACAACAGACTCTCGAGTCGGTCGAAGGTCTCGAACACGAAGAGGTCGACTCCGCCTTCGAGCAAGCCCTCGATCTGCTCTCGGAAGGCCGCCCGGGCAATTCCCGGATGAGGGCCTGGCATTCGGCCGGTGGGACCGAGCGGGCCGATCGAGCCGGCGATCAGCACTTCCTTGCCCGAGGTTTCGCGAGCCTCGCGGGCGAGCTGGGCGCCGCGGCGATTCAGTCGACCGGCCAGCTTTTCGAGGCCGAATTCGGCCAGGCGGAAGCGATTGGCGCCGAATGTGTCGGTCTCGATCGCGTCCGCGCCGGCTTCGATGTACTCGCGGTGGATCGTCGAGACTATCTCGGGCTTGGTCAGGACCAGTTCGTCCAGGCAGGAGCGCTGGGGAATGCCGCGGCTGTAGAGCAGCGTGCCCATGGCGCCGTCGAGGAGCAGCGGCCGGCGGCGAAGCCTGATTCGGAACCGTTCCCGCTCGGTAAGGTAGCCGGGCTCATCTACCCGAACTCGCGACCCGGACTTGGGCGTGGCGAACAAGCCGGCGAGAGTCGACGTGTCCGTTGCTGGCATGGGCCACAGCCTACCCGGTCCACACCGGCCCGGATAGGCGGCGACGAAGGGCTCGGGCTAGAGGCCGACCACCTTGCGCGGCACAAGCAAGAAGTTCAGGACAGTGCTGACGACGCTGACCACGATCGAGGCGATGACGGCGCAACCGATTGCCTCGTAGCTCCAGTGCGGTGGATAGCCGCCCAGGTTGAAGCCGATGCTCAGCGTGGCCTTGGCCTGGTCGACGATCCAGGCGGTCCCGAGCAGCATCGCCGCGTTGATGGCGAAGGCCACCAGGCCCATCGTCAGGAAGCCGATCGGGAGGGCGATCAACTTCACGATCGGCTTGATGTAGCTGTTGACGATCGCAAAGACCAGGGCGATGACGGCGATCTTGAGCCAGTCCGCTGGATTGTCGTTGCGGAACACGAGGTTGAACTCTGGCACCACGTTCGCCGCCGCCAGCAGTGCGATGGCGTTCACTCCGACCTTGAACAGGATGTCCATCATCCGCGTTTCCTCCGGAGGTCTGTGCGCCGTCTTCGGCGGCGCCGCATGGCCGATGCTAGCGCGGGTGTCCAGCCCGTGCCGGGCTTTGGCGCGGGGTGGAGGCCACGCGACCGCGCTGCGGCGTCCGGCTACACTCGACTCAATTGCAGCCGAGGATGACCATGTCGCAGTTTGGCGGCCGCGTCGACGCGTTCCTGGACGAGTTCTTCCATCTCTACCCCGTGACGGCCACCGCGATCGGCATGCACGCCGTCGACGGCGAGTGGCCCGATCTGAGCGAGGAGGGCCGCGCCGCGCGGCTGGCCTTCGCGGATCGCTGGGATGGCGAGCTGCGCGCCATCCCGGACACGGATCTGACGCGGGATGAGTGCGTCGACCGCGACCTGCTCCGCTCCGAGCTGGCGGCGCTCCGCTTCGACGAGACCGAGTTGCGCGAGGACGCTTGGGACGCCCTCGGCTACGTCTATCTGCTGGGCGGCGGCATCTTTCCGCTCCTGGCCCGCGAATTCGCCCCGTTCTCGAACCGGCTGACCTCCGTCGCCGCTCGTCTGGAGGGCGTGCCCGCGGTCCTTGCCATCGCCCGAGCGACGCTCGGGACGATGCCCGTCCGTCCACCGTCGCGTCTCCACACCGAGATGGCGATCAAGCAGCTGCCGGGGATCGCGGCCCTGGCCGAGGACGCGGTCACGCAGGCGGAGCTGGCCGTCGGCGGCGATGACGCCGCCGACCAGAAGGCCGTGGCCGCGATCATCCCGCGGTTGCGTGCCGCCTCGACGGTCGCGATCGTGGCAATCGGCGAGTTCGAGGTCTTCCTGCGCGACGACCTGCTCGAGCGCTCGGCGGGCGAGGGCCGCCTCGGGGCGGCGCTTTTCGCGAAGAAGCTGCGCCACACCTTCCGCTCGGACCTGACGTCCGACGCGATCCTGGCCCAGGCCCGTGTCGAGTACGCCGCCGTTCGGGGCGAGATGATCCGGATCGCCCGCGAGATCTGGAGCCAGTGGGTTCCGGGCGAGCCGCTTCCCACGGTCGTGGGTGAAGGCAGCGAGGAGGCGGTCGATTCGCGGACGGTCGCCGTGGTCGCGCACGCCATCGGTCGGGCGCATCATCCGGCGGCCGATCTGGTGGAGTACTGCCGCGAGAGCTATCGCGGCATCGTCGAGTTCTGTCGAACCCATGACGTCATCACCGTGCCCGACGAGCCGCTCGAGATCCAGTGGACGCCGCCGTTCCTGCGCGAGTTCGCCGGGGCGATGCTCGACTCGGCGGGTCCGCTCGACAAAGGCCAGAAGACCTTCTACTTCATGACCCCGCCGCCCGAGGACTGGACGCGCGAGCAGGTCGAGTCTTACCTTGCCGAGGAAAACGACCGCCAGATCGACCTGACGACGATCCACGAGGGAACCCCCGGCCACTATCTCCAGCTCGTCTACTCGAACCGCTATCCGTCGCTGGCGCGGGCCGTCTTCGGCAGCGGCGTCTTCATCGAGGGCTGGGCTGTCTACGTCACCCAGGTCATGATGGACCTGGGCTTCAAGGCCGACGACCCGGCCCTGATGCTGATCCATTGGAAGTTCTATCTGCGGGCGATCACCAACGCCATGATCGACATCGGCATCCATGCCGGCACGATGACCGAGCAGGAGGCGATGGACCTGATGGTCAGGGGCGGCTTCCAGGAGGAATCCGAGGCGCGCAAGAAGTGGGACCGCGCCCGACTGACCTCAACCCAGCTCTCCACCTACTTCGTGGGCTCGATGGAGATGTGGAGCCTCGAGCGCGAGCGCCGGGTCCGCGCGGCCGTCGCGTCGGGCGATCCTCGCGGCGCCGCGGCCGTCCCGGTGCCCAGAGTCGTGGGTGGGTTCGGCGATACGCCGGGCTTCTCATACAAGGACCACCTGGAGTCGGTCATCGCCCACGGCTCGCCGCCGATCCCGCTGATCCGGCGAATCCTGCTGGGGGAGTAGCTCCGCCTAGGAGGCGCAGGGCGCCGGGACGACGTTGGGCTTGTTCGAGTAGGTGCTCTCGCGGCCGAAGAGGTATACGGAGAGGCCGGCGACGCGATCGAGGTCGAGTCGGCTGGTCCATGTGCCGTCGGTGAGCGACGAGTCGGGGTGCCAGTTGTAGGGCGGTCCGAGGACGCATTCGGTGGGCGTGCCGACTCGCCGGAAGGCCGTGATGAAGTTGCGCGCGTACTTCATCGGGAAGTCGGTGGCGATCGTCGTCCATGCCAGCGGCAGCAGCGTAGTCAGCTGCGGCACGACGTCGGGGCTGACCACTTTATGTGCCAGGGCGACAAGGACCTCCTGCTGCCGCCTGGCGCGCGCGTAGTCGCTGCTGCTTTCGCGTGAGCGGGCGTACTTGAGGGCCAGATGCCCATCCATGTGGATCAGCCCGGTGGGCACGAAGGTGCCGGTGAAGGGGTCGTTGACGGCGGTTTTGACGTCGATATCGACGCCTCCGAGCGCCTGGACGATCTGGACGAAGCCCTCGAGATCGACGGCGGCGTAGTAGTCGACGGGCAGCCCGACCAGGAACCCGATCTCGTTCTCGAGGGTCTTGACCCCCGAGTCGGGCGAGCCGAAGCTCGGGTCGGAGGCCGCCGACATCAGTTCGTTCAGCTTGAACGTTTCGCCGGACATGGGGCCGAAGTAGAGGGGGAAATAGGCGGTATCGCGGGGCACGCTGATCAACGTGGCCTTGTTGGTGTGGACGTCGAGAGTGGCCAGCATCATGGTGTCGGTCAGGGCGTGAGAACGACCGGTCATGAAGTCGACGCCGATCAGCAGGAAGGTGATCCGATCGGGGTTCGACCAGAACGTGGGCGCCGGCTCGGGCGTGACCGCGGGCCCGACCGTGATGTACGGTGCCATGGACTGGGTCATCGTCGGCGTCGGGCTCGGCGATGGCGTAGCGGTGGCGAACGCCGACGTACCCGACAGGAGGCTGTCGCTGAGCATGTTGTTGCTGTCGATCGAGGCGCCGGTCTCGTAGACGGCCCAGGCCCCGGCGATGGCGGCCGTATGGGCGACGACGATCGATGCGACCAGCGCCGCGGTCATGGCCAGCTCGAGCTTGCGGAAGCGGTGTCGGCCGGGAGCGGTGGCGAAGGCATGGCCCAGCGCGAGAATGCGCCACACGGCCAGCAAGGCCAGGATCGCGATCAGCGTGGCGGCGAAGGTGGGGTCGAAGAGACTCGCCCCGAACCACTCAAGACCGTCGGCGACCTGGAGGGCGATCCAGCCCAGGCCGACCAGGGACGGCACCAGGAAGAGCAGGGCCGCACGTCGCCGACCCATGGCCAGGTGACCCAGCCCCGGCAGCAAGTACGAGAGCAGCGTCGCGGCGACCGGCGACTCGATGCCTCGAATCGGGCGAATGCCGCGGAAGTGGCGGGTGCGCACGGCCGGGCCCGGCTCTTCGGCGGGGGCGGAGGTAGTCTCTCGTTCGGCGTCCGTGGCAGTGACCAGATGCGGGATGAGGTGGAATCCGAGCCGCTTGTGGGACGGACAGTGTGAGACGAATCGCCCGCGGATGCAGTGACTGGCTGAGCGAGGTGAGTCGGTGCCCGCGATGCGGGATGTCGCGCGAGCCCACTCACCGGCTCGTCGCGGCGGGTCGCGGCGCGGTAGCGGCGACAGTCGCGGCCGGGGCTGCGACAATCGAAGCGTCATGTTGAACCCACCGAACCCACACCCGGGCGCCCTGGTCGTCATCGAGGGGATCGACGGCGCCGGCTCGACGACCCAGACCGAGATGCTGCTGGCCTGGCTGGGGCGGATCGGCGTGCCGTCGAGGTTCACCTGCGAGCCTTCCACTGGCCCGATCGGGGTCACGATCAGGGAGCACCTCGCCCGCCGGATCGAGCTGGGCGGTCCGGAGGCCGAAGCCCTGGCCTTCGCAGCCGACCGGATGGACCACGTCACCAACGAGGTCGCCCCCGCCCTAGCCCGCGGCGAGACCGTCGTGACCGACCGCTACTACCTCTCCAGCCTGGCCTATCAGGCCCTCTCGTGCGATCTGACGTGGCTTCGCGAGATCAACCGCTCAGCGCTCCGGCCGGACCTGACGGTGTTCCTCTCCGTGCCGGTGGACGTCGGCGTGGCGCGGTTCAGCGGACGTGCCACTCGGGAGCGGTTCGAGGAGGATCGGGCCCAGCTGGCGAGGATCGCGGAGACATACGAGGCCGCTATCGCCGCGCTGCTGGCAGTCGGCGAGGAGGTCCAGGTCGTCGACGGGACTCGACCGGCGACCGAGGTTCACGCCGACATCGTTCGGCTCGTGGCCCGCGTCCTTGGGCCGCGCTATCCGGGTGTGGCGATGCCAGTCGCGTCGAGCGCGGAGTAGTCAGACAGTCGAACGAGGCCGGCGGACTGAGTCAGACGGGCGGGATCGGCAGCCGGAGCGGGGCTTCCGTCCCGAGTGCCGCGGTCAGCTCGCCTCCCCTGGGTGATCGGCGCCACTCAGATGCCACTCGTCCGCGACGCCGGCTGCCGTCGCCATGAGCTGCCTGATCTCGGCATCGACGCGGTCGTTGTGCTTCTTGACCCAATCCTCGATGTGGAGTTCGATGTAGATCGATACGACGGCCAGGGCAAGCAACCAGGCGATCGTGACGGGGATCGACTGGGTTGCCGCGATGAGCCCGATCCCGGCCGCCAGGACGGCAACCTGCAGCCAAACCACCCACGCCTGTCCGATTGAGAACAGGATCAATCCGAATCCGAGGTGGATCGAGCGGTATGCGTCGCCGGGGGCAATGCGCCGGCTCTCCATCTCGCCGACGGCGCGCCGCAATTCCCCCTCGTCATCGAAGATCTGGTCGTCCTGTTGGCTCATGCCTTTCCCCAAGCCCCGGTCCCGCCGACATCCGGCGTGGCATCGTGGCCCGTGCCGGGTGCGGCTGCCAACCGGCAGGCAGCTATCTTCGCGCCGCGTCCTCGAGCTTGTCGAGCTGGTAACCGCAGGCCTCGGCCGCTCCGGCGAGCGTCGCGGTCAGGGTCTCGGCGGCGCGCACCTGCTTCGCGGTCCTGGCGGCCGTGCCGGACTTGTCCGCGGCGGCGTCGAGCGCGTCGAGGGCCAGCATCCACCACAGGACCTGGCCGAACGATTCGCGATTGAACCAGCTGACTCCTTCCCAGACGTTGACGCGGATGTACGGCCGGATCGATTCGTGGGCGACGAGCGACCGAACGAGCGCCGCGGCGCGATCCTTCGGGGGTCGCTCCGCCACCGACGAAGGCAGAGGCAGGTGTCTCAGCATCCTGATCAGCGCCACGAGCCGCCAGGCGGCTCCGTCGTCGAGACCCAGCTCGACGTAGACCGAAGCCTGCACGGCTCCGAGCTGGAGCTCGTCGATTGCCGCGTCGGTGTCTTCCGGTTTGGCGACCGCGGCGATGGCGCGAGAGACCAGCCGGCCGATGAGCGCGAACCAGGTCCATTCGTCCACGAGACCGGAGCAGATCCGCTCGCCGCCGGTGGCCGGCAGGCGCAACGCCGCCTCGAGGCCGGCGCGGAAGGCGGCCGCCGCGATCACGACGTCGCCGGCCGCGCCCGTCACATCGACCAGCGCGCGGAGCGCTCGCAGAACGTGGCCCTGGGCGTCGTCGAGCAGGACCGCCAGCTCCTTGTCGGTGGCGGGAGGTGTGGTGCTCGCCGGAGGAGCAGATGCCGCGGCCTTCGGCTTCGTGCCGGCGGGCGCCTTCCCGGCGACTTTCGCCGCCGCCGCGATCGGCCCGCGCAGCCCCAGGTCGACGGCGGCCGCGCCGTGAGGGGCCGCCGTCGCCCGAGCCGCCCCGATCTCCGCCACTCGCCGAAGCGAGCCGTTCTCGGTCAGCCCGCGAACCGCGTCGTGGAGCGGCTGGAGCTGCATATCGCGCATCGCCGCCGAGACGCTCGGCACCCCCGCTCCGTTGAGCCGCTCGGCCAGCCGCCCGAGCTGCCCCGACGGCCCGTCCTCGATCTCGCGGATGTCCAGGAATACCTGGCAGCCGTAGGCGTGCAGCTCAACGTACATCCCGTCGCGGCACAGGTCGGACGAGCGCCGCACGAATTCCAGCCCCGATCGCTGCTCACGCAGGAGGGCGTACCAGTTGCCGTCGGGATGAAGCCCCAGCCCCTCGCCCAGGGTGGTCTGGATCAGCTTCCGTCCGCCGCCCCCGTCCGGCACCGAGAAGGCCGTGGAGGTCTTGATCCAACCCTTGGCCTCGGCGAATCGGTTGTGGTAGACGACCAGGGCGTGCTCGTCGCCGTGTCGATTCGAGTAGGCGAAGACGTCCTCGTTGACCCAGCCGCCCGGATCGTAGACGTCGTACATCCGGAAGTCGGCGACCTCGGCGAAGAGGTAGCGGCGATGGAATAGCGGGAAGATCTCGCGCTCGTGGCGTTCCACCAGCCACCCGTCCGGGTGTTCGTCGCGGTATGCCCGCCGGTACTCCATTCCGTACTTCTCGGCGAAGCCCTCGACCTGACCGTGCCCGATCATCGGCAGCCCCGGCATCGTGGCCATCAAGGTCGCGACGCCGAAGTACTTGTCGCCC
>PMKV01000149.1 GCA_003157875.1 Chloroflexota bacterium
GGCTGGCTGTACAAGGGCCACGACACGATGCCCTGGTGCGCTCGCTGTGGCACCGGCATCAGCCAGCACGAGATGACCGAGGGCTACGCCGACCGCGAGGACCCGGGCCTGACGGTCAAGTTCCCGCTGACGGATCGCCACGGCGAGGCCCTGCTGGTCTGGACGACCACGCCCTGGACCCTGACCTCCAACGTGGCCGCGGCCGTCGGCAAGGACCTGCGCTACGTCAAGGTCCGTCAGGGCGACGACCTGTTCTGGCTGGGGCGCGGGACGCTCAAGGCGGCCCTGGAAGGCCCGTTCCAGATCGTCGAAGAGAAGCTGGGCCACGAGCTTGCGGACTGGCGCTATGCCGGTCCGTTCGACGAGCTGCCGGCCGTGCAGGCGGCCTTTGCCGCGGGCGAGTCACGGGCGGAAACGTACGAACATCGCGTTGTCGTCTGGGATCAGGTCGGCGAGGAAGAGGGGACCGGCATCGTCCACATCGCCCCGGGTTGCGGCGCTGAGGACTTTGCCCTGGGCAAGTCGCTGGGCCTGCCGATGATCGCGCCGCTCGACGAGAGTGGCATCGTCATCGCCGGCTTCGGTCAGTTGACCGGCCGCGACGTGCGCGACGTCAAGGAGCCGATCCTCGAATCGCTCAAGCACAAGCACCGATTCTACCGGCTCGAGACGATCACCCACCGCTACCCGCACTGCTGGCGGTGCGGCACGGGCCTGGTCTTCCGCCTGGTGGACGAGTGGTACATCAGCATGNNCATGGGCCCGGTCTACGACAAGCCCCGCGAGCAGCTGACAAAGGCCGAAGTCGACGCCAGCCTGCGCTACCAGATCATGGATGTGATCCGCGACATCAAGTGGATTCCGGGCTTCGGCTACGAGCGCGAGCTCGATTGGCTGATCAACATGCACGACTGGATGATCAGCAAGAAGCGCTACTGGGGCCTGGCGCTGCCGATCTACGACTGCGCCGAATGCGGCCGGGTCACCGTGGCCGGCAGCCGCGAGGAGCTGGCGGAGCTGGCCGCCGAGGGCTGGGACGCCTTTGAGGGCCACACGCCCCACCGGCCCTACGTGGACGCGGTCAAGATCCGCTGCTCCGGCTGCGGCGCTTCCGTGTCGCGCATCACCGACGTCGGCAATCCGTGGCTGGACGCGGGCATCGTGCCGTTCTCGACGATGCATTACCGCTCCGACCCCGACTACTGGAAGCAGTGGTTCCCGGCCGATTTCGTGACCGAGAGCTTCCCGGGCCAATTTCGCAACTGGTTCTACTCGCTTCTGGCGATGAGCACCGTGCTGCGCCGCGAAACCCCTTTCAAGACGCTCTTCGGCTATGCCCTCGTCTTTGGCGAGGATGCCCGGCCGATGCACAAGAGCTCGGGCAACGCCATCGATTTCGACGAAGCCGCCGAGCGGATGGGCGTCGACGTCATGCGCTGGATGTTCGCCAACGCCAGGCCCGAGGAGAACATTCTGTTCGGCTGGCACGCCGCGGACGAAGCCCGGCGCCGGCTGCTGGTCCTGTGGAACGTGTATTCGTTCTTCGTCACCTACGCCCGACTCGCCGGCTGGGAGCCGACGCAGCCCGCTCCGGCCGTCGCGGCTCGCGGCCCGCTGGATCGCTGGATCCTGGCCCGCGTCGCCCGACTCGCCGACGAAGTCGAAACGGACCTCAAAGCCTATGACTCCCTCGACGCGGCCCGCGAGATCGACGGTTTCATCGAGGAGCTTTCGACCTGGTATCTGCGCCGCTCCCGGAAGCGCTTCTCTCGCAACGCCGAAGCCGGCGAGAGGGCGGCCGCCTTCGCCACGATGCACACGGCCCTGACGGCTCTGGCCCGCATTACCGCTCCGATGATGCCCTTCCTGTCGGAAGCGATCTACCAGAACCTGGTGGTCGCCGGCGGCGTCCCGGGCGCTCCCGAAAGCGTCCATCTGACCCCGTGGCCCACCGACGAATTGAAGCTGCTGAACGATCGCGAGATCCAGGTTTCGATGGCGATCGCGATGCGAGTGGTGGACCTGGCTCGAACCCTGCGCAGCCAGAACAGTCTCAAGGTGCGAGTGCCTTTGGCTCGGATGTGGCTGGCCCTGCCCGGCCCGGAGCGGCTCGTCGACCGGCAGGCGCTCCTCGATCTGATCATGGACGAGGTCAACGTCAAGTCCATCGAGCTGATCGGCGACGAATCCGCGCTCGTCGATCGGCGGGTTAAGCCGTTGCTGCCCAAGATCGGCAAGAAGCTCGGCGCCGCCATTCCGGCGGTCATGGCCGCCGCCCGCGACAACAAGTTCGAGATACTGGCCGACGGCTCCGTCCGGATGGGCGGCGTTACGCTGGCTCCGGACGAGGTCGAGATCCAGGCGACGCCGCGGCCGGGGACGGCCGTTGCCCACGACGAGGGCCTCGTGGTCGTGATCGACACGGAGCTGACGCCCGAGCTTCGAGCCGAGGGCGATGCCCGAGAGTTGCAGCGCGCCATCCAGGATGCCCGCAAGGACGCCGGCGTGGACCTCGACGACGAGGTCGCGGTGTCTGTGCATGGGCCCGATGCGGTATTGGCGGTCCTGACGCCATACTTGGCCTCGGTGGGGGCAGAGACTCGCAGTCGGATTGCCTTCGATCAAGCACCTGCCTCTGGCGCCCAGGCCGTCGACCTGGATTGCGGCAAAGTGTGGGTGGGCTTGCTGCCGAAACCCGATCGCCCTTAGGCTTAGCAGAACACCACGGAGGCCAGGTCACTGGACCCTAGCGAAACGCACCCAATAGACCCGTCGAGCGAAGCTTCCCAGGTCGACGCGCCGATCGGGCGACGGCCGGCGGCTCTGGTCGCCTTTGCCCTCATCGCCGGCACGATCGGCGTCACCGATCAGCTCCTCAAGAGCTGGATAACCACGCCATCGCGGTTCACGGAGAATGTCCGGTCGCCGGTGATCGGAGACTGGCTCCGTATCGACTTGTACCACAACAACGGGGGCCTGTTCGGGCTCTTCCAGGGTTCGGCCGTCATCTTCGCGTTCGTGACCGTCGCCGTCGTAGCGATCCTGGTGGCCCTGGAAATCGGCTCGGGCTGGCGGAGCTGGCTCGTGACCGTAACGCTGGGTCTGCTGCTGGGCGGGGCGATCGGCAACTTCATCGATCGACTCCGCTTCGGCTACGTCGTCGACTTCGCCGACATCGGCATCGGAACTTTGCGCTTCCCCTACATCTTCAACGTCGCCGATGCGGCGGTCACCGTCGCGATCCTGCTGGTCTTCGTGTTGTGGTTCATCGCGCCGCACCTCGGGGTTCACATGCCCGACGAGAAGGATCTCGACAGTGGGAGACAAGCCGACGACGCCGGCAAGGTAAAGGTCGGCTAGTCGATGAGGCGACTGACGATCACCGTCCCCGAGACCGCCGAGGGTCGAGTCGATCGTCTGGTCGCCGATGAATCCGGGCTGTCGCGCAGCTACGTCCAGAAGCTCATGACAGAAGGCCACGTGACCGTTGCCGGCAACCCGGTCAAGGCCAACCAGGCCGTCTTCCCGGGCGAGATCGTGGAGCTGGAGATCCCGGATCCGGTGCCGCTCGACCTCGCACCCGAGGCGATCCCGCTCTCCGTCGTGTATGAGGATGCCGATCTCCTGATCATCGACAAGGCGGCCGGACTCGTCGTTCACCCGTCACCGGGTCACGCCGGCGGCACGCTGGTGAACGCGCTGCTGGCTCGCGACACCGAATACGGTGGGATCGCCGGCGTGCAGCGACCGGGGATCGTCCATCGCCTCGACCGCGACACCAGCGGCCTGCTGATGGTCGCCAAGAACGATAAGGCCCAGGCGAGCCTGATGGCCCAGCTAAAGGACCGCAGCATCAAGAAGACGTATCTGGGCCTGGTCCAGGGCGCGGTCGTCGCCACGTCGGGCCGGGTCGAGGCGCCGATTGGACGCGATCCGCACCACCGGACGCGGATGGCCGTCGTTCCGGCCGGCCGGCCGGCCGTGACCGGTTATCGCGTTCGTGAGCGGCTGCCGGGCTGGACTCTCCTGGAGCTAGACCTGATCACGGGCCGGACCCATCAGATCCGGGTCCATCTCGACGCCATCGGTCATCCGCTGGCGGGAGACCCCGTCTACGGCACTGGCACCTCGCGACGAGGGCCCGACGGGCTGGAACGGCTCTTCCTGCACAGCTGGCGGATCGAGCTGAGCTCGCCCGACGACGGCCACGTGATCCGGGCGATTGCGCCGCTTCCGCCCGAGCTCGAGTCGGCGCTGGATGCGCTGCGAAGGCGGGGGCCCGGGTCTACGAGTGGTGCTCAAGGGATGAGCGGTTCCGGCGAGTCAGGCGAGTCGGGCGACGCGTGCGAGTCGGCCGAGTTCACGCCGCCCGTCCAGAAGAGGCCGGCGTGAGCGCCCACGGGCCCGGCGGGCGGACGGCACCTGAGGCCGATCCGGCCAATCCGATGCTGGTGATCATCTCGGGGCCATCGGGTGTGGGCAAGGACACGATCATCGAGGCGCTTCAGAAGCGCGGCCACAGGCCGGACTATCACTACGTCGTGACCTGCACGACCCGGGCCAGGCGGGCGAGTGAGATCGACGGCGTCAGCTACAACTTTGTCACTCCGACCGAGTTTGCCGCGCTGCGAGATGCCGGCGACCTGCTCGAGGCGAACGAAGTCCACGGCAACTGGTACGGCACGCCGCGGGACGGCGTGAGGGCGGCCCTCGCGGGGGGACAGCACGCCATCCTCAAGATCGACGTCCAGGGCGCCCGCGTGGTGAAGGCCTGCGTGCCGGAGGCGCTGCTCATCTTCGTCGTGCCGCCGTCGGTGGAGACGCTGGTCGAGCATCTGAAGGCCCGCCGCACCGAGTCTGCCGAGCAGCTCGAGATCAGACAGCGCAACGCGGCCATAGAGCTGGAGCGCAAGGATGACTACGACTTCGTGGTCGAGAACCAGGAAGGCAGAGTCGACGCCACCGCGGCCAGGATCGAGGAGATAATCGCTCAGGAGGAACGGCGCGGATCGCGACGAGCCGTGACCGTCTGAGGGGCGCTCGGGTAGGGGATGGCTGATGGAAGAGGATACTGAGGCGGCCTCCCAGCTCGGTCTGCGGGGCGCGGCCGTCGAAGTAGCCGTCGACGCGCCGGGGGCATCTCGGACGTTCGACTATGCCGTGCCGGATCGGCTGGCCCCGGTTGAGCCCGGTGAGGCGGTGCTGGTCGAGTTCGGGCGGGGACGGCAGGCTCTCGGCGTCGTTCTGGGGCCCTCGTCCGAGGATCGCCGCGGCGACCTGAAGCCTTTGCTGGCACGGGTTCATGCCGACGGGCCGCTCGTGCCCCAGCTGACGCTCGATTTCGCGCGCTGGATCTCTGCGGAGTACCTGGCGCCGCCGGCTGCCACGTTGCGCTCGATGCTGCCGCCCGGGATGCTGGAGCGGCTGGAGCTGGTGGCCGAATGGCTGCCGTTGGATTGGCGAAAGGGTAGCGGCGATGCAGGCGCCGGCGTTTCGAGCGGGGCCGTGGATCGAGCCGCCGCGCCCGACTCCGACGCCGTGGACGCCTTGGACGCATTCGAGGCCGCCGTTCGCGACAAGCTGGCCAACGGTCCGAAGCCGGCGCGCGAGCTCGAAGGCGGAGAGGGTCGGGCCGCACTGTTACGGCGGCTCCGGGCGATGGCAGGGAAGGGCTTGCTGAAGCTCGAATGGACCCTGACTGCGGCCGCGGCAGGGCCGCGATTTGAGCGCTGGCTGACGCTCACCGAGGAGGGTCGACGAGTGGCCAGAGGTCCTGGCGACGTGGCGTCCCCCCGGCTCGGACCGCGCCAGCGAGCGCTGCTCGCGGATCTGGCCTCAGCGGAGGCGAGTGGCGAAGGCGGCCTCTCCGGGCCCGATGCGGCCGGCCGTCACGGATCGGGCACCGCCACCGGCCTGGAGCGGCGCGGCCTCGCAGCAGTCGACGTCAGAGAGCGGCCGCGCCGGCCGCTGGCACGGCGGAGAGCCGGGAGACGCGGGACGCGCCCTGAAGGTTCGGAGCTGACGCCGCCCCAGGCGGAGGCGGTGGCCACGATCCTCGCCGCGGTCGCGGCCCACGACCCAAAGCCACTCCTCCTGGAAGGGGTGACCGGGTCGGGTAAGACCGCCGTCTACGCCGAGGCCATAGCCGAGACGATCGCGGCCGGGCGGCCGGCCCTGGTTCTCGTTCCGGAGATAGCCCTGGCGATGCCGCTTGTCGACCGGCTGAGGGTGGAGCTGGAAGCGGAGATCGCCATCCTCCACTCCGGAATCGGCGAAGGAGAGCGGGCCGACGAATGGCGCCGCATCCGGGCCGGTGCCGTCGACGTTGTCGTGGGTACCCGGATTGCCCTGACGGCGCCGCTCGCGGACGTGGGATTGATCGTGGTCGACGAGGAGCACGACGCCGCGTACAAGAGCGATCGGACGCCGCGGCTGCAGGCTCGCGACGCCGCTCTGGCGCTCGCCCGATTGGCCGGCGCGGCCGTCGTTCTGGGCAGCGCGACGCCGTCGGTCGAGAGTGTCGGGCGGGTCCGTCAGGGTCGCTACAGCCACGCGGTCCTGCCGGACCGGCCGACCGGGGCGCCGCCCCGCATCGAGGTCGTGGATCTACGGGCGGAGCTTGCGTCGGGCAACCGTGGCCTGCTTTCCGGCGCTCTTCGTGACGCCATCGCGGCACTGCCGGAGGGCGATCGGGCGATTCTCGTCATCAACCGTCGGGGGACGGCGTCGGTGGTCGTCTGCCGCGACTGCGGCCACGTGCAGCGCTGCCCGGAATGTGAGCTAACCCTCGTCTACCACCAGGCCGGCGTCACGTTGCGGTGCCACCATTGCGGCACGGCATCGCCGCTGGCCTCGCGCTGCCCGGCGTGCCGCTCGCCACGGATCCGGTACCTCGGCGGTGGAACGCAGCGGGTCGAGGACGAAGTCAAGGCCACGTTTCCTCACCTGCGCGTCGGCCGCCTGGATCGGGACGTGGCCGAGCACAAGGGCGCGGTCGAGCGGGTTCTCGATGCCTTCGCCGAGGGTCGGCTCGACGTCCTGGTCGGCACCAGCCTCGTGGCCAAGGGCCTGGACATACCCGAGGTCACGCTGGTCGGCGTCGTCTCGGCCGACATCGCCCTGAACCTGCCCGACGAGCGCGCCGCCGAGCGAACCTACCAGCTGCTCACCCAGGCGGTCGGGCGGGCCGGCCGGGGCGAGCTGCCCGGCCTGGCCATCATCCAGACCTACCAGCCCGACCATCCGGCCATCGTCGCCGTCGCCAGTGGCGATGCCTCGACCTTCTACGACGCCGAGCTGGATGCGCGCCGCAGGTTCGGCTCGCCGCCGTTCGGGCGACTGATCAAGTTGACGGTCGCTCTTCCGGACCATCTGGCCGCCGAGCAGGAGGCGGCCGCCATGGCGGACAGGCTGACGGCTGCGTGCGCGTCGCCGGACGCCGCTGCCGCGGGCATCAAGGTGGCGGTTCTCGGGCCGGCGCCCGCGTACGTGGCCCGCCGGGCCGGCCGGTGGCGCTGGAACGTCGTCCTTCGAGGTGACCGCCCCCTCGAGATCCTCGGCGAACCGCCGGGTGCGCCGTGGTCGATCGACGTCGATCCCGATTCCCTGCTGTAGCGGTGCCTCTCGGTATACTCCGGCCATGAGTGTCAGACCCATCGTTCTCCTCGGTGACCCGCGGCTGCGGATGAAGGGCGAGCCCGTCGACAGCTTCGGGAAGTACCTGCACGAACTGCTCGACGACCTGGCCGAGACCATGCGCAAGGCTCCCGGCGTTGGGCTGGCCGCGCCCCAGTTGGGCGAGGCCGTTCGGGCGTGCACCATCGAGGTCGAGGGCCAGCTCCATGAGCTGGTCAACCCGCGCATCGTCCGCACCGACGGCGACGACCGCGACCTCGAGGGCTGCCTCTCGATCCCCGGCTATGTGGCCTATGTGACGAGGCGCGAGCGGGTCTGGGTCGTGGCACAGAACCGCCGCGGCCGCAAGGTCAAGGTTGCCGGGTCGGGAACCCTGGGACGCGCGCTGCAGCACGAGTTGGATCATCTCGACGGCAAGCTCTACATCGACTACCTCGACTCGATGGACGATCTGATAGAGGCTGGAGCCGATGACGAGGAAGAAGTGGAAGGGCGACCGGCAAGGGCGCGGACCGCAGTAGGGTGAGCGAGGCGGTGGCCGATGGTTCGTCTGTCGGCTGTGCGTCCGCCGAGTCCGCGGTTCGGGCCGTCTTCTTCGGCAGCGGCGCCTTCGCCGTCCCGATTCTCCAAGCGCTGGTTTCCATCCCGGGCATTCGAGTCGAGGCGGTCGTGTCGGCGCCGGATCGACCGGTCGGCCGAAAAGCCGTGGTTACTCCGACACCGGTGACCGCGCGGGCAGTCGAGTTGGGGCTGACCGTCCTGAAGCCCGAACGGGTGCGCCGGCCCGACGCTGTGGCGGCGGTTGCGGCGATCGAGCCGGATCTGATCGTCCTCGCCGACTACGGCCAGCTGATCCCGCGTGTCCTGCTCGACCTGCCGCCGCGCGGGTTCCTCAACCTGCATCCATCCGCACTGCCGCGGCATCGCGGCGCGGCGCCGATCCCGGCCACCATCCTTGCCGGAGATGCCGCGTCCGCCGTGACGCTGATGGTGGTGACCGAGGAGATGGACGCCGGCCCGATCGTGGCGGTCGAGCCGCTCGAGGTCCGGTCCGACGACACGGCGGTGACGCTGGAAGAACGAGCGGCTGGGGCGGCCGCCGCGCTTTTGCGACGGGCGCTGCCGGAGTGGCTGGCTGGGAAGCTGGGGCCGCGACCCCAGGCGGCTGAGGGCGTGACGCTCACTCGGCCACTGCGCCGCGGGGACGGCCGCCTGAACCCGAGCCGCCCGGCCGTCGAATTGGAGCGCCAGGTACGCGCCTATCAACCCTGGCCAGGCAGCTACGTGGAGACGTCCGCGGGTCGGCTGATCGTGTGGCGTGCGAGGACCTCGGGTCATGAGTCGGAGGACACTCCGGGTTTGGTCGTAGCCGACGGCGAGGGTCTGGCCATGTGCACCGCAGGCGGCCGTCTGGTCCTCGACGAGGTCCAGCTCGCCGGAAAGACACGAGTTGCCGGAGCCGAGTTGCGGCGGGGCTATCCGGGCCTCGTCGGCAAGTACGTCGACTGACCGGCCGGTGCGCCGCCCGCTCGGGATCGGCATGCGATAATCGAGGGCCTGTGAGCCCCACCGATGCGACCGACGAGACAGCCGTCGCCCCCGTCTACGCGCCCTCGACTGAGGCCGTCGGCGGCCGCCACGCGAAGCCGGCATCCCGCTCCGCCAAGGTTAATCGCCGCGGGCTGAGCGGACTGGCCGGAGGAGAGCTCGAGCGCTGGCTTGCGGCGGAGGGTCAGCCCGCGTACCGGGCCAGGCAGATCCGCGACGCCATCTGGCGCCAGAACGTCGAAACGGCGGCGGAGATGCTCACGCTGCCGGCTCCGTTGCGGGCGAGGCTGGACGAGGCCTTCCGGATCGACACGATAGCCGAGGACGAGGTCAAGATCGCCGACAGCGGGATGACCGAGAAGACGCTCCATCTCCTCGCCGACGGGGCGTTGATCGAGTCGGTGTTGATGCACTACCCGGCCCGCGGTTTCGTCGGTCAGGCGCGGCCTACTCATCGTGAGCGGCACACGTTGTGCATTTCCAGCCAGGCCGGCTGTGCCGTCGGCTGTCCGTTCTGCGCCACCGGCGAGCTTGGGTTCGGACGCGACCTCGAGACGGCGGAGATCGTCGATCAGGTCCGCCACGCGGCTCGCCGATTGGCCGGAACCGGCAGCCATTTGACGAACATCGTCTTCATGGGTATGGGCGAGCCGCTTTTGAACCTGGACCGGGTCCTCGAGGCGGTGGAGATTCTGTCCGACCCCCGCCACTTCGGCCTGGGGGCGCGGCACGTCGTCGTATCGACCTCCGGCGTGGTGCCCGGCATTCGCCGTCTCACTGCGCTCGGGCCGCAGTTCACGCTGGCGATCAGCCTCCATGCCGCCCGCGATCCGCTGCGCGACGTGCTGGTGCCGCTGAATCGACGCTGGCCGGTGGCGGAGGTCGTGGCCGCCGCCCGCGAACACGCGCGCGTAACCGGCCGGCGCGTGAGCTACGAGTACGTGATGATTTCTGGTGTGAACGACACCGAGATCGACGCCGATGCCCTGGCCTGGCTTCTGCGCGACGACCTGGCCCATGTAAACCTGATTCCGATGAATCCGGTCGCCCACACACCGTGGCAGGCCAGCACACCGGAACGGGTCGCCGAGTTCGCCGCCAGGGTCCGGCGGGGCGGCGTTGGGGTCACAATTCGAGCCAATCGCGGGCAGGATGCCGGCGCGGCCTGCGGCCAGCTTGCGGCCGACAGGGCGGGGGAACCGCCGGCCCCGGCAGTGGCTCACCGTCGCGAGTCGATCGAACGCCAGAGCGAGGTTGCGTTGCGCGGAAGTCGTAGTTCCGAAAGCCTTTCATCCGAGCTGGAGGCCGCCGTCCGGTCCGGAGCCGTTCGCTGATGGCAGGCCATCGTGCCCTGGTCAGCGCCAGCATCCTCGATTGCGATCTGTCGAACCTGTCGAGCGAGTGCCTGCGAGCGCTGGAGGGCGGGTCGGACCGGATCCACCTCGACGTCATGGACGGCCACTTCGTGCCCAACATCACCTTCGGCCCCGGCATCATCAAGCGCCTGCGAGCGATCGGAAGTCAGCCGTTCGACGCCCACCTGATGATCTCCGAGCCGGGCCGGTATATGGACCAGTTCATCGACGCCGGCTGCACTTCGATCACGTTTCACGTCGAAGTCGAGGAGCCGATCGAGCCGACGCTTCTCAAGATCCGCAAGGCGGGCCGGCTGGCCGGTCTGGCGATCAAGCCCGCGACGCCGCTCTCCGCGCTCGACCCGTACCGCGACCTGCTCGACATCGTCATGGTCATGACCGTGGAGCCAGGTTTCGGCGGCCAGAAGTTCATGGCCGATGCCGCGACCAAGATCGACCCGGCGCATGCCGTCTTCCGCGACAGGCCCGGAGAGACGCCATCGGCGCGTGAGGTCCACGTCGACGGCGGCGTCAACCGCGACTCGGCGGAGTACTGTGGCAGCCTCGGAGTCGATGTCATGGTCGTCGGTTCGACGCTGTGGAAGAAGGGCCAGGACATCTCGAGCGAGATCCGGTTGATCAAGCAGCTCGCCGATCAGGGCTACCGGGGGCGTCGGCGCATCGCAGGAGAGGTCGAGTGAACGAAGAAGCGGCGTTGAACCCCGCCACCCCCGCCGCGGACGCCGTCGGGGCGACGGGGGAGGCCGCTGTCCCCGCTCACGAGCATCTCGGTCGACGCAACGATCGGCTGCTTCTGGTAGCCGTCGCCGCCTACGCGGTCCTGCTCTCCATCCTGATGATCGCTCGGGGCATCTCCGTCACGCCCGACGTCGTTGTCGTCAGCTTCGGCCTGGCAGCCATACTGCTCGGCCGCGGCAAGCTCTTCCTGCGCGACTGGATCCCGTTCGTGGCGCTCTTCTTCGCCTACGAGCTGATGCGAGGCTACGCCGACAAGTTCGGGCTGCCGATCCACGTTGCAGACGTAGTCTCGCTGGAGCGGATCGTGGGGCTGGGTTCGCTGCCGACGACGCTGCTCCAGAGCCTCCACTCGGGACCGGCATCGAACCCCGACAACCTGGCCACGATCTCCGAGGGGTTCTACTTCCTGCATTTCCCGCTGCCGCTCGCCATCGGCTTCCTGCTGTGGATCCACCAGCGACGGCTCTACTACGACTTCGTGGGGGCGCTGATCGTCCTTTCGATGGCGGCCTTCGTGACCTACCTGCTGCTGCCCGTCGCCCCGCCCTGGTGGGCCGACAAGTACGGCTACGTCACCAACGTCATGCACTTGAGCCCGGTCGGGTTCGATGGCTTGAAGCACTTCTTCGGTTTTGGGGATTACTTCTACAGCTACCAGAACATCTACAGCGTCAGCCCGAACGAGGTCGCCGCGTTCCCGTCCCTGCACGCCGGCTACCCGTTCCTGGCCTTCCTGTTCGCCCGCCGAGCCTTCGGCAAGATCGGCTGGCTGATGCTTGCCTACACCGCCTGTGTCTGGTTCGCCATCGTCTACCTGGGCGAGCACTGGGTCGTCGACATCATCGGCGGCGTCGCCTATGCCTCGGCGGCGTATCTGGCGATCATGCACGGCCCGCGCTGGGCCAGGCGGCTGATGGAGCGGGTGGCCGACGAGCAGATCGAGGCCGGTGTCGAGGCCGAGGAAGAAGGCGACGTCGGAGCTCTGCGACGGCAGGGTCTTCGGGTTCGATGGACATTCGTCGTGCAGGGCCTGGCGGTCTTTGCCGTCGGCTCCGCCGTGGCCTACGGCATGAACACGATGGGCTGGTTCGGCGGCTCCCAGAGTGCTCTCTATCTGGTGCCGTGGCTCGCTATCCTCGGCGGTCTCTGGCGAGGCGCCGCGGGCCTCATCAGCCGGTAGGGGCCGGCGATGCGCGCGCTGCTCCAGCGTGTCTCCCGGGCCGAGGTTCGCATCGATGGCGAGCGCGTAGGCGCCATCGACCGCGGCCTGCTGATCCTGCTGGCAGTGGCACCGGCGGACGACGAGTTCGTAGCGGCGGGGCTGGCCGCCAAGGTGGCCGGACTGCGCATCTTCGCCGATGCGGAGGGCCTGACGAACCTGTCGGTCGGGGAAGTCGGGGGAGCGGCCCTGGTGGTCAGCCAGTTCACGCTCTACGCCGATGCTCGCCGAGGCCGGCGGCCGTCCTTCATCGGCGCCGCGGGCCCGGTCGTCGGTGAGCGGCTGTACGAGGTCTTCTGCGAGATCCTGGCCTCAACCGGCCTCTCGGTTGCGCAGGGTCGTTTCGGGGCGGACATGGCCGTGGAGCTGGTCAACGACGGCCCCTTCACGGTCTGGCTCGACAGCGATGAGCTGGGCATCGAGCCGCACGAGGCCCACTAGCCGCGTGTTCTATGGGCGGCAAACGAAACGGCGCCGAGCCTGAGCTCGACGCCGGGTGATCGTTCGACCGGCCGTGGGCCGGCGGCGGTTACTGGGCTGCGCGCGAGATGGTGCGCTGGCAGCGCGTGCAGATGAGAGCCTTGACCGACTTGCCGCCGACCTGGATCGTGGTCTGCTGGAGGTTCGGCTGGAAGCGACGATGCGCGCGGACCCGGTTCATTCCGGACGACTGGGCGTTGAAGCCATCCATCGAGATCTTCCCGCAGACGGCGCAGGAGCGAGACATCAGGTCCTCACGAATACGTGCTAGGAAGTCGCGGTCCCGACCGGGGCCGACCGGGGCGGTATGATAGCACACCGTTTCACCCGCTCAGGCAGGAGGTAGTTCAAGGGCATGCCCGAGCGCTCCATGGCCGGCAGATCGATCGTCACGCGCCGGGCCATCGTCGACATCGTTCGAACCGCGGTTCAGAGCAGCTACGGCGTGACCGGCTTCAGCGACCCGTCCTTCAATCGCCGCATGCTGCGCTGGGTCGGGCTGGACCGGCCGGGGATGCGCCTGACGACCGAGGGCGGGCTGCGACTCGATCTTTTCATCACCGTCGCCTTCGGGGTGCCGGTGGCCGAGGTCGCCCGGCAGGTTGACTCGGCCGTGCGCTACTCGCTGCGACACTATGTCGGTGCGGAGGTCGCAAGCCTGACGATCCACGTCGATGGGTTGCGCTACCAGCCCAACGCCATCGAGCGGGCGGAAGCTATCGAACGGGCGGAGACGGTCGAACGAGACGAACCGCCCCTGGAGTTGCCATCCAACAAGAGTGCGGCCGCGGGGGCGACGGCGTCGAGGAAACGCAAGCCCAAATGACGACCGGAACACATCGATGACACGCCGCGCCGGTGACGGATCGGGGCTGTTGGCCGCGTTCCGCGGCGCGGTCGACAACCTCGCCGCCAACGTCGACGAAGTCAACGCCCTGAACGTCTTCCCCGTGCCGGACGGCGACACCGGCAGCAACATGCTGGCGACGGTGCGGGCTGCTCTGGCGGAGGCCGAGGCGGTGTCCGATCCGTCTGCCGACCGCGTCGCCCAGGCCATCAGCTTCGGGGCGCTGATGGGCGCTCGAGGCAACTCCGGGGTCATCGCCTCGCAGATATTCCGCGGCATGGCCGAGGCCCTCGGCGGCAAGCATCGGTTCAACGGTGCCGACTTGGCTCATGCCTTCAACCAGGGAACCGCGACCGCCTACAAGGCCGTGGCCAAGCCCGTCGAGGGCACGATTCTGACTGTGATACGCGAGTCTGCAGCCGCGGCCGTCGAGGCCGCCGAGGCGGGCGGCGACCTGGAGGATGTCCTGGCCGCCGCGGTCGAGGGTGCGCGACTCGCCGTGGTCAGGACGCCGTCGATGCTGCCGATCCTTCGGGATGCGGGTGTCGTCGACGCCGGCGGACAGGGGTTGTACCGGCTGATGGAGGGGGCGTTGGAGTTCCTGGTTGCTCGCGACCAGACGGCGGCCGCCGCGGGATCGGCGATGGGAACCAGCGCTGTCGCCGCTCCGGTCGCGAACGCCCAAGACGGCTTCGGTTACGAGACGATGTTCCTTCTGCATTCGCGCGGCTCGGGCATCGATGTCGACGGGCTGCGGGCCGAACTGGAGAAGATGGGCGAGTCGGTCCTGGTGGCGGGCGACTTTCGCGCGGTCAAGGTCCACGTCCACAGCGGGCGGCCCGACCACGTCATCGCCCTCGGTCTGTCGAAGGGCTCGCTGACCCGGATCACGGTCGAGAATCTGGATGCCCAGTCGAACGAGGTCCGAGAGAAGCGGGCGGCCGCGGTCGTCGCCGCGCCGATCGAGGAACGCGCTGGGAGCGGGCGCGCCGCCGCCGGACACGCCGCCGCCGGACACCACGCCGCCGGACAGCGTCACGAAGCTCGACCGCACGTCGAGATGGGGATGTACGAGGCGATGGCCGAAGCCCTTGCCGCGCCGGCCGGATCGAACGGCTCGTCGGGCCCCAAAGGGTCCGGGGCAACGCCGCGGCCGGCCGAGTTGATTCCGCTGGCCGTGGTTGCCGTGGCGGCCGGGGACGGGCTGGCCCACATCTTCGACTCGTACGGGGTCGCCGCGGTCGTCCACGGTGGGCAGACCAACAATCCCTCGACCGGCGAGTTGCTCGATGCGGTGGAGAAGATCAACGCCGAGGAGATACTTCTCCTGCCCAACAACCCAAACGTGGTGCTGGCCGCTCGCCAGGCTTCCGAGATGACGACCCGGCGCGTTCGCGTCGTCCCGACCAGGAATGCGGCCGAGGGTTTCGCCGCGCTGCTGGCGATGGACCCCGGTCGCGACGCGACCGCGAATGCCGAGGTGATGACCCTGGCCGGCAGAGCGGTGCAGACACTGCAGGTCACCGAAGCCGTGCGCGATGCCACGATCGGCGGTCGGAAGGTGAAGTCGGGACAGACCATCGTTCTCGACCCCGACGACGGGCTCCTCGCCGTCGGGAACGATCGAATGAAGGCAGTGCTGGCGGCCCTGGAAGCGCTCGAGCCGGGTTTCGAGCTGATCACCCTTTACTACGGCGAAGGGGCCGACCCCGCCGAGGCGGAGTCGGTGGCCCGCCGCGTCAGAGAGTGGCGGAGCGGCGTGGAGGTGGAGGTCATCGCCGGCGGGCAGCCCCACTACCGGTATCTGATAGCGGCCGAGTAGGGAAGTGGCCGCGCGGGGGTATGGCAAGTCGGCGCCGGGAGGAGGTTCCGTTCGTCGCCCGTCCGGACAGGTCGGTCCCGACACCCCGATCGGAGCGAGTGGCTTTGCGGGTGCCACGGTTCTGCGTCGCGTTGGGCCGCGGCTCGGCATCCGCACCGTCCGCGACCTTCTCTTCCACCTGCCGCGTCGTTACGACGACCTGCGAGAACTGAGCACGGCCCGCGACCTGGCCCGAGTCCCCGACGGCGCCCCGGCCAGCGCCAGGCTCCAGGTCCGCGGCATCAAGGTCGCTCCCACCTTCCGGCGGCGCGTCGAGCGGACCACGGCCTATCTCGGCGATGACACCGGCGACGTGGAGGCAACCTGGTTCGGGCGCCGCTTCATCGCCAACCGCCTCCATCAGGGCGACTGGATTGTGGTCAGCGGCAAGGTCAAGCACCGCGGCTTCACCACCACGCTGGACAACCCCGAATTCGCGGCCGACGACGGTTCGGCCCTCCTGCACGCGGGCCGCATCGTGCCGGTCTACCGGCTGACGGCCGGACTCACCGCCCCGACGCTCCGGCGGGCAATCCGGCAGGCCCTCGATGCCGTCGGGTCGACCTACCCGGAGTACCTGCCCGGCGAACCGTCGATGCCCATCGCCGCCGCACTGGAGAGCGCCCACTATCCGGAGACCTTCACCGCCCGAGACGCGGCGCTGCAACGGCTGGGCTACGACGAGCTGCTGGCGCTGCAGGTCGGCATGGTGGCGCGCGATCGAGGACGGCGCGTCGCGGTTGGAGATCCGGTCGAGGTGCTGCCGGCCAGAGTGCGAGAGGCTGTCGGGGCCGTCGAGGCCGCCCTGACCGAACAGGTGCGAGCCCGTACCGGAGTCTCCGAATCTGCCCGTCTGACCGACGACCAGGCCGCGGCTGTGGCCGCGATCGCGGCCGATCTGGGCCGCCCGCGTCCGATGATGCGGCTTCTGCAGGGCGACGTCGGGTCCGGCAAGACCGCCGTGGCGGCGCTGGCCCTGGCATTCGTGGCGGATGTCGGCCGGCAGGGCGCCCTGCTCGCGCCGACGGATCTTCTCGCCCGCCAGCATGCCGTGGCCCTTCGCCGGCTGTTGGAGCCGCTCGGCCACGGCGTCACGCTCCTGACCGCGACCCTGCCGGCCACCGAGCGGCGGGCCGCCGTAGAGCAGCTCAGGGCTCCTACGACCGGCGACGGTCTGCTCGGCCTGACCGCCGGGAGGATCGTCGTCGGCACCCACGCGCTCGTCCAGGAGTCGGTCCAGTTCGACGACCTGGCTCTGGCGGTCGTCGACGAGCAGCACCGCTTCGGCGTCGCCCAGCGGGAGGCTCTGGGCGCGAAGGGTCGCTCACCGCACGTCCTGCTGATGACGGCCACGCCGATCCCCCGCACGCTCGGCCAGATTCTGCTGGCCGATCTGGACGTTTCCGACCTCCGCTCCCTGCCGGCGGGGAGGATCCCGATAAAGACGGGGATCCGGCGGAGCGCGGATCTGGCGGGGGCCAGGGACGACCCCGGGCGCGGCGCCTACCCGCTCATCGTGCGCGAGGTTCGAGCCGGGCATCGGGCCTTCGTCGTCGTGCCGCTCGTCGAGGAGGACGAGGAGACGGCCGCGCGCTCCGCCGACGAGGTGGCCGCCGCGCTGCCGGGGCAGCTGGCGGAGGCGGCGGCACGGATGGGCCAGCCGGAGAGCCCGGCGATCCGCGTCGATGCCGTGCACGGCCAGATGAAGGCAGCGGTTCGCGACGAGCGCATGGATCGGTTCCGCCGGGGCGAGATCGACGTTCTTGTGGGCACCACGGTTCTCGAGGTCGGCGTCGACGTGCCCGAGGCAACGGTCATGCTCATCCTCGATGCCGACCGATTCGGGCTTGCCCAACTCCACCAGCTGCGTGGCCGCGTCGGCCGTGGCGAGGCGCAGTCCTATTGCATTCTCGTCTCCGACTCGACCGACGAGACGGCCGGGGCGCGCATGGCGGCCCTCGAGTCCCACACCGATGGCTTCGAGCTGGCCGAGATGGATCTCGAGCTTCGCCGCGAGGGCGAGCTGCTGGGACTGCATCAGAGCGGCCTGCCGACCCTGCGCATCGCGTCGCTGCGGAACAAGGGCGATCGCGAAAGGGCCGAAGAGGCGCGGGTCGTCGCCGAGCGGCTCGTGGACGAGTCCGGCGCGCTGCGGCCGGGCAATGAGGCTCTGGCGGCCGAGCTGCGTGATGGATGGTTGGCGCGCGTCGGGGCGGGCGAGGTCCTGGCCGACGTCTCGGGCGAGCCCGAGGGCCCGAACGACGGCGAGATCGGCGGCGGCATCGATGCCTGACGCCGGTCGTGTCATAGCGGGTTCGGCCAGGGGATTGCGGCTGCGGGCCCCGGGCGAGGCGACGCGGCCGCTGGGCGACCGGGTCAAGCAGACGCTCTTCGCGATCCTGGAGCCGTATCTGGTCGATGCAAGGGTGCTCGACCTCTTCGCCGGTTCGGGCGCGGGCGGGATCGAGGCGCTGTCGCGTGGGGCGGCTCGGGCCACGTTCGTGGAGCGCTACGCCGTTACGGCCCGCGTCATCGGCGAGAACCTCGTCGCCGCCCGATTCGCCGGTCGCGGCCGCGTCGTCGTCGGGGACGCCGTCGCCTATCTGCGTGACCGGGCCGCGGGGGACGGGCCGTTCGACCTCGTCCTGATCGATGCGCCCTACGCCGAGCCCGGCTTGACGGACGCCGTGCTGGCCAGGCTCGGGGCCGGCGATGCGCCGCTGCTTACTCCGGCGGCCTGGGTCGTGGCCAAGCATTTCTGGCGGACGGCTCCCCCCCCGGTCGTAGGGCTGCTAGCATCCGTGCGGACCCGCCGCTTCGGAGAGACCGCCCTGACCTTCTATCGTCCTGGCGGGGACGCCATGGAGGCAACCACGTGAAGATTGCCGTCTACCCGGGCTCGTTCGACCCGATCACGTACGGCCATCTCGATGTGGTCGCCCGGGCGGCCGCAGTTTTCGACCGAGTCGTGCTGGGTGTCCTTCTGAACCCGCACAAGGGCGCCCCGATCTTCCCGACAGACGAGCGGGTCAAGGTGGTGAGGGAGGCGATCGACGAATATTGCACGGCGGAAGTGGCCGGGCGGATCGACGTCGAATCGTTCGACGGCCTCACCGTCGAATTCTGCCGTCATCGCGGCGCGACGTTCGTCGTCAGAGGCCTGCGAGCAATCTCCGACTTCGAGTCCGAGTTGCAGATGGCCCACACGAACCGCAAGCTGGCGCCGGAAGTCGATACCGTCTTCTTCATGACGGCCCTCGAGCACAGCTATCTCAGCTCTAGCCTGGTGAAGGAGATCGCAGCGTTCGGGGGAGACGTGACTCAAATGGTGCCACCGGCCGTGTCGGGGCGTCTGGCGGCCCGGAGTCGCGGTCTATAATCGCGCCAACCGGCAGCCCTGGCTACCCGCCCGAGGAGGGCCCGACCGATCGACATCATCGTCCTGATCGAGCGCCTGGAGGCGCTCGTGGCGAATGGCAGGAAACTCCCATTCTCCAACAGCGTGATCATCGATCAGGCTGATGCGCTTGAGTGGATCGATCAGCTGCGGGTCACGATTCCCGAGGAGATCAAGTCGGCCCGGCGGGTCACCAACGAGGTCGAGCGGCTGCTCGAGCAGGCCCGCGAGGAGGCGGAGCAGATTCTGGCCCGGGCTCAGGAGCAGGCCACCTATCTGATCGAGGAACGCGAGCTGACTCGTCAGGCGGAGGAACTCAGCCACGAGATCGTGCGCCAGGCTCAGATGGAGGCAGACGCGACCCAACGCGGCGCCGACGACTACGCGGCCGAGGTCCTGGTGGGGCTCGAGACCGAGGTGATGCGGACGCTCAAGACGATCAAGCGGGGCCTGGAGGTGCTGGACGACCGGCGCTCGGAGGCCGCTGCCGCGGCGGCAGCCGCATCAGCTGCGGTTATGGAGAACGATGACGACGGCCAGGGAGACCTCGACGAATACGATGAATCGGACACGGGACAACCGGTCGGCGGCTGAGTCCCTGATCTTCAACGTGTCCGGGCTGCTGGGGGAGCCCGCGGGATCGACCCGAGACCTCGCCATCTCGGCGCCCCCGCTCGACTTCGGAGGCGACCTCGTCCAGCTCCGTGACGTCGAGGGGACTCTGCGGTTGACTCGCACCAACAGGGGACTGCTGGTCCACGGCCTGCTCACGACGGCGATCGGGCAAACGTGCAGCCGCTGCCTGAGGGATATCGAGTGGCCGGTAGAGGTCGACCTCGACGAAGAGGCCCTGCCCAGCGTCGATATCGCCAGCGGCCTGCCGGTCGACGCAGACGCTGAACCCGACGCCCTGCGACTGACGGACCACCACGAACTCGACCTCGAAGAAGAGGTCCGCGACGGCATCCTCCTGGCCGAGCCGATCGCCCCATTGTGTCGGGAAGACTGCCCGGGCCTGTGCGTCGTGTGCGGCGAGGAAATGGCCAGCGGTCCGCACGACCACCCCGACGACGAGATCGATCCGCGTCTCGAGGCCCTGCGTGGCTTCGTCGACGGTGACAGCGAGGCTCGGAACCGGTAAACTCCCGCGTCGGCCCCACGCTCGGGGTATGCTTTGGCGTACCCCGACACGGATCCAGTCACCGCGCCCCGGCGCCTCACCGGCCCAGCCATCTGGCCCCCGCCGGAGCGACAAGGAGTAA
>PMKV01000049.1 GCA_003157875.1 Chloroflexota bacterium
CAACCGCCGCCGCCGCGCTGCCCTCGGCCTCGCGGGCGGTTCGCGGCCGATGCCTGCCCACGGCCTCGCGGGCGGTCCGCGGCCGACGCCTGCCCACGGCCTCGCGGGCAGTCCGCGGCCGACGCCGGCCTACTTCCTCGCCGAGTTCCGCTTCCCCACTCCCGCATCGGGGTGCAGCACCAGCCGCTCGATCCGGTCGAGGGCGCGCTGAACCGTGGAGCGATGCAGTCCCAGACGCTCGGCCAGCTCGGTGAAGGTCGCCTCGGGCTCCTCGCGCCGTGCGTCGGCTACCAGACGAACGGTGTAGGGCTGCTCGGCCAGGTGGCCGTCGGACTCGAGCGCGTCGATGGCCTCGAGCTGGCGCGCGGAGGCGGCCACGGCCCGAACGAGGTTGGCCGATTCGGCGTTGATGACCCGGTTGATGTCGCCCCGCACCGAGCGTGAAACCTGCCTGGCCTCCAACTCGAGAAGGGACGAGCCGCCCCCAACGACCTTCAGGAAGGTGACGACCGTCTCCACGCTCTTCCAGGTGACCACGCCGCGGCCGCGCCGAAGACGCCAGGTGGCCGGCATCTCCAGCCCCTCGAGGTGCCGGCAAAGATCGCGAGCTTCGTCGGGCGGAAGGACGAACTCCAGGTGGGTTCGGCCCGACGCCAGACTCAGGGAGCCGTGGGCCAGGAATCGACCGCGGAGATAGGCAACCCGGCAGTGGTCGGCGGAGCGCTGCCAATCGAACGGCGGCGGACTCCCCTCCCCGCCAGTCGAGCCCGTGGTCGAGCCCGAGCCGGCGGTCGGAGGCCGACTCCACTCCCCGCCAGTCGGGCCGGGGCCGGCGGCCGAAACCGTGGTCGGCGGCGGACTCCCCTCCCCTGCCCGAACCCGGCCCAGGCGCAGCATCAGGCGGGTGACGCTTCGACGCCGCGGCTCGAAGGCGCCGGCCAATCCGGCCGACTCCGCGGCCCGGCAGCAACGTCGGGGCGGGTCCACGGCGGCCAGCTCAACCCGCAGCGACTCGACGAGTTCGCGTTCCGCCGTGGTCACCTGCCGCCCTCGCCCGGGTGGAGGCTGGAGGCGCGGTTAGCGGCGCGGAGTGCCGTGGACCCCGCGAGGCGGCCGCGAAGGGCCACTATGCCGTCCGCGAAACTCGCGGGCGGCGCCGGCCGAACGACTCCCGCTCGTAGATCCGCATCACCGCCGCCGCCAGCTGGGCCGGTTCGTGGTGGTGGGCATTGCCCGGATCGACAACGTCCTCCAGGACCAGGCGCGGCGTCGCGACGCCCGGCGAGAGGACGACCGGCGGCCAGCGCAGCTTGACCGGCTCGGCCACGTAGCCTCCGGGTCGCCGGGCGTCGAATCGGTTGTTGGCCAGGACGACATCGATCCAACCCGTGCCGGTATGGCGCTCCAGAGCGGCGACGTGGTCGGCCAGATCGAAGCCCTGGGTCTCGCCGGTTTGAGTGGCCACGTTGCAGATGAAGAGCTTGACCGCCTCCGACGATCGGACGGCCGCCAGCAACTCGGGCAGCAGCAGGCTCGGCATGATGCTCGTGTACAGGCTGCCGGGGCCCACCACGATCAGGTCGGCCTCCTCGATGGCTCGCCTGGCGTCGTCGCCCGCCGGGACGTCCTCGGGCGTGAGCCAGACTCGATCGATCCTGGCCGACTTCGCGATCTCCGACTGGCCGGCCACCTCGGTCCCGCCGAGCAGTCGAGCGTGGAGGGTGACAGCCGTTCCGGTCGCGGGGACCACCTGACCGCGGACCGCCAGAACGCGGTTCATCTGCCGCACGCCTTCTTCGAAGTCGCCCCCTTGGACCGAGGCCATCGCCGCCAGCAACAGGTTGCCGATCGTGTGCCCGCCCAGGCTGGCCTCGCCGTCGCCGGGGAATCGGTACTGGAGCAGCTCGCCCATCAGCGGCTCCGAGTCCGCCAGGGCCACGATGCAGTTGCGGATGTCGCCGACAGCCGGAATACCCAGCTCCTCGCGCAGCCGGCCCGACGATCCGCCGTCGTCGGCGACCGTGACCACGGCCGTGATGTTGCTGGTGTGCTCCTTGATCCCCCGCAGCAGCGTCGACAGGCCCGTTCCGCCGCCGATTACGACGACCTTCGGGCCGCGCGACAGGAAGCGCTTCTGGTAGATGACCTCGACGAGTGGCTGATCGCTCTCGGTGGCAAGGAACGGCCCCATCAGAACGCGGATCGCGCGCCACGAGCCGTAGAGGAACAGACCCGCGCCGGCCGACGCAACGACCAGGCCGCGCAGAAGGTATGGCAGGAACTGCAGCGTGGCCAGGTAGAGGAAGCTCTGGCCGGGACCGGAGAAGTCGTAGTCGCGATAGAGCTGGCGCAGGAGCAGCGCGCCGGCAAGGGCCAGCAGCAGCTCGCCGGCGAAGACCACGAGCAGCCAGCGCTTCAGTCCGATGCCCGGTACCAGCCAGCGCCGCAGAACCGAGCGGCTGACTCGGAACGGTGACCAGCTCACTCGCGCTCCAGCTCGCGGTGGAAGACCGCCACGGCGCCGAAGCCCTGGCTTTCCAGCCACTTCCGAAGCTCTTCGGTGATGACGATCGATCGGTGGTAGCCGCCGGTGCAGCCGATCGCGATCGTCAGGCGCGTCTTGCCCTCGCTTCGGAAACCCGGAACGGTCAACTCGAGGAACCGCGACAGGAAGTCGAGGAACTGCTGGGCGATCGGCTGGCTCATGACATAGTCGCGCACGGCCGGCGTCAGGCCGGAGAGGTGGCGAAGCGTGTCGACGTAGTAAGGGTTCTCCATGAACCGGACGTCGAAGACCAGGTCAGCCTCGAGCGGCACACCGTGCTTGAAGCCGAAGCTGATCAGCTGGAAGACCATCTCCTGGTCTGTCGCGGAGTCCTCGAGGTTGCCGAAGATCCTCTCCTTGAGCTGGCGGAGCGAGAGGTCCGAGGTGTCGATGACGACGTCCGCGTCGGCCCTGACGGCGTCGAGCAAGTGGCGCTCCTCCGCTATCGAACCGGCGATGCCGCGACGGCCGGCCAGCGGGTGGCGGTGGCGCGTCTCAGAGAAGCGGCGGATCAGGACGTCGTCGCGAGCCTCCAGGAAGAAGACGCGCGGCTTGATGCCCCGACCCTCCAGGGCGCCGCGCATCGCGGCCAGGGCGAGCGGCGCGTTGCCGGCCCGAACGTCGAGCACGACCGCGACCTTCTCGAACCGCTGGCGGTCTCCCGAAACGAGTTCTGCCAGGTCTGGCAGAAGCTCGCCGGGCAGGTTGTCCATGCAGGTGTAGCCGAGGTCTTCGAAAAGCTTCGTGGCGGCGGTCTTGCCCGCGCCCGACAGGCCACTCAGGATCACGACGCGCTGCTGGCTCTCCGCCCTCGGCGCACGTGCGGCGGTCGTGGCGCTGCGACCCGCGGACCGGCTCGCCGTCGCACGTCGGGCGTCCCGCATGATCCCGACTTCCTCGGTCGTCCCGCCGACGCCGGCCCCGCCCGCGTCCGATCGACTGCTCATGGCGCCAGTCTATCGCGCCCGGCGCACAAATCAGTCCCAGGCCGAATATCGACCGACTCGAGGCACCGCAACCAGGCTGTGCGCCAGCCGATCGTGACGGCCCTGATGGCCTTCGTCGCGCGCCAGACCAATGAGCAGCGCGAATTGCCAAACTCCCACTACGGCCGTAAGAGCGACCGTCAGCACCGAGGCCACGCCGAAGAAGACCCAGCCGTACAGCACGATCCAGCGGACGGTCGCCTGGGGCCAGGAGAGAAGCCTGGGCTCGGCGGCGTCGAAGACGCGCAGGCCCAACAGCCGCTGGGCCGGCGTTGCCCCGTTTCTCACCCACATCGGGATGGCCAGGAGCGAGAAGAGGCCGAGAAGCCCATACGACCACAGCTCGTTGAGGTAGAAGGTCGACGCCGTCCAGGTCGAGCCGTCGTCGTTTGTCACCGTCCTGGTCACGGGCTGCCAGCCCCCAAGGACGGCGGCCACGATGCCGACGACGACAAACAGGAAGAACAGGTCGAGGAGCCAGCCGGAGACGCGCCGCCCGGTGGTGGCCATTTCGTAGGCATCGCGATCGACGTACCCGGGTCGGGTTTCCGCGGGCCGGATGGGTTCTTCGGCAGTGGCGGGGTCCACAGACGTGGCCGAGTCCGCGGCAGTGGCCGGGTCAGCGGCAGTGGCCGGGTCCGCGGCAGTGGCGGGGTCTTGCGCCGCGGTGGGCTCGGGAGTATCAGCCTGCGTCATCGATCCTCAGCCTTGCTGCCAACAGAGATAGGGCGTGCCCGGCTCGGTCATCCGGGCCAATGGGTATTGTCCCCCATTGGGCCGGGAGGGTCCTGAACGGCGGGGCGAATGGGGCGCGGCGTCGCTGCGGGCACCCCGGTCAGTCGAGGTCGGCCAGCGCACTCATGAGTGTGCCGCGATCGCCGTCGACGGCCGCCACAACGGCGTCGTCGAACGTGACCCATGGTCCCGGCCGGCCGTACGGCAGTCCGATCCGGTGGCGCGCCGACCACAGCGCATCCTTGGTGCGCCACGGGCCGATCAACACATTGGCGGCGATACCCTGGCCCTTGGCCCACTCGAAGAGGCGGCGAGAAGCGTCGTGGTCGATCTGATCGGAGAAGGGGTCGCTCGACCGGCCGGCCGTCTCGCCGGGCAGCCTGATCGGCCCGATGGCGGTGGCCATCGACCATGCCGGCCCCACCTCCGCGACGCCGTGATACCGGCGCTCCGCCAGCCGCGACCCGAGCCGGCTATGAGCCGCTCCACGGGTCGCGGGATGGGAAGCGACGGCGCCCGCGCCCTCTCGCTCCACGACGTCGACCCAGACCCGCCCGCCGGGCGCGAAGATGGCCGTCAGTCGATCGCCGGCCTTTGCTCCGTCCGGCAGGACGATGCGGCCGTCGACGCGAGGGTCGCTCATGTCGACGCGGTCCACCGGCCGGCCCCATTCCTTGTCCGCCGCGTCGTCCGCTATCCAGCGGCCCAGGAGCGCCAGGCACGAATCGCCGTCTTCGGTCTCGGCGTCGCCGTGGCCAGCCTCGAGCAGCGCGTCGGGCGTGCCGGTCTGGGCCCACACTCGGCTTGCGTCGAGCTCCTCGTGCGGGCGAGCCCACCAGTCGGCACCGACATCCATCGTCCCGACGACCAGCTGGGCCACGGCCGAGGTCGGCACCCAGCGACCGGTCAGCGGCGCCAGGCGGGCAAGCTCCAGGCACCGAGCCGCCCGCTCGGCCCCGAGGACGGTCCGCGCCTTGGCGAAAAGCTTGTCGGCGTTGGGATCGACCATCGCCAGCAGCCGCTTGACCTCCGCCAGCGAGAACCTACGGGTTCGCTCGAGATCGGTGTCGCTCGTCATGCCTGGCTCTCCGGTGCGCGCTAATGCCAGAGGACCTGGGCCCTCATGTTAAGAGTCGGCACAATCGCCGGCTCCTGTGGCAGCGTCGCCCGCAACGGCCGATTTCGACGCCTGTGTTCCGCGGCGAGGCCAACCGTGCGGCGAGGGCCGGCGTGCGGCGAGGCCCGCCGTGTGGCCAGGCCCGCCGTGCGACCAGGCCCGCCGTGCGGCGAGGCCCGTCCCGCGGCCCTGGCCACCCTCCCTCGGACCCTATCTAGACTAACTTGCCCCAGGTGAAAGTTGGGTCGGATAGGCGTCACTTCGAGCGCCCGAAACGGGATCAGTCAGCCGTATTCACGCTCAGGTTGAGCGTCCGACCGCACGACTCGGCCTACCAGACACAACCCACCTCCCCTAACTTTCACCCCAGGCAAGTTAGTCCAGACGTCGCGGTTGCCGCCCCGTGGCGCGGCCGGGCCGGTCCCGCGTGAACACCGGGCAGACAGTCGATCGTTCCCCGACAATGGCACCTGCCCGAAGAACGAGGAAGGACCCGGGGGATGCCCAAGAACAGCAATCGATATCGCGGCACCGCTGAGCGCGCGAGGGGCGCCGACGCCGATCGCAAGAACGCGGCCAGGTCCTACGGCCGGCTCGGGCGCCTGCGCGAAGCCTTCGGCAACGTAACGGCCCGAATCCGCCGGCCGCGGCCGAGCCGCGAAGCCGTCGTGTTCGGCGCATTGTCGCTGGCGATCGTCCTTGGCGTCGGCAGTCTCGGCGCCGGCTGGGCGCTCTATCGGAACAACCACGATTGGACGGCCGTGGCCTCGGTCAACGGCCACGCCATCAGCCGCGAGGCGCTGCGGGGTCGGATTGCCGTCCTGGCCTTGCTCGTCCAGGAGCGCAGCTCGTTCGTCGCCGGAGGGGTCATCCCCGGCAACCTCACCGCCGATCAGGTGGCCGTGCTCCAGAACGGCATTGCCGCCGCCGCCACGCTCGACGCCGCGCGGGAAAGCCTGATCGACGACGAGCTGCTCCGGCAGCTGGCCGCCCGCGACGGCATCGCGACCCCGGCCAGCCCCGATCCGTGGGTCGAGGCTACGGCCTACGCCTCGGGCGACACGGCGCATCGCCTCCGCTTCATCCGATTCGGGCTGACCGTCACGAACGCTATGTCGACGGGTGCCGCGACGCCCAGTCCGAGCCCAAGTCCCAGCCCTGGCGCCTCCGCGACCCCGGCGCCAAGCCCGAGCGGCTCCGCGTCCCCTGGGCCCTCGCCTTCCCCTGCCCCATCTGCCGGCGCCAGCCCTGCTCCCGGCGCGTGGCCGGCTGCCGCTCAGGCCAACGTCGACGCGACCGCCGCCCGGATCCGCGCCGAGCTGACCGCCGGCACCTCCGCGGAAACGATCGTGGCCAAGCTCCACGACGCCGGCTGGCAGGTCTTCGGCGAAGACGTATCGGTCTCGGCGGACGGCGTACCCGCCGATACCACCCTGGAGCTGGACCCGGAGATCGCCGCCGGCGCCTCCACAGGCAAGCCGGACGACATCCTCGGTCCCGCCACCGACGCCACGGGCCGCACCAGCCTGGCCCGGGTGCTCCCCTCGCCCGACACGGTTCCGCTGAAGCGCCGCCTGCCGGCCGACGCCGACACGGCCAAGGTCGAGCTCAGCGCCATCCAGTCCTGGGCCGACGCCCAGGCCCTCCGCCGCGCCGTAACCGCGAGCCTGCTGGCCGGCTGGCGGTCGAAGAGCGTGAACGAGGCCCATTTCCGCGAGCTGGTCATCGGCCCCGCGCCGGACTCGTCGGCCGCGGGCGGCCCCTGGGTGGAGCTTTCGCAGCTGGTCCTCGATCGACTCACCGGCGTTTCGCCGACCTCGATCGAAGGCGCGCCGACCGGCTTGAGCCTGGCCGGTGACGCGCTCGGCAAGACGCTCAATTCGATGTCGCAGTCCAGCCGCGCCACTCTCTTCCGATCCCTAGTGGCCGCGGCGAACAAGCCGCCCGCACCCGAAACCTCGAACACCTCGGGCGAAGTCGGTTTCTACACCAAGGACGGCCTCGTCCCGGCCATCGGGAGCGCGGTCTTCGACCCCTCGACCCACAGCGGCCAGGTGATCGGCCCCATCTCGACCGCGTCTGGCCCCGAACTCTTCCTTGTCGAGAGCAAGTACGGCGGCACCCTCGACGACAGGTCCAAGGCGGCGCTGGGCCAGATCCGGAGCGACCCCGCCCCCGATCTGCTCACCTACGTTGCCCGGTTCTCTCCCGCCGACGCCGCCCTCGCCACAGATGCCGGCTGGCGCTCAGAGCCCGAATTCGGCACCACCGAGGCGATCCACTCTGCGCTCTTCGATACCGAGATCGGCTTCCTGTCCGACCCGTTCATCCTCGACGGCAAGCTCGCCCTGGCGGTCGTCACCGAACGCCGTACCGCCGTCCCCGACGCGACCACCCTTGCCCGCCTGGCGCTCGACGGCTACTCCGTCTGGTTCGACATCGAACTCGCGAAGGCCACGATCACCCGCTCGGACAATCCCCTGCCGGAGCTGATGCCGAGCCCAACCGCCACCTCGTCGAGCTCCGTCGCTCCGGAGATGCCGTCGATGCCCGCCCTCGACACCCCCAACCTCCCCGTAATCCCCGGCCAATCCGCCGCCACCTCAGTGCCAACCGACGCCATGGGCCTGCCGCTGCTGCCGTAGCCAAGCTCAGCGGCCGACCTGCTGTGGCCGCCCCATTTCGCCGATCGAGACAGCCGACCGCAGCTCCCGGCGCGTAGAGCTTCAACCATCCACTGTTGCCGTCTGAGCAGTTTGCTGGCGTGTTGGTCGTATGAACGCAGCTCTGCAAACCTACGACGCGACGAAGACGGACTGCGCCCCCGTGATGGAGGATGTCGCCTTGTCGGTGGCAGTCACCGAGCGCATTCCAGCTGTCTTGAGGGTCACGCTGAAGCCGTGCGTGCCGGCGTCGGTTGAGGTGAAGGTGTAGTCGGCCGGGAGGACTGCCTTTGAGTCCGAGCTCGTGAAGTGGATCGCACCGCGGTATCCGGTCGCGACGTTGCCAAAGGCATCGAGGGCCGTGACCGTCACGGTGTGGGTGCTGCCCACGCAATAGGGGCTCGGGAGGCCGGAGGCGGTGAAGGTCTTGGCCGCTCCAGGCGTGACGGTTATGCCGGCCTGGACGCCGGTAATGGTTGACGTCGCCTTGTCGGTGGCAGTCACCGATTCGGTGCCGGCTGTCTTGAGGGTCACGCTGAAGCTGTGCGTCCCAGCATCGGTGGATGTGAAGGTGTAGTCGGCCGGAAGGACTGCCTTTGAGTCCGAGCTCGTGAAGTGGATCGCACCGCGGTATCCGGTCGCGACGTTGCCAAAGGCGTCGAGGGCTGTGACCTTGACGCTATGGCTGCTGCCTGCACTAGAGGGGCTCGGGAAGCCGGAGACCGTGAAGTAGGTGGCGACGCCGGGCGTGGCCACAACAACCGACTGGCTCCCGGTAATGGACGATGTCGCCTTGTCGGTGGCAGTCAAAGAGCGGGTTCCGGTCGACTTGAGAGTCACGCTGAAGCTGTGCGTCCCAGCATCGGTGGATGTGAAGGTGTAGTCGGCCGGAAGGACTGCCTTTGAGTCTGAGCTGGTGAAGTGGATCTTGCCGAGGTATCCGGTCGCGACGTTGCCGTAGGCATCGAGGGCTGTGACCGTCACGGTGTGGGTGCTGCCCACGCCATAGGGGCTCGGAAGGCCGGAGACGGCGAAGGTCTTGGCCGCTCCAGGCGTGACGGATATGCCGGCCTGGACGCCGGTAATGGTTGATGTCGCCTTGTCGGTGGCAGTCACCGATTCGGTGCCGGCTGTCTTGAGGGTCACGCTCAGGCTGTGCGTGCCGGCGTCGGTGGACGTGAACGTGTAGTCGGCCGGAAGGACCGCTTTTGAGTCTGAGCTGGCGAAGTGGACCTGGCCGCGGTATCCGGTCGCGACGTTGCCAAAGGCGTCGAGGGCTGTGACCTTGACGCTATGGCTGCTGCCTGCGCTAGAGGGGCTCGGGAAGCCGGAGACCGTGAAGGTCACGGCCGGGCCGGGTGCCATGAAGAGAGGCATCGAACCGGTCGCGCTGCCATCGGTCCCTGTCGCCGTATGACTGCCCGCGATGGTGGACCCGCATGACGTCCCGTAGCAATAGCCACCGCCGCTGATGGTGAACGTGGTCGACGCGGTGACATCGCCGACGACGTTGCCGTAGACGTCGAAGCCTGTGGCCGAGAATGGCTGGCTCACGCCAACCGTCATCCCCGAGCCGGCAGGGTTGAATATCGCGAGGGAGTCAACGGGACCCGCCGTCACGTAGACGGGAGTCGCTTCCTGGACGCCATCGTTCGTCGCGAGGACGATGTGCTCCATCTCGAGAGTGGATGTACACGTGCTGCCGCTGCAGGAGCCGCCGCTCATCACAAACGTGGTCGACGCGGTAACGTCTCCGAGGTTGTTGCCATACGCGTCGTAGCCAAAGACAGCGAAGGTCACGCTACCTCCGGCCTCGATCGTCACGTCGAGCGGGCTTATTGAGAAGTAGGCAATTGGGCCCGGTGTGACACTGATGGAGGCTGTGCCCGCAACGCCGCCGTACGTTGCAGTGACGGTCTGATTGCCGGCAACGCTGCCCAAGCACCAGGACCCGGTACAGGAGCCGCCAGTCATCGTGAAGGTTGTGGAGGCGGTGACGTCGCCCAAGGAGTTGCCGTGGGAGTCGAACGCCTGCGCTGCGTAGGTCTGGCTGCCGCCGGCGACGATCGAGGCGGACGCCGGACTGAGGGCGAGGCTGGCAATCGCCCTGGGAGTCACGACCAGCGTGGCTGTGGCAGACGCCGTGCCATCGGTGGCGGTAATCGTGTGACTCCCAGCGACCGCCGACGTGCACGTGCTGCCGATGCAGGAGCCACCACCACTGATGGCGAACGTTGAAGCGGCACTGACATCGCCCAGGTAGTTGCCGTAGGAATCGTAGGCTATGGCTGTGTAGGTCTGGCTGCCACCGGCGCTGGCAGTTGCGCTGAGCGGGCTTAGGACCAGGTGATCGATTGGGAATGCATAGAGTGCCGCCGTGCCGCTGGCACTGCCGTCGGTGGCCGTGACCACGTGATTGCCCGACACCGTTGGGGTACACGACGAACGGCCGCAGGAGCCGCCGCCGCTGATTGTGAATGTAGTCGCCGCGGTAACGTCGCCCAGCGGGTTGTCGCTAGCATCGAACCCCTGAACGGTATACGTCTGACTGTTACCTACTGGGACGCCGGCGATCGCAGGGCTAACGACGAGGCGAACGACCGACACCGTTGTTGCCTGCAGCGTGGCCGTGCCGGTGGCGGCGCCATCGGTGCCGGTGACGATGTAGCCGCCGGGGACGGCGGCCGTGCACAACGTACCGCTGCAGGAGCCGCTGCCACTGATCGTGAAGGTGGTCGACGTAGTCACATCTCCAAGAGAGTTTCCGTAGGTGTCGAACCCCTGGGCGCTATAGGCCTCTCCCGCGCCCGCGGTAATGGCCGCATTGTTGGGGGTGAGACCGAGGTGGTCGAGCGAGCCGGGCGATACGAAGAGCGTGGCCCCGCCCGTGGCGATTCCATCGGTGCCGGTGACCTCGTGGCGGCCGGCGACCACGGATGTGCACGAGGTGCCGCCGCAGGACCCGCCACCGCTCATTGTGACGGTGGTCGACGCAGTGACGTCTCCCAGGGAGTTACCGTAGTAGTCGAAGCCTTGGACCGTGAAGGTCTGGGTACCACCGGCTATGATCGTTGGGGTACCGAGGATGAAGACTAGATGAACTAGAGGGCCAGTCAAGACATTCAGTGTGGCTGTGCCCGTAGCGCCGCCATCGGAGCCCGTTATCGTGTGATCGCCCGCCACGATGGACGTGCATGACGTGCCGCTGCAGGACCCGCCACCGCTGATTGCGAAGGTGGTCAAGGCGGTGACATCGCCCAAGGAGTTGCCGGAGGCGTCGAACCCTTGGGCAGTGAAGCCTTGGCTGGCCCCGACGGTGATGCTCGCGTTTAGGGGGGTTAGAGTGAGGCCCGCGAGCGGTCCGACTGTCACTGATAGCGAGGCTGTTCCCGTAGCGCTGCCGTAGGTGGCGGTGACGACGTAATCCCGGGGCAGGACAGCTGTGCAAGAAGTGCCGGTGCAGGAGCCGCCGGCGCTGATTGTGAGCGTGGTCAATGCGGTCACATCACCCAAGGAATTGCCGGAGACATCGAATCCCTGGGCGACGTAGCTCTGTTGGCCACCTGCAGTGATCGTTGCTCTAGCCGGGCTCAGCACGAGATGATCAGGCAGGTCGGCTGTGACGTGAAGCGTGACTATGGCCGTGGCAGTAGCGTCGGTAGCCGTGACCACGTAATCCCCCGGCACAGTTGCCGTGCACAACGCTCCAGCACACGAGCCACCGGCGCTGATCGTGAAGACGGTCGAGGCCGTCACGTCGCCCAGCGAGTTGCCGGCGCTGTCGAAGCCTTGGGCGGACAGTCTCTGGGTGGCACCGGCCGTAATGGTCGGGCTTGAAGGGCTGAGCGCGATGTGATCAAGCTTTGGCAAGCCGAATGCGTAAAGCTTCCCCGGAGCGGAGACAACGTAGACCGCGCCGTTGGAGACCGCAGGTGAGAAGCTGCCAGACGCTCCGGTCCAGATAGCTGTGCAGGCTCCGCCAGCGCTGGCACAACCGACCGCGTAGGCATGGACCTTGTCGCTGTTGGACCCTACGTAGACTACGCCGTTAGCGACGGCGGGCGATGAGGAGATAGCGCCTCCCGTATCCCCCGTCCAAAGCGGGGTGCAGGTGCCACCACCGCTGTTGCAGCTTGTCCCGAACGCATACAGCTTCCGATCAAGGGACCCGATGTAGACCACGCCGTTTGCGACAGCGGGTGACGACACGTCAATGTTGCCGCCTGTGGCACCGGTCCAAAGCGGTGAGCAGGTCTTAGGGCTTCCGCCGCAGCCGGTGACCCCCGCCGCGTCAAACGCATACAGCTTGCCGTTGTAGGACCCGATGTAGACCACTCCATTTGCGACAGCCGGAGAGGAGACGATGGGGTAATACAGGGGGTCGCCGGCTTTGGCCGTCCAGAGCGGGATGCAGGTCTTGGGGGCGCCGCTGCACCCGTTGACCCCTGTCGCGTCGAAGGCGTACAGGTTGCCGTCTTCAGAACCAACGTAGACGACCCCGCCGGAGACCGCCGGAGAGGATTCGATAGAGCCGCCAGTCTGGCCCATCCAAAGCGGGTTGCACATCCTGGGACCCATGCCGGCGGTGCAGCCGGAGACCCCCGCCGCGTCGAAGGCATACAAGTAGTAGCTGGAACCCACATAGACAACGCCGCCGGCGACGGTAGGCGGCGCTGCGATGTCCGTTCCGGCCTTGCTCGCCCATAGCGGCGTGCATGTCTTGGGACTGCCACCGCATCCGATCACCCCGGCGGCGTCGAAGGCATACAAGTCCCCTTCGATGGTCCCGACATAGACGACACCGTTCGCAACCGCGGGCGTAGATTCGATTAGCCCGGTCGTCTGAGCCTTCCAGAGCGGCGTACAGGAGGCGCCGCCAGTGGCGCAGCCGACACCATAGGCATACAGAGTGCCGTCGGAGGACCCGACGTAGACAACCCCATCGGCCACCGCAGGCGAGGATGTGACGGCTCCTACAGAACCAGTCCACGATACGCCCAAACCGACAACACTCGAAGACGACAGGACTGTTTCAGCAGCGTTGTACCCCTCGTGAGTCGGACCGTCCTGGAACTGGGCCCAATCGCTACTCGTCGTTGCCGCCGCAGGCGCGGCCAGCGGCCCGACCCATACTGTGATGAGCCCGCCGAAGAGAAGTGCTGTCGGAAAAACACTCAGAAGCCGCGCCATCGCCCCGCCCGCGCGAACACGAACGCCGGTCGCCACGAATGACTCCATTTAGCCCCGCTCCTATCCGTGCGGACAACACTCTGCCCGCAACCACCGATCCGTGGAATGCCCCATCCCAAAGGGGGCCGGGAACATTTGCGTCGGCGCTGCCGAATCTATCAAGTAGGGCATAACTCTGTGGTTGAATCCTGACCTCCCTCTCCGGCCCGGACCTCACCCAACCGCGCTTCTCCTCACACGACCGGAGGCGCTCTCGGGGCAAATGCAACCTTCCCCCGGAATCAAACTGGTCGCTTGTCTGGGTTCGGCCGCGCGCGGCTACACGTGCAGGCGAACCGACCACTCCCGGGCCGCGCCGGCGAGGAGTTCGGCGAGGTCGGCGGACTTGGACCCGCCCACGCCGATGCCATCAGCCCGGGCGACTCCGTCCGCCGCAGCGCCCGTCGTCGCACCTGCGCCGCCGCCGGCATCCGCGCCGGCGCCCGCGGCGACGCCGGAGATGCCGCGCGAAACGTTGACCAGAAGGCCGCCGCCGGGGCGACCGCCGGCGGGTGCCGCGATCGCGGGGCCGAAGCGCAGAACCGGCTTGACTTCCCCACCCTGCGCGCCCAGCCCGGGCACCAGCAGGGCCAGCCCGGGAGCGATGTTGCGGATTCGTTCGAGCTCGAGCGGGGCGGTGGCGCCTACCACCAGACCCACGGTGCCGCCCGGACCCCAGTTGACGGCCCGGCGGGCGACGCGTGCATACAGCGGCTCGATCGGAGCACCGATCGAAGCGTCGGCCGCAACCTGCAGGTTCTGCAGCTCACCCGCTCCGGGGTTGGAAGTGCGGCACAGTAGATACGCGAAGCGGTCACCGCGCGACAGCAACGGCTCGATCGCCTCGGACCCCAGATATGGATTGGCCGTGACCGCGTCGACGCCGAGGATGTCGTACAGGGCGACGGCCTGGCGAGCCGCGGTGGTGCCGATGTCGCCACGCTTCACGTCCGCCACGAACGGCACGTCCGACGGCACGCGCCCGCGCAGGCGCTCCAGGGCCGCGATCCCCGGCGACCCGAACGCCTCGAAGAAGGCGACGTTGGGCTTGATGGCCGCCGCATAAGGCAACGTCGCGTCGAGCAGCACTTCGCAGAAACGTTCCACCCCGGCCAGGCTGGAGGGGAAGCCGGAAGGCTGAGCTTCGGGCGACGGATCGAGGCCAACGCACAGAACCGACCCGACCGCCTTGGTGCGGGCGGCCAGTCGTTCAAGGTAGGAGTTCATGGCACCTCCGAGCGAGTCGGTAATACGATAGCGGACCCGGAGGCAGCCGGCTTCGGCGGGATGTACCAGGCGGCCGCGGAACCGCTGTCCAAGCCCTGGTAGTCGATCAGATTGGACTCGTTCTGATACCAGAGCTGCCCGCCGGTCATCGATACGTAGGCCATCCGCAATTCGGTCACCGATCCGGCCAGGTGCGAGTAGATGATCGCGTCGCCATCCGGAGACCAGACCGGCGCCCACGACAGGCCGTCGCTGGTGATCTGCCCGACCAGCTGCCCGGAGGAGGCATCGATGATGGCCACATCCGGCTTTGCGACTCCCGACTTCGCGACCGCAAGGTACTTGCCGTCCGGCGACCAGGACGGGTTTCGATAGCCGCTCGCCACCTGTCGGGCAGTCTTGTCGGTCGTGTCGTAGAGCCAGAGTCCCGGGTCGCCCACGTTTCCTTTTCGAGCCTCCGTGACGTACGCGACCGTCTTGCCGTCGGGCGAGTAGGTCGGGTCCGACTGACCGTACGGGCTGAAGTCCCTCAGCCTCGGCGTGTTGAGGAAGGAGCCGGTTTGGAGGTCGATGAATCGCAGCAGGTCGTCGGAGACGCCCGGTTCCGTGGGACCGTCGGAGATCAGGGCCACGGTTGTCCCGTCGGGGGAGATCGAAGGGTGGATCATCCAGAAGAAGGTCTCCCGGTTCCGGTACGTGATGAGTCCGTTCTTGATGTCCTGCTCGCCGGTGCCGTCGGGAGCGACGCGGCACAGGACCGGGTACGTCAGCAGGAAATCCTCGATTCCTCCTTCGTCCGGGTCGAGCCACGAGCCGGTCGTCAGGCGGGTATCGATGTAGTAGACCCACTGGCCGTCCGGCGACCAGACCGGGGCCGAAGCCACCGAGCCGGCCACCGATGTGGTGATCTGGACGGCCCTCGTGCCAGTCTGGACGAATACCTCGCCCGACTTGACGTAGGCCACCGAACCGCGAATGGCGACGGTTCCCCTGGCCCCGACGACGCCGCTCGGGGTGGACGTGGGCGGGATGGGGACTCCCGGAGTTGCGATCGCGTTGGCCGTCGGTTCGGCGCGCTGGGGCAGCGGCAGCGGATTCAGCACCAGGCTGTAAGTCACCAGGCTCACCGCAAGCAGTCCCACGAGCGAGAGAGATGCGGCTGCGACGTTGCCGGCACGACCTCCAACCCGCGGCCGCCAACCCGGCAATCTCACGCCCTGCCCCCGTCGACCGGCTGGGCCGATACTGCCGCCTGTGCGCCTTCGGCCGACACGTCGATGACCTCCAGCTGTATCGATTCGATGCCGCCGAACCAGCGGCTGCCCGGTCGCGCGACGACGTCGATCCGGTCGCCCTCATGGAGCATCGCCGCAAGGTCCGGGCGTCGAAACGCTACAGCATCGAGGACATCCCGGCTGCGCCGCAGGACCAGCTGCGTGTGCCCGCCGTTGGCCGACCTGACTCTCGTGACCGTCAAACCGGTGACGGCGACGATCGGGGCCGGATTGCCCTGGCCGGTCGGGGCGAGGAGCCCGACTTCACGGATGAGCGCGTAGTCGACCGAATCGGCCGGCAGAACCAGGTCCACGGTCAGCTCGGCCGGACCCGGCGGCCTGGCCTCCGCTGCGGCGATCTCGAGGAACCGGGCGGCGAACTCCGGCCATCGATCAGGGTCGATATCGAAGCCCGCGGCGTTGCGATGGCCACCATGCCGGATGAGCAGGTCGTCGCAGGCGATGAGAGCCTCGGCCAGGTTTACGGCGCCACCGCTACGGCACGAGGCCCGGAGTGCACCGCCTTCCGCGTCCAGCGCCGTGGCCACCACCGCCGGGCGCCCGTAGTCCTCGGCCAGCCGGCCGGCGATGAGACCGATGATCCCGACCGGCCACTCCCCACGAACCAGCAACGCGGCAGGGAGGCCCGCGGCCGGGAGGTCCGCGGCCGGGGCCGTGCCGTCGGGGGCCACGGCCGTCTCTGTGGCCGCGCGCGTCGCCGTCCCGCCGGGTGCCGGCGCCAGGCCGAGGGCGTGCACCGCTTCCGCGAGAGCCCGCTTGGTGATCTCGCGCCGCTCGAGATTGGCCGCTTCGATCTCCGAGGCCAGCTCGACAGCTTCGGCCGGGTCGCTCGCCAGGAGCAGGCGCGCCGCACGGCCCGCCTCCCCTACCCTGCCCGCGGCGTTGAGGCGGGGCGCGATGGCGTAGCCGATGTCGTCGAGATCCAGCCGATCGCGAGCCACGCCGGCTCGCTCGAGGAGCGCCGCCAGACCGGGACGGGCCCCGGCCCGAAGCTGCTCCAGGCCAAGCAGAGCGATGGAGCGGTTCTCGCCCACGATCGGGGCCACGTCCGCGACGGTCCCGATGAGTGCCAGGTCGGCCAGCTCCCGAACGGAGTCCGGAAGCCGCAGGAGCTCCGCCGCGGCGCCACTCTCGGGCGCGGCGCTCCCCGCGACGGCATCCAGCTCGCCGACCAGCAGATGGGCGACCTTCCAGGCCACGCCGGCGCCGGTCAACGCACGCTCCGGGTAGCGGCTGTCGTCGCGCGCGGGGTTGACCACCGCCACCGCCCCCGCCGGCCACGTGGCCGCGTGGTGATGGTCCGTAACGAGCACATCGATCCCGCGGCTGCGTGCGAGGTCGATCTCCGCCGCGCTGCTGGTGCCGCAATCCGCGGTCAGGATCAGCGTCCGCCCCGTGGCGTCCGCGTGGTCGATGGCGCGCAACGACAGCCCGTGCCCGTCGCTCAGCCGCTCCGGAACGTACGGCTCCACGTCCATCCCCAGCGACCGCAACGCCAGCGTCAGTATCGAGAGCCCGGTCAGGCCGTCGGCGTCGAAGTCGCCGTACACCAGCACGCGCTCGTCGCGCGCCCGAGCCTCCGCCACCCGCCGGAGAGCGGCCTCGGCGTCGGGGAGCAGCCTTGGGTCGTGGAGACCTTCCTCGGCCGGAGCGAGGAATCGGGCCAGCTCGTCGGCCGTGGAAACGCCGCGAGCGGCCAGGAGGCCCAGCAGCCGCGCCGAGATGCCCCGTTCGGCGGCCAGCGCCCGGCAGGCCGCATCCACGGCCGTGGCTGGAGCGACGCGCCACCGGAAGCTCGAGAGGATCATGGCACCCAGGATGACACCACGGACTCAACCGCGACGTATCTGCGACTCAACGGCGGGAACTTAGGCCCGATATGCGCGCCGCCGAACAGGGTCCCGTCAGGACCGCCTGCCACTCCGCAACTCGGCCAATCGTGCCGCCCGGCGCCGGTCTTCCCACAGTTGCCAGACAACGAGCAGCGGGCTGGCGTTGAAGATCGACGAGTATGTGCCCGAGATGATGCCGATCAGCAGCGCGAGCACGAAGTAGCGGATCGACGCGCCGGCGAAGAGCAGGAGCGCGGTCAGCGTCACGACGACCGTCAGGCTGGTGTTGATCGACCGGCCGAACGTCTGCATGATCGAGTGGTTGACGATCCGATCGAACGGCTCGCCGGCGTGGCGGGCCTTGTTCTCGCGAATCCGGTCATACACGACGATCGTGTCGTGAACGCTGAATCCGATGACCGTCAGCATCGCCGTCACGAACAGCGCATCCACCTGAACGCCGAAGAGGGTGCCCAGGATCGCGAAGATGCCTACGACAACGATGACGTCATGGATTAGCGCGGCGAGAGCCGTAGCCCCGAATTTGATGCTCCCGAACCGGAAACCGACCCAGAGCAAGATACCCAGCGACCCAAACAGGATCAGCTTGATGGCGTCCTGAACCAGCTCGGCGCTGACGATCGGGCCAACCGTCGTCTGCTCGAGGGTGCAGGCGATCGGCCCGAGCTTCGGGTCGGCCTGCATGGCCACGGCGGCATTGGCCAGCGGCCCCGACGGTGGCAGATGAAGCGAGCACGTGTTGCCCTTCTGGTTGACGCTGTTGGGCGTCGGAGTGGGCACGGCAGTCGGGCTGGCTGCGGCGGCTGCCGAAGCGCTGGCACTGGCGGCGGCTGCGCTGGCACTAGACGAGGCAGCGGCGGCGGCCGCACTGGCCGCGGCTGCGCTGGCACTGGGCTCCAGAGACGGTGTGGCACTCGCGCCGGCCGCGGCGGAGGCGCTGGCGCTGGCGCTGGCCGC
>PMKV01000146.1 GCA_003157875.1 Chloroflexota bacterium
GTGGCCGGGTTCGAGTTGACGAGGATCGTCCGCACGCCCTCGGCGCGGAGGGCACGGCAGGCCTGCGTTCCCGCGTAGTCGAACTCGGCCGCCTGCCCGATGACCACGGGGCCGCTGCCGATGATCAGCGCGGACTTGGGTTTGCGGCGCTCAGCCCGCGGCGCCGGGTTGGCCGGCACGGGGTACGGCGGGGCGGGCCGCGCAGGAGCCGTCATACAAAAAAGCCACCGGCCTCGTGGGCTCGGTGGTCCAGCTTGCGTGGCGTCATCGGATCTCCTCCCCGGCCTCTCTGGACCGGTACGCCGGCCTCACAGGACCGGCCGCAAAGGTTGCGAGAAGAGTAGCACGACGAAGGATCGGCGCGGTGCGGAAGGCGCGGGACACTGCCCCGTCCGACCGATTGAGCGGGCCGGCTCGCTGCATCACACGGCTAGTCTGTAGTTGTTCTTGGATCTCGATGAGCTTCTCGTCGAGCCAAAGAGTCCGGACCTCGATGAAGTCGAGGCGTGATCGGAGAGGCGATCGACCCTCGGGGCTGACCTGTCCACCTGCACGCGTTCGGGTCGAGGCATGCTCCGATTGTAGGGACGAGCATGCTCCGCCAGAGCTGTCTGGTCAGGCTCGGCCGACTCAGGAACCGAGGTCGACGACGACTTCGCGAACGCCGTCTTCGGGCGGCCCGTATCGCTTCGTGATCCTGGCGCCCTTCATGAAACCTGCGGCTCCCAGGATCGGCCGCACGACTTCCTCGAGGCGGTCCGCGTCCGGGCCGTACATGTACAAGCGTGCGTCGCCTCCGTCGCCGCCGATCTCGTTGCCGTCGTACTCACCGGCCCGTGCCGTAGCGATGGCAGACTCGAGCTGGACTTCAAGGTCGAAGAGAGGCTCGAGGTCTGTCGAACCGCATTGGAACTGAACGATGACGGCGTGCTCCGACATTTGCTCGTCCGTCGCGCCTGGAGTCGCCGTCTTGATTACCTCGCGCAGTCCCTGGAGCACCTTCTGGGTCCCGGCCGGTGACCCCGCGAGGTACTCGTCGCTGGTACCGCCAGTCGAGCGAGCTGCCATCCTGGTCACCTGCCTGTCAGTTGTGATCGGTCGAACCACGCCCGCCTCGGCCACGGTCGCGTCGCTGCTCCGAGCATACTCGGTCGCCTCGAGACGGGCGGTTGAAACGACCCGGCGCTCCGACTCCGGGTAGGCTCGTCGATGTTCTTCAGCCCGCGGTGCCGCCCCTATACATCCGTATGTACTTCACCAGGAGTGCGTCGACGGTCGTCACGACTATCGCGAAAGTTGACGAGATGACGGTAGCAGCCGTCAGGTTCACCACCACGAACAGGACGCTGACCAGGAGCAGCGCTATGGCCGCCGCGATAGATACCAGCAGCAGCCGCGAAAGGAGCTTGTACTCTCCCAGGTCGAAATCCTTCAACTCCTCGATCCGCCCCGTTTGGGCGCTCACTCGGTTCGCGGCCCACTTGACGGTGACGAGAAGGTTTCGAGCACAGGCGTCGTCGTAGGTCTTATAGACGGGCAGACACCCTTTCTCCGCCGCCGTCGCCGCAAGTTCCTGGTTCTCATAGAACTGGTGCGAGAACATGATGATCTGGGCAGAAGGGGCGGCGCTCTTGACTTGCTGCGCGAGCTGCCAACCGAGGTCGGTGGCCGTGGCATCGTGCCGGCTCCCAGCCGCATACCAGCAGAGGTCAAGCACGACGACGTCGTAAGCTCGGTCACGGATCAGCCGGCGGACCTCGTTCGGCGTCGCAGCGGCAGCTACCTCGTACGCCTCGTCCTGAAGCCGCTTGACCATATGGCGCATGAAGACGAAGCCATCGGCGAAGTCGGGCGGGTTCGGATACAGCTTCGCGTAGTGGCTACGGATCTGGTCGTCCGAGACTAACTTTGCGTCTGGTACCTGATCGTCGGCGAACAGCACTCGAACCATGTCGACCTCCCCGCGAGTCGCTATCCGAGCTGCTGGTGGGCAGCCCTGGTCCAGGTACCGCGTGCGCATGGTTCGAGTCCCCCGTCGCGGGGCCTCGCCCGCGTCGCGTACGGGCCAATATGATGATGACCCGGGCGTCAATACGAGCCTAGCCCCAAGATCAAGTCACGTGAGATCGCGGGGACCCGGTCGTCCACGGCGACAAGGAGCCGGCTGAGAAGCTCGGCCGGAACGATCTCTGCCCGTGCTCCCCGAGGCGCTTTCAAGAGCTACTGCATGCGCTCGGACGACTTGGACGGCAGCGAGCGGGACGACTACTCGCGATGAACAAGCGACAGGCCCCTGGCGGGGTTGCCCGGGGCCTGTGCCTCGGTCCAGAAAGCGATTCCGGGCCTTCTCAGCCCATCCAGATCGAGGGCGTGCTTGCTCTCCGGCGGTGAGATCGCTCGCATGTCCTCGAGGTGCTCCTCAAGAAACACGGCGATCTCGGGCCCGCGGAGATCATCGAGACAGATCAGCACCGGGATCTCCGATTGAGGCGAAGCGGCGCCTTCCGCGCGAACATCGCTCTCAATCGGGAGTCTACGCAATGGCCCCGATCTTGGCCGATAGTTCCTTCGCCTTCGCCGGATCGACCACCAACGCGCCGGAGATGGCGACCCATTTCGCCAGATCCGCGAGGTGCTTCTGCTCTAGCGCTTCGAAGGCCAACCCGTCCAGGTGCCACTTGGTCTGCCGCTCCAGAAACACCTTGGCGGCTGGACCCAGGTACTCCACAGACAGTGCCAGAGCCCTTTCGGAGAGGTCGCTCACGGGATCCTCCTAATTGCCCTTCGACTCGGGCTTCGTCGGCTCCGGCTGGCTATCGGCTGACATCATGATCTTCAGGCTCGCGACCATTCTCCCAAAGGAAGACGCCAGATCGCCGATCTCGTCGCGGCGATGAACGTCGACGGCAACGTCCGTGTCGCCCATGCTGATCTTCTCGGCAACCCTGTTGAGCTTCTTGATGTCACGAATGATCGTCAAGGAGAACAACCCGATGATCACGCCGGCGATCAGAATCGCAAAGCCCATCACGAAGTAGATGGTGTTTCCGATGAAGTTCTCGCGTTGCACGACCGTGTCCGCCAGGATGTCCGCGCCGATGATCAGCGCCGACGAGCCTGACGTCCCTTGTATGGGAGCGTAGCCGGATAGGAAGGTCCCGAATTCATCCGTATAGAGGTTCTCAGACACTTGTGTGCTCTGGTTGGCGGAGAATACGCGCGCCTCCGGCTTTTCGTAGACCTCACCAACAAGCGCGGGCTGGTCTTCCGCATCGTCCACGATGAAGACGACCTTGTCCCCTTGGATCTGCATTATGTAGAAGTTGGAGACGTTTGGACTGGCGGAACGCATCTTCTGCAGTTTCGTCTTGATGGCCACATACGCCGGAGTCTGGTCATCGCCGGGCTTGAATTGCCCAATCTGATCGATCTCCTGGGCCGTGAATTGAGTCGACGCGACGCCGATGATCTGGGCGAGATCGTCTTGGGTTCCTTGCAGGAGCGCCCGCTTCGTTTGATCGAACGTGTAGAGGTATGTGCCGCCTGCGATCACGACGATCAGGGCAACGAAGCTGACGATCAGCTTCGTCTGCAGGCTATTGGCGATCTTGAGGATCTTCGACACGGAGGACTCCCTTTGCCTTTGACGTGACTCCCAGGCAGAACTGACCTGCCACCGATGACCTCTCCAGGTATCGGAGGGCCGGCTCAGGGCCTGAGGGGCAGGCACGGCGAACCCGGTTCTGGGGCGGCCTCGGCCATGGCCCCGGCGCCCGGACTGGGCCTGGCTCCGCGCCGGGCTATCCCCCGGTCTCAGCCCTCGAGGAAGTGCGCCAGCGCGTACACGACCACGGACGCACCGATGTAGCCGTACTCCACTCGCCTCCGCCTCGTGTCGTCTTCACGCGCACCCAGGAAATCGATGACGGCGTGACGAAGCAGGAAGGTGTAGAGGACGTAGTACAGGAACGGAATGACGTGCACGTAGGCTGGATAGTCGACGGCTCTCCTACCGAACAGGGACAGCAACCAGGAGATCTGGCTGTAGATCCCGAACAGGCCCAGCCCGGCGTTGATGAACATCCACTTGACTTCGTCGCGACCGAAGATGGTGAGGTAGAAGACCGTGTAGACCAGAAGCGCGATGCCGCCCTGCAAGTAGAGAATCTCAACCGGGACCCCACCGCTGTAGGCCATGAGGAAGGCCGACCCGCCGAACCCCAGCATGTGGAGAAGGAAGAACGGGTAGACGCTGGTCCACGGAATATCGTCGCCGCTGGCGTACTCGCGGCCGTTCATCGTGATGCTGCCGTGCAGTCTCATCGCGTCACGACGCTCCCGTCGGCCTCAGGTCTACGAGATCAACATGCGCAGCTGCCTGAACATCCTCGTTCCAACAACTTCTCGAACGAAGGACTCGACGACCTCATCGTCCATCGATCCGATCTGACCCATCTCGCTGAACTGCAGGGCCGCAGTCGAGAGTGTCGAACGGATCGTCTTGTAGTCCGTTATGTAGGACCGCAACCAGGCGCGCTCGTGGATGTCGAAGACGCGCGTGAGCGGAACGGTAGCCTTCTCGAAGGGAGGCTGCACGGCCAGGGGCCACGCGAAGTAGTCGCAACCGCGATCCAGGAAGCTCGCACTCACCGGCAAACCGACGCCGCGGGTGAATCGCTTGTACTCCTCTCCGAGGCGGCAGAGCTTCTCGATCACTTCTTGACCCAACTCAGGGCTGACCGATCCGCGCAGGATCCCGATGAACCAGTCGCCCCTGAAGCCTCCTCCGGGCAGCGCACACACACGGAAATCCCCGGCAAGCGACGGCTCTCTGGCTATCAACTCGCGCAGCTGGGAGTACCAGCATACGAAGACACTCGCGTCCTTCGATAGATGGGGCCGCCCCTCGCTCGGTGGTCGTCCAGAGCCCGATGCACGAGCGTTGTCCCATGCCAGGCTCATGAGACGACCCAGGGCAACTAGCTCCTTGGTCTCTTCCGCCCGGAGATCCCGGGGCGGAGATGGCCGCAACAGGTCGTTCAACATGCGTTCTCGTTCGCGGCCGTCCGCAGGCAGCTCCCATTTCTGGGCCGCGACCAGCGCGTCCATCAGCATGCAGGCGAGTGTCTCGCGTGCCGTCTGGTCATACCAGAACGTTTGGGGTCCTGAGGCCGCCTGCCAGACTTCCTGCCACGTCCTCGGACTCCAGAAGCCGTTCTTCGTAGACGTTGCTTTCTGGCTATCAAACCAGGATTGCTTGTACGCGATCAGAAGAACGTTGCAGTAGTACGGCCAGGCATGGACCGATCCTGCGGGCGGGTAGATGAGCGCCGATGGGTTCAGGTTGCCCAACCCCGACTCACCCGTCTTGATCGGAACGAACAGGCGTGCCGCCTCCTCCGAGTCGCTGGAAAACTCGTCCACAGTGCAGAGAACCGTCCGGTTGACCGGCCTGTTGAGCAGAATGTCCAGCGAGTCGTGGATCGCTTCGGACAGGTCCGCGCCAAATGGTTGCATCGACACATCCGAGGCCTCGGACAGCTCTACGTCAAGACGCTGAACCGAAGCGTCCGAGGCTTCGCTCGCACCCGCTTCCGAAGCGCTCTTTCTCTCGAGACTACGACGTCTCGGGCGGGCCAGAGCGGCTCTGAGCATCGCCTCCATCTCCCGGTTGTACCTGGCGTGAGGCGGCTCGTCCTCGAAGACCTGCAGGACGAGACCCGGCCGGTGCGGATTCGCCGTCTCGAGCCCGACGATGCCTTCCAGGTAGCTCCGGTCCAGTTCGAGGCACGGCATGCTGTTCTTGGTGGCGGCCCGGCGAATGACCGGCAAGACCGTCGTGCCATCATGGCCCCCGGCTTGATCGCCACTCAAAACCACCTGGCTCTTGCCGAAGACGTCCACGAAGCGGCACGTGACGAGCGCGTCGGCCAGCGTAGCGGCCTTGTTGACGGCCGCATCGGCATCGGCCACGCCACTCGTCGTGCCCACCATCACAAGGTCGACCCCGTAGTTGCGCATCAGATGCACAAAGGCCGGCAAGAAGAGATCGCCTGAAGTCAGACTGTCGCGAAGGAACGGGTAGCTCACCCCGATCTGACTCACGTCGCCGAAGACGACGCGACGGATCTTCGCATGCGACCCGGGCATATCTCGTTCATCACTGCGGATCAGAACGTCGCTAACGAACTGAACCATCTCCTCCGGAAGAATGTGCCCTCCCTTGAAATCGGCTTCGAAGATGGCGGGGGCGCCGACTGGAGAATTCCCTTCCTCGTCGCCGAGGTGGAGCTTCCTGAGCAGGACCTTCCCGAGGGGTGCGATGTGCTGCCAATCGCCTGCGTCATCGGCCGGCACCAATCGCTGCCAGGCGAACTTGTCAGCTATCTCCTGACCCAGCAGATGCCCTTGTTCTTTCGACAGCTCGATCACCGGCACGTCGGAGAGGCGAATGAGCATCACCGACTCATCCTTCAGCAGACCATCTACCAGGAAGCTGAGAGCCAAGTCGGTCTTGAAGGTGCCGCGACTACCCTGCAGCATCGCAACCTTGCCGAAGGAGTAGGAGGCGTCGGGATTCTGAGTCCGGCGAATTCGAGGGAGCACTGATTCGAAGCCTTTTAGACCAAAGCATTCGCTGAAGGGCAAGGCGCTGCCCTTGGAGTCCTCGGACCCATCCTGGCCGGGCGTCGAGTCGGTCTTGAGCACGACGTGATGGAGGGAAGGGAATACGACGATCCCGCAGCGAGTTGGTTCCTTCTGATCCGGCGTCCGACGTGGTGGATTCCGCATGGGGAGCCGTGGGGTGAACTCCCCGTCGTACTTGGCCGACTTGAAGGGATGGAGACCGCGCACGCAGTTGGAGTACCGCGACTTCTCGACTTCCAGGTGCCGCACGGCATATCCGTCATCCTTCGTGGCCGAGAGCCGGATCACCACGTCGGCGACGGTGGCGTCGAAGGGAATCTCATCGCCGGTTTCGACTATGAAGACCCCGATCCGTCGGTACCGCTTGAAGAGCTGAAATAGCTGGTAGACATGATTACGGCTGAGGTGTGTGGGGCCGAACATGTTGAGGCTGTCGATCACCACCAGCGGCAGAATCGCCCGCGCCTCCGGTCCGACGACACCTGCCGCCGCGGCGCTTCCAGCTGCGCTGAGATCCGTCTCCCTGACCCGCTCCAGTTCCTTTGCAGCTATAAGGAGGCATTCGACCTGTCTGTAACGTCGCCAGAAAACCTCCTCGGCATCATGGGAGGTCCCCAGGATGTCGCGGGGGGTGAGGGTGGTGAGCAGAACAGCCGGTCGAATGAGCTTCCGGTTGGCCTGCCCAGGGGTTCGAGCGCTCGCCTCGGGGTCCTGGACCGACCGGTTCCGCGGGCTCGTCAGCAGTGACAGCAGGTTCTCGGCGTGTCCGCGGGGGGTGAAGAACTCGTCGGCATCCGATAGCTGACCTGCTTCCAGTAGCCAGTCTTGCTCGTCGGTCCCTCCCTGGTCCGTTCGCTCGGTCCAGCCGTAGTCGCGCGCCTTCGCCTTGACCTCTCCGATCGTCGACTCGAGCGAGATGTAGGCGGAAACGGCAGCGTTCTCCTCCGTCTTGGCGCAGGCGACCGCGATCTGGAGACCCAGGGTCGATTTCCCTGAGCCGGCCGGGCCGCAGATGACGATGTTGCCCGTCCCCGGATCCTCGCCCGAGGGGAGCCTGATGCCCCACCGACGGTCAGATGGCTTGTTCAGCTCGATCGTCTGATCGAGCAGTTGATCCAGCGGGTAGCCCATCATGAGGCCGGCCAGCGGGCGGCGAACCGGCGGCTCGTCCCGGTCTTGTTCTCTGGCTTCCGGGCTGTCAGTCATCAATCACCTGCCCATTCGGTCGGATTGTCAGGCTCGGCAAGCTTCTCGATTTGTCTCTCGACCTCGGAGAGGGGCACGAACTTGGGGCCTTCGGTCGCCGAACGCCTGCTAACCCGCCACCTCCACGTCTCGTCCGCCACCCAGATCGGACTGGACCAGGGCGAAGCGCTGTTCGGAGCCTGTCCGACGTTGTTCGCCGTCACGATCGCCAGGCGCCTGGCAGCCATGCGGACCCTGTCTACGTCTCGATCCCCAAGCTGGGAGGCGAGTTCCCTGTACTTGAACTCGGAGACGCCAAACACCCTCGTGCTCAGCTCCCACATGGTTCGCGCCACCTCCAGGAGGTAGGCCTTGTGCAGAATGGGCTCGAAAGTCTCCCGGCAATCCGGCGTATATAGCCGCTCCTCATCGTCGACCAACCACGTCGCCAGAGGCAGGCCCACGGCGGCGAGCTGCTCACGGATGGACCACAGGGCCGCGCGGTTCGCCCGAAGATCTCCCATGACCACGGCGACCAGCGTTCTCCTCGACCATCCGGAGGGCCCTGGCATGGCGTAGAGGATGTTCCAGGCGATCAGCTGCTCGACGAGATCGTACGGTTCCTCGCCTTTCAGACTCCCGAATTCGCCTTTCAGTTTGGGCACCCAGGCCAACTTGGGCGAAGCCGCGCCCTCGTTCGCGGCATCAGCATCGCCGTCGCCCGGCGGCTCAGACAAGGGGAGTTCGTCGAGCAACCCCGAAAGGCCATCAACCCCGATCGCCTGCCCCAACTTGTTAGCCCATCTCGTCCTTTCAGGCAGGTCCGAATTGAGTTGGAACGGCGGCGAGGGGATGTGGGGAGTCTGGGAAGGAGGCGCGGTATCAGCATCGGCCTCCCCATCTGCCGCGACCAGGGTCGTTCGTATGCACCGCGAGACCGGGTCTGCGATCACGCCTCGAATGACGTTCCGAAACGCGCCGACCGCCTCCTTCTCCTCCCGCAGGTAGTCCGGCACCACCCGGGTCTGGGCGCAGTCCATGTGGTCGCAGAGCGTCAGCAGGGCCGCGATCATCCGCTCACGAACCTGCCCATACGGGTCAATCACAACGTCGCCAAGCCTCAGCTCGTGCTCACGGCGCTGTCGTTGCTCGGGAATCGCAGTGTGGGACGCGCAGATCCGCCCGAGACTGTTCGCTACCTCGCGGTTGCGGATTCCGAAGCTCTCGTACTTGGCCGCAAGGAACTTGCGGGACTCCTCCCCGTGATCCTTCTTCTTGTCCGGCTGGGCCCGGCCAAGGTCATGGAAGAGCACCGCGGCCCGCAGCAGGTACATCTCGATCGGCCGCATATCCAGAACGCTCGCTTTGGGTTTGTAGCGCTGCAGATCCTCGAGAGTTCTGTCCAGATGTCCCTCTATGCCCTCGAGGTGCGGGCGGGCGTTCGACGAGTCGCTCTTCGGAGGGACGACCGGCAGCCATTGGGACGAGGCGATATGCCACTGCAAGTCCAGTTCGGCGGCGAGCTCAGGACTTGCCTTCCTGAGGCGCTCGCGCAGCGTGGGGACCCAGTCGGCCATTCTCCGCTCCTGGTGTGGATCAGCCCATGCCCGGGGCATGGGAGACATCAGGAGACGTGCCGCCCTCGCGAACGCACATGGCCGCGTGTACTGTGAAGGGCCCCACCGTGGTTCCCCCTCCCCGCCCAGGCTCCCCGCCGAGGGCGGAACTCCGCACTACCTATCCATCCGCCAGGTCAAATCTCGCATGACCCCAGGATGATAGTCGGTGGCGCTCGAGACGACTCGACGGTTTGGCACGGAGCGGCCGCCCCGAGCGGCGGCCGAGAGCCTAGGGGGCCAACGTCACCTTGATTGCTTCGTCTCCCGCCGCGGCCAATGCGAAAGCGGTCTGGTAGGAAGGGAGCGGCAATGCGTGGGTGACGATGCGCTCCACCGGCAGCAGACCCTTTTGCAACATGTCGATGGCGATCGGATAGCAGTAGGGACCCAGGTGAGCGCCGTGGATGTTCAGGGCCTTGGTGTCGCCGATGATGGTCCAGTCCACCGTGACCGGCTTAGCCATGACGCTGAACTCGACGAATGTGCCGAGCTTGCGAATCATGTGCAGGCCCTGCTCGACCGCGACCGGGTGGCCGCTGGCTTCGATGTATACGTCACAGCCGTAGCCATCCGTTAGCCGGCGCACCTCGTCTATGACATCGACCTTGCCCGGATTCAACGTCAGGTCGGCACCGCAGGCATTGGCCACGTCCAGCCGCCGATCATTCAGGTCGAGCGCGATCAGCAGCCCCGGATGCTTCAACCGGGCGGCGGCGATCATCCCCAGGCCCAGAGGACCAGCGCCGGCGATGACGACAACGTCCCCGAATTCAATCTCGCCTCGCTGGACGGCGTGGATTGCGCAGGCGAGCGGCTCGATGTAGGCCGCGTACTTCACCGGGATCGAGGTGGGCACCTTGTGGTTGAGGGCGTTGCGCGGGAAGAGCATGTACTCGGCCATCGCGCCGAAGGCATGCTGGCGAAAACCGTACACATCGCCGTACTGACACATCCAGTACTGACCGCGGAGGCAGAAACGGCACTTCCAGCAGGGCACGATCTGTTCGGACACGGCCAGGTCGCCCAACCCCAGACCGTACTTCTCGCCGGCGCCTACGCCCAGGGCGACGACCTCGCCCACGAACTCGTGCCCGGGAATGACCGGCGGCTGGCAGTAGCCGTTCCGGTGTTCATCGCCCCAGAACATAGGCGCGCCCTGGTAGCACTTGGTGTCGCCGGCGCAGATGCCGGCGGCCTTGACCCGAATCACCACCTCTTCCGGGCCCGGATGGGGAACGTCCCACTCCTGGAGCCGGTAGTCCCCCGGCCCGTAGCAAACGACGGCCTGCATGGTCCCGGGTAAGGGCGAATCTGCCTGGTAGTCCATCCAACTTGCCTCGTGATCAGGGACTGGCGCCAACGACATCGACGACTACATCAACGCCGCAGCCGGGCTCGTGGACCCCTGCCCAGTTTGACTGGTCGCCACGCCCGGCGATACCCAATCCGCACTATTCCCGAGCGAAAGCAACCTCAGAACGTGCCCTTTTGTCAGCTGCCAAGTCACCCGAGCCGACTCGGCGGCAGCGGCGGCTCCGTGCGGACCCCGGCGGCGCCAGAGGGCGCGCAGGCAGCCGTCACGTTGCAGCCGGTCGTCCCTTTGGCCGCCGGCCGTCTCATCCCTCCCCCAGTGTTTCACCGCCTGGCCAGGTTCTCTTTGACCCTGAACTCGACGATGCGGCGGATCAGGTCGACCGGGAGCGGCTGGTCGAGGGGGAACTGCACCGAACCCTTGCCCTGCTTGTAGGGCTTGAGCTCCTGCTTGAACGCCTCGATGCCGGTGGGGATCGGATAGAAGCCGATGTGCTTCGCGTAGCCGCCGAAGTGGACCAGGTGACGCCCGTTCAGGTCGAACGTCGGGATGGCGTAGCTGATCGTCTCGGTCGCGCCGGGCGCCGCCGCCTTGATGAGCGCTCGCATCTCCGTCAGGGCCTTCTGGGTCCCGGCGGGGAAGCCGGCTATGTACTCGTCGATGGTGCCGGTGGTCGATCTGGTAGCCATCTACAGTCCTCAGCCTTCCTCGCGTTTCGCGAACCATATGAGTTCGATCGGGCAGCCGTTCTCGATGATCATGGCCGCCCTCACTCCGTCCGAAGGAGAGTTGGGCGGGGTCAGCACTTCCTTTCCCTCGAGAGCCCGGTCGATGTCGTCGACCTCGAACGCCAGATGAGGCACGGTCTTGATGATCTCGGGGATCGGACAGTCGGGCTCGAACCGCATCCATTCGACGCCGAATGAGCTCGTCGAAAAGCCCGACACGTACATTTTGAACTGCGGCAGGTAGCGCTCGCCATCCCTTGTCTCCCCCGTCGGGACGCCCATGTGATGAAAGCGCCAGCCCCACTCGTTGGTTGCCGGCGGTAGCTCGTGATCCTGTCGCGTCACGTTCCCTCCTCCTGGTTCTGTCTCGCTCGGACCCAAGGCTGGTCCCTCGAGGCTGGCCGAAGCGATCGTCAGCCGACAGGAGTCTCGACGACGAATTCCTTCTTGGCGTCAAGAATGATGGAGACCATGCCGAGCTCCGACTGGCTGTTCCGCGTGTCGAATCGGAACGACCTGCCGATTCGACCGTCCGCTTCATTCCAGTAGCGATAGTGGAAGTGACCGCTGCCATCGCAGTACTCAAGTAGCTCTGTTTGAAAGCCGGCTTCCCTGAAGACGGCGGTGAGTTCCTGATACCGATAAACGATCTTGTGAGAGGCGGCCGGATGATCAAGCGATCCCGGGCCGCCGACCTTCACCATGTTCTGATACCAGTCGTTCCTGAAGTTGCCATCGGGTACCGCAACTCTGAGCAATCCCCCTTCTGCGAGATACGCGAAGCAATTGCGTGCGGCGACGATGCCTTCCTCGAGAGTCAAGTGCTCCCAAACGTGTTCAGCCAGGAGGTGAGTGATGGAACCTGGCGTGAAGTTCCTCCTCCACGAGTCCGGGTCGATGATGTTCAACTCATCTTCTTGAGTTGAATGCCACCCGTCCTGGCCAGTTCCTCCCGCTCCGATGATGACCTTCATGTCTCTCCCGCCTATCGCCTCGCGCCGAGAACGAAGGAATTGACCAACTCAGGCCTCCTTCACCTGTCCTGGAACACGGGCGCGCATCTCCGCTCTTGACTTCGGGACTCGCTCAGTCCATTCCCTGGAGCCGGCGCTGCAGCTCGGCCGTGTCCAGGTGGATCGGCTCCACCGCGCCGACTGTCGGGTCCGGCTGGGCGCCACCGTGGCGGGCCCTGGCAGCGACCACGAATCGATCGAAGACCGCCAGCGCATCGAGCGGCCCCGGCCCGCCTTCGGGGTGGTACTGGACCGTCTCGATCGGGAGGCTGCGGTGGCGCAGCCCCTCCACGGATCCGTCGTTGAGGTCGATCTGGCTGACCACGAAGCCGCTCGCCTCCGGCAGCGTCTCTCCGATGACCGTGACCTCGTGGTTCTGGGCGGTGACCTGGACCAGGCCCGTTTCGAGGTCCTTCACAGGATGGTTCGCGGCGTGGTGGCCGAAGGGCAGGCGTCTCGTGCTCGCGCCGGCGGCGCGGCCGATGATCTGGTGGCCGAGACAGATCCCCAGGAGCGGGCGCCCGTCCGCGATGGCCGCCCGGGCCAGGGCCACGGGGCCGTCGAGTCGGGCCGGGTCGCCGGGACCGGGCGAGAAGACGACGCCGTCCACGTCTGGCGCCAGTGCCTCGGCAGCAGTGGCGGTATGCGGCAGGATCCGCACCCGCGCCCCGCGCCGGCGGAGGCTGCGCACGATGTTCGTCTTGAGCCCGAAATCCAGGATTGCCACGAGCGGGCCGCCTTCCGAGGCGTCGCCCTCGTCCCGCGCATCGACCGGCGACACCTGCGCGACGAAATCCTGATCCTCCCATCGAACAACGGCTCGGGCGAGCGCGCGAGCCTCCTCGACGTCCGTATGGCCGGGCTCGGTGACGACCGCCCGAAGGCAGCCGTTCGATCGGAGGTGTCGAGCCAGGGCTCGAGTGTCGACGCCGGCGATCGCCGGGATGCCGGCCTCGCGCAGCATCGTCGCCAGCTGCTGAGCATCGTCCAGCACCGCGGCGGTGGCATTGGCCACGATCAGGCCGCGCAGCCATGGTCGCTCGGACTGGTCGTCATAGTGGACCCGGCCGTAGTTGCCGATGAGCGGGTACGTCATGACTACGAGCTGGCCCGCGTAGCTGGGATCGGTCGCGATCTCCTGGTAGCCGGTCTGGCTGGTGTTCACGACCAGATCGCCCTCGCCGGACCGCCTGGCGCCGAAGGCGACGCCGGGAAACACGCGTCCGTCCTCGAGCGCCAGCAGCGCCGGACCGTAGTCACCGACGCGCGGGTCGACGACGGCGCTGGGGCGCGGGAAGGGCGGCTGCTTGGAGATCCGCCCCGGCTGCGTCATAAAAAAAAGCCACCGGCCTCGGCGGCTCGGTGGTTGAGGTTGCGGGTGCTCATCGGTCTCCTCCCCGGCCTCGCGCGACCGATCGGCGGTCGCGATAGACCAGTGCGCCGGCCTCGCGCGATCGACTTGCGATCGCGATGGACCGGGCGCCAGTCTCCCGGGCTGGCGTTCACGGACCGGCCGTAGGTTAGCACGAAGGGTTCCCGAGCGATTCCTCGGCCGCCCTCAGCGCCTCTGTCTGGCTCCCTAGCCGATCGGGTCGTCGAGCTGAACGAGGCCGAGGGCTCCTCACTGATCGTTGGGCGAACAGCGTGCAGCCAGCGCTCGTCCGAGGCCAGCCTTGGCGTGCGTGGCGGAACGGATCCGACGGTGGGCGGGACGAGCGTCCCCGCGGTCAGCGCCGGCCCGGCCAGTTCTTGCCGGAGGTGGTTGCGGCGGCTCCCGGGCCGCGTCGCCCGGCCAGCAGCGTCTCTATCTCCGAACGAAGTCGCCGGCCGAACGTCGCTCGCTGGAGCCACTCCAGGTAGTCGAGGTCGTGGCGCGCTATCTCCCCCAGCGACCAGCCGGCATATCGCCCGAAGTCGAGCACGGTCCCGGACGGTCGGCCGGGCGGAGGTCCGGCGTGTGACGGATCCGGTGGGCGAGGGGCGCTCGCCTCCGCGCGTGGGCCTTGGGCGGCGTTCGTCCGGATCGCCGATCCCGCCCGCGACGCGTCGTAGGCAGCCCGTCGAGCCGGGTCGCCGAGCACGTCCCAGGCGTCGTTGAGGGCGATCATGCGGCGCGGGTCACCGCCGTGATCGGGGTGGTATTTGCGCGCGAGGATTCGGTACGCCGCCCGAATCACGTCCGGCTCCGCCTCGGGATGGACCTGGAGGACCTCGTAGTAGTCCGGCATCCGCAGAGCCTACAACGAGCGAGGGGCCCGGCAGGACAGAACCGGCCTTGGGCAGGCCGGTTCTGTCGAGGATCTATTGGCGCTTGTGCCCCCGGAGACCGGGTCTACTCTCGGTAGTTGGCGCGCGTGCTACGCATTCCGCTCCCGAGCAGGAGGACTGCGACTGCGCCGATCGTGGCAATGAGAATGCTCTCGGTGTTGATGCCGTCAACGGAGCCGATGTTGAAGACGGTCGATGCGACGAAGCCTCCAAGGAGGCCGCCGACGATTCCGAGAACGATCATCATCACGAGGCCGTCACGTGACCCCATGATCGTACTGGCCAGGAAGCCGGCAACGGCGCCGACGACGATCCATGCTAGGTAGCCCATCGAACCAAGTTCCTTCCGCTGGGCGCGGCCGCTCTGGCACACGCCGACTGCGAGCTAGCGCCCAGCCCGCATGGGGGGACCGCTCCGCGGTCGCATCTGAGGGTCAGGCCGACTGACGTCGGAAGACCGACACGGCCGCGATCACTATCACCTCGATCACCGTCCATGCGACGAATGCCACCACGGCGGCGATGTCGAGCACCGAGCCCGATGCGGTCAGGGAGTTCGTCTTGAGGATCCCTTCGAACGGCGCCACGAATACCTGGCTGACGTTCAGGATGCCCGAGACGATGCCATTGACTTCTCTGGCATTGAGGAGGAGCAGGACGATCCGCGCTCCGATGACGATCTGGATCAGCCCGAATAGCAGGACGGCGACGCGCCGCACCACCTCGGCTGCTCCAGGATCAGTTGTGGTCGTTTGATCGACTTGAACTGTTGCCACGGCTTCTTCCTCCGCGAATGGCATCCGGGGAAGCGGGGCACCAAGTCCACCGCCGGGAGACGCTCCGGCCACTGCTACTCGATGAGCCTAGGCTCGATACCGGCCCGACCGCGAGGATGAAATCAGTCGGAAGGAACGGTCAGCGCGAGGGGCGACCGGCTCGCGCCTGCTCGCGGGCGAGCGCCAGGAGATCGGCCGACTCCTGCCTTGCCGCGGCCTCGTCCTCCACGAGCTGGGCATGGGCCCGCGCCTCGCGCTTCTCCGCGGCGTCGCGAAGCAGGATATGGAACTCCTCGTTCATCCGTTCCAGGTCTTCGGGGCCGGGCCGAGGTCGCCGACTCGCGGTTGAAACCATGGCGTGATCCTTCACGATTCAGCTCGGCAGGGTGCGGGCGGCCGGATGGCCGGCGAACTTGCGCATTCGCGCCAGCAGCTGCGGTTCGGTCATAGGGCCGCTCTTCTCCACCTCGACGCGGCGAGAGGAAGAACGTCCCTGGTCATGCACCTGGACCTGGTGCGCGAAGTGCTCGACGACCTCGCCGTCACCCACGAGCAGAAGGTCATCGTCCATCGACACAGCGGCCTGGACCTGGGCGAAGAAGACCCGCATGCGTTCGTCACGGTGGCCTTCGCCGGCCGGGTGATCTTCCGTGGGAGGCCGACCGGTGGAGCGGTGCTTGCCCGGGACCAGGGAGTCGATATGCTCGCGCAGAGTGACCCCGGCCTCGCCCCACCGCAAGACGGTGGCCGACGCTGCCGAGATCCACACGCCGGTGGTCATCGGAGTCGTCATGCGGTCTCCGGGATCCGGGCGGTCCCGGCCCGGGCGCAGGCAGACACGATTGCTGGAGTCATGGACTTCCTTCCCACTGCCGGCCTGACGCAGTCTCGGGACCGAGGCATCGGCACGGGGTCGGACAGGATCCAAGCATGCGCCCCAGCCCGGGCGAACGCAATCGCCGCCAACGCGGCGATCAGAGCAGGAACGACAGGAAGCCGAAGAACAGCCCCAGGTCCGTCCAGGCGATCTTGTCGGTCGTGATGATCCCCGTGCCCGTCAGCACGGCGATCGCGAAGCAGATGCACGCGATAAGGAGCGCGATCGACCTGTTGCTGCTGAACATGCCACTGCGAGCCATTGGAGCCTCCAAGACTGGGCCTGGCCCGCTCGCGCACCCGGCGCGAAGTCGGAATCGGCTCCCTTTGACTCTAGTCCGGCCCGGCTGCCGACTCTGCCTGGTATATGGCAGACGCGCCAAGGGGTCGAGCGTATTTTGACGCCGAAATTCCCCTATTCAGGCCTCAATGCTTGAACCCGAGGCCAGAGACCTCTCGCTGATCTACCTCCCGCCGGACGAGGCGGTCCGCCGCGGCGTTCAGATGGCCCTCGATGACATCCGCGGTGCGGGGCACGGCACCGCAGCAGCCGTCGAATTCAGGCTCCGCAAGCGATATCCCGACTTGCGGATCATCGTCAACAAGCCGTGCGATTCCCAAGCCGCCGATCAGACCACCTGGGTCGTCTTCCGTGACGGACGTACGCGTGGCGGCCGTTCCAGCCGGCACCCCGGGCCGCGAGACGCGCGGCCGGTTGTCCTTGTCGCCGACGACGAGCCCCTCGTTGTGCTGTTGATCTCTGCCGTCCTTGTGGCCAGGGGCTGGCGCGTGATCCAGGCCACGGGCGGCGCCAGCGCGCTCGCACAGGCCGAGGGCGTCGACCTGGACCTCCTCATCACGGAAAAGGACATGCGCGATATCGACGGACAAGCGCTCGCGAGCCGCCTGGATCGCCGCGATTCCAGACTGCCGGTGCTCGTGGTCTCCGACGACCCGAAGGCGTTCGATGCTCCCCGCGGGGCCCGGCGTGGGTTCCTCGCCAAGCCGTTCACCATTGGGGACCTGGCCCTGCAGGTCGAATCCTTGACCGGCTACTCGACAGCCTGGACCGGATGCGGCCAGTCCGCAGGCCTATGACGATGTGTGGAAGCTGGCGACAGGACGCGGAAGACGCAGGATCAGCCCGACCGAAACCCCTTGACCCGAGCCAGCGTGCGGCCGAACATTACGAACTGACGAAACGTGATGAACGACCACTCTCGCGCCCGCAACCACCTCCTGGCGGAACTCCCGGCCGAGGAGTTCGCCCGGCTTGAGCCGTTCCTCGAACACTTCTCGGTCGAGGCCGGAGCCGTAGTTGCCAGTCCAGGACAGACCATCGACCATGCCTACTTTCCACTCAGCGGCATGGTCTCGGTCGTAGCGCTCTTCGCCGACGGCCTCGGCGCCGAAGTAGCCACGATCGGCAACGAAGGAATGATCGGGCTGCCCATCTTCCTCGGCGCGGACAGTTCGCCCTTCCACCTGATGTGGCAGCTGCCAGGTGAAACCCTGCGCATCCGGGCCGAGGACTTGATGCCGGCGTTGGGCGACGGCACGCGGCTCCAGAAGGTTCTGACTACATACTCCCAGGCGTACTTCGTTCACACCGCCCAGAACGCCGCCTGTAACGGGCTCCATCCCGTCTCGCAGCGCGCGGCCCGGTGGCTGCTCGCCACACAAGACAGAGCGGAAAGCGACGAGTTCTTCCTGACGCACGACTTCCTCTCCTTCATGCTCGGCGTGGCGCGCCAGAGCGTGAGCATCGCCGTGGGCGACCTACAGGAAACGGAACTGATCAGCTACCACCGCGGCCACATGAAGATTCTGAACAGGCCCGGTCTCGAGGCGGCCTCGTGCGAGTGCTACGCGATCGTCCGACGCGAGTTCGAGCGGCTTCTGGGTATCGGGCGCGCCTGATCTCCCGGCGTGCCCCGAGCGGCGGGCGGGGGTTGACCACGCGCACCGCCCTTCCTGCGACAATCAACGCCAATAGTGGGGGCCGCGCGGAGTACTTCCGGGCGAATGGGTTGGGTAGAACCAGGAGACCGTCACGCATGAACAGTCATTCGATGTCGCGCGGCCCTCGCTGGCCGAGGAGCTTGAGGATCGGCATTGGGGCCGTCCTCGCGGCCGCGGCGCTCGCTCTGGGCGCGGGACCGGCTGTGGCAGCCGAGCCGCCTGAGTACAACAGCATCCCTGCCGTCCTACCGGGTAATGTCGTCAGCTTCGCCTTCGAGGCCCAGCAGGCGACCGAAATGGGCGACTACATCGAGTTGGCCGGCACCGAGCGGGCCAGCATCAACATCCCGGTGACGATAATCATGTCGAGCTGGGGCTGCGAGACGGGCGGTATGGCCACATGTGCAACGACCCCCGGGGCCACGTGGAAGCAATCTCTGACGCTCACGATCTACAACGTCGTCGAGACTCCGGGAAACCCGCCGGCCGTCGGTTCCGTCGTGCTGACGACCACGCAGGATTTCAACATCCCCTACCGGCCCTCCGCCGACTCGACCGGCCATTGCCCCGCGAGTGACTTCTACCCCTGGTATTCCGCGGGCGCCGACCACTGCTACAACGGTCTGGCCCACGCGGTGACCTTCTACCTTCCGGCCGGCAAGACGCTGCCTACAAAGCTCATCTGGGGCATTGCCTACAACACGCAGCACTACGGCGCCAACCCCGTCGGCACGGACGGCCCGTGGAACTCCCTCAACGTTGGCACTCAGACCTTCGATGGCCAGCCCACTTACGGCACCGACGTCGAGCCGAACGGGGCATTCGTCGCGGCCGGCAACGGCGTGGCATACGGCGACAAGGGCGCCAACGGCCTCAACACCTTCCGCGACGACACCGGAACCGTCGGCTTCCCGGCCGGACAGAGCTGGGTCGACTACAAGCCGCTGGCCTGCTTTGGGACCACGTGCCCCCAGGCCGAGCCGGCGCCTGTTTCGTCGGTCCTGGCTGAGACGGGAGCGCCGCACACACCGCCGCCGACCAGCACAAGCGACACCTCCGGCGGCCGCCCCGGTCCCGGCCTGGCGTTGCTCGTCTGCTCGGCCTTTGCCGCGGTCGCTCTCCTCGTGGTCGGGTCCCAGCGTCGCTCGATCCGCCGCTAGGGTCCGTCGCCCCGGGTTGCGTCAGGCGGTTACGCCCCAACCCGCGGGGCCCGCGGCGCTTGGCGGAGTAGAGTGCTGATGGCGGCCGCGTAGCCCAACTCTCATATTCGCGCTGCCCCTGGGAGCCCGGCCGTGTCGGACATTCAATTCGAAGAGGACTTCCACAAGACCATCGTCGACAACCTCGCCGATGGCGTCTACTTCGTGGATCCGACCCGGCAGATCAAGTACTGGAACCACGGCGCGGAACGGATCACCGGCTACTCGGCCGAGTACGTCGTCGGGCACCATTGCTTCGAGAACATCCTCGATCACGTCGACGGCGAAGGTAACTCGCTCTGTCATACGGTCTGCCCCCTTGCCGCCACGATTCGCGACGGCCAATCGCGCGAGGTTTCGATCTGGCTGCGTCACGCGGATGGCTTCCGAAAGCCGGTGCGCGTTCGGACCGCTCCCGTCCGCGACCACGCCGGGGCTATCGTCGGGGCGGTCGAGGTCTTCTCCGACGACACGGCCGTGTTGCGGGCCGTGACCGATGCCGATCAGGCCCGCCGCGACGCGCTGACGGACGAGCTGACCGGCCTTCCCAATCGACGCCTCTTCGACGCCGCGCTGGCCGGTCGCCTCGAGAACATGAGCCGCTACGGCTGGCGATTCGGGCTGCTCATCGTCGACATCGACCACTTCAAGGCGGTCAACGACAAGTTCGGTCACGCCTTCGGAGACGCGGCTCTCGTCGGCGTCGGGGCGACTCTGCACGGCGCGGTCCGAACCGGCGACGTGGTGGCCCGTTGGGGCGGCGAGGAGTTCGCCGTCCTCGTCGAATCGGCGGACGACGCGACCCTAGTCGACGCCGCCGAGCGCCTCCGAACCCTGGTGGCAAAGTCCGAGGTCCGTCTGGCCGGGCTCAGCCACACCATTCACGTTTCTGTCGGTGGTGCACTGGCCGGCCCCGAGGACTCGGCCGAGTCCCTCTTCGCCCGGGCTGATGCCGCGCTATACGGCGCCAAGCACGCCGGCCGCAACCGGAGCGAGATCGCCCAGCCGGTCTGAGGCGGCACCGACCGCGGTCGTGGAGCAAGGTTGGTGAGCGACCCGGGGCTCGAACCCGGAACCAGCTGATTAAGAGTCAGCTGCTCTACCATTGAGCTAGTCGCCCACGCGCGGAGATTGTAGCGATCCCGGTCGAACCGGGGTTCGGCTACGGGCCCACGGGCGCGAAGGATACAGCAAGCGGCGCAACGACGGCGACCGCCCGCCTCCAGGGCCGTCGGCCGAGGACGCTTCCCGACCTGCCCCCGACCTATGTCCCCATATCTCACCCGAATGAACTAGCCCATTCGGGGACTCTAGAAAGCTACAGACAGGACCGGCGCAGAGGCTACGATAGGCGCCGGCGATAAGAGGCCCCGACAGGAGGTCGGAGGTCCGTCCTGCCCCCGGCGAGAGCACGTGGTTCAGAGTTTGGCTGTCGAAGATCTCCAGCTGCTTGAGCAGCTCGAGGCAGGCATCGTCGTCATGGACGGGGCCGGCGTCGTGGTCCGCTGGAATGCGCATGCCGAGCGCATCCTGGGCCTGCCTGCAACCCAAGCGATCGGAGCCAGGTGGGCCGATCTCCTGTCCGTCGTTCGAGGCGGCGAGGTCGCCGGTCGAGAGGTTCGCGTCGCGACGATGAAGCCCGGTGGCTGGCACGGCGTGGCGCTGCTGCGGCTGACAAATGGTGGCGAGGTCCGGGTGCGTGCCCACGTCCAGGCCTACAAACTCGCTCCCACCGACGGGCAACCGGGAGTCGCGGCGATCTTCTGGCCCGACCCGACCCCAAGCGCCCCGGTCGCCCAGACCGACGCGAGCGAGCCGCCCTACCGGGATCTCTTCCGCCGATCCCCCGAGGCGCTGCTCCTGACCGACCTGGAAGGAACCGTCATCGACACCAACGACGCAGCGGCCGGCATCTTCGGCGTCAACCGCGACGAGATGATAGGCCATTCGTATCTCGGGAGCCTCGAGAACTGGAAGTCCGAGGACACGGAAGCGGCGCGCAACGAAGCCATAGCCGGCGGATCGATCGTGCGGGAGGTGGCACTGCGCCGGCCGGCCGGCGACACGGTGCGGGTCGAGATGATCGGCACGATCGCCGCTCCCACCGAACGGGGTTACGTGCTTGTCCGGGTACGGGACCTGACGCAGACCAGGGCGCGCGAGCAAATGCTTCGCGACCTGGGCACTCTGGCGCGGCTCTCCGATGAGCCGCTCTCCGTCGAGCAGGTAGCCCGCCGGGCCCTCGAGATCGTGTCCGAGGACTGGACGGCAGCTTCCGCCATCGCCGTCCTGCAGACCGACGAGGGTTTCTCCGTTGTCGCCGGACCCAACACGACCGAGGCGATCCGGGCAACCCTGATTGGACTCGATCCTGCCGCCTCGCCTCTCGCTCGCCGAATCAAGGAAGCCGACAGGCCGTTCGAGATCGCCCTCGACGACGCCAGCGCCCCGGAATGGGCGGAGCGGGGGCGGGCCCTGGGAATGCGCACCCTCCGCGCGACGCCCCTCTGGTTCGGCGATCGAACCATCGGTGCCATCGTCGCCATGTGGCCCGGCGACCCGGAGATGCTCTTCGACGCAGTCGGGCTCGAGCAGCTGGGACGTTTCGCCGGTCTCGCGATCGGCAACTCAGAGCTGCGCGAGACCATGCGCCGCGACGCCGCCTCCAGGGCGACCCTGGAGAACCTGGCCCGGACCGGCGGCGTCGTCCTATCTCAGATCACCGAGGCCATTGTTACCACCGACTCCGCCAACGTCGTGACGGCCGTCAACCCCGCATCGGAGCAGCTGTACGGCTTCCGGTCCGAGGAGGTCGTCGGTCGCCCCGTCGATGAGGTGGTCGAACAGATCGAGGCAGACGGCAGCCCGTTGTCGCGAGAGTGGGTCGAGTCCTTGAAGTCGACGGGGTACTGGCACGGACGGGTCATCCACAGGCCGCTCGTCGGCCCCTCCACCGGCCGCAACATCCTCGTCGACCTTTCGACGACAGTGCTCCACGACGAGCGGCGCCGACCTGCCGGCATGATCGGTCTCAGCCGCGAGGTCGAGGCCTCTTCCCAATTGGATTCCGACGCCGTCGCCCTGGCAGCCCTCGCCATCGCGACTAGCCGGGCCCGTACACGCCAGGAAGTGGCCAACGCCGTCCTCGAGCGGCTGTGCGAATTGACGATGGCCGATTTCGGTCTCGTTGCCCTGTGGGCAGATCCGGGAACGCAAACGATCGAGGCAAGTCGAGGCTTGAGCGAGGAAGCCCTGGATATCGTTCGAACGCTCGACGTCCCGGGGTTCAGCGAGATGATCGACCGACCGGTCGGCATAGTCCCGATCGAGATGATCGGCGAGCGGCTGGCGGGAGCGGATGCCTGGGCAAGCATCGTCCGCAGCGGCGTGGCCACCGGCTTCCTGGCGGCCATGCGCGTTCGCGACGATTCGATCGGTTTCTTTGGGCTGGGGTCGAGACGGGCCGGCTGGATGAGACCGCGCGACGAAGTCGTTCTGCAGATGGCGACCCAGGTGGCCGGCGCCATGGAGAACGCCCGCCTGATGGAGCGGCTGCAATCGGGTCTCGAGCAGGAACGGAACCTCACCGATCAGCTCGAGACGCTCATGGGCCTGACGCTGCTGCCCCAGAGCGGGGTCAGCGAAGAGGCCGTGGCCCAGCTCCTCCTGGAGCGCATCGTCAGCGCCATCGGCGCGGATTCCGGCTGCGTGGTTCGTGAGCGGTCGAACGTGCTGCGCGTCGTCGCTCAACACCAGATGCCGCCGATCGTCAACTCGGCGCTGGAGGCGCATCCCGCCGACGAATACGAACTGTGGCGGCGACTCGCGGCCAGCCCGGACAGCGGCGCGTTTCGGATGCCAACGAGCGAGTCCACGGTCTCGGACGATGGCCTGGCTCGATTCAACCGGCCGTCCGCCTCCCTGGCCGTATTCCCGATTCGGGAGGCGAACCGTCTCGTTGGCGCGTTCCTGTGCTACTTCTCGGAGCTGGACCCCGTAGGTCATACGGATCAGCGAAACATCGAAGCGGTAGGCCGGATCATCTCGATCGCCTACTCGAACGTTCGAATGAGCGAAGGCCTGGCGGAGGCCGCCGAGCACGAACGCCGCCTGCGAGCGGAGCTTCAGGCTCTCCAGGAACTGACGCTCCTGGGGGCGTCCACGGACGACCTGACGAGTCTCGCGGAGGAGACGATCCAGGAGGTCGTGCTTGCGACCGGGGCGACAGGCGGTGGCTACGTCCTGGTCGATCCGTCGTCCGAGATGGTGGATCCGGTCGCGTGGGTGGGCGTACCGAGTCGCAACTGGATCGAATCCCCGGATTCCCCGAGGGTCCCGCCCGATTGGCCGCCGTTCTCGCAGATGCAGTTCGCCGACGGCGTCTGGCTGTCGGAGCCTCAAGTCGGGGACGAGGACGAAACCGGGGACGGCGAGGAAGTCCGAGCCCAGGCCGTGCTGCCGCTTCGCGTCGATGATCGACTGGCGGGCGTCCTCCATCTCGAGTGGACGGAGACGCCGCGCGGCGAGCAATACGATGTCGCCTTCCTCGAGCCGATCGCCCGCATCTGCAGCATCTCCCTGACAAACTTCCGACTCCGCTCCGAACTCCTCCACAGGGCCGCGGCCCAGCGGGCGCTGGGCCATCGCCTGGACACCCTCGACGAACTGACCCGCATCGGCGAGGAGGCCAGTTCCTTCGAGGAACTGGCCCACCGGACCGTCAGTCTCGTTCGCGAGGCGCTGGGCGCTAGCGGTGTGTGCTACCTGTTGATCGAGCCGGGCCACCATTTCGAGACCCACGCCGTTTCCGGTGAGACGGGCCCATTCCGGCAGTGGCTCAAGGGTGTGCCCGCCAAGGACGCGCCGGGCGGCAGCCTGCTGCTCACCGGCAGCGGCAGCGTCCTGGGCGATTTTGTGGCGGACCAGGTCAACGAGCGCGTTCTGCCGCTCGCCCGGGCGACCGGCTTCCAGTCATTCGGCGCAATCCCGATCCAGACGGGCGAGGAGCTGGCCGGGGCTCTGCTCTGCTTCTTCGATCAACCCGCGGCGGCTTTGCCGCTGGACGAATCGGCTCTCGATTCGGTCGCTCGGATCGCCGGCATCGCCCTGGCCAACTACCGCTTGCGCGAGCGGCTCGTCTCGTCCGAGGAGCGCTACCGGACTCTATTCGAGGAGTCGCCTGATGCCCTGCTCGTATCCGCCCTCGACGGCACGGTCCTCGACGCGAACGAGGCCGCCGTCCGCCTCTACCGCGTAGGTCGTGGCGAGGTCCTGGGCCGCTACTTCGGCCAGCTGATATCGGCCGATGAGAGGGAGATGGCCCGCCGCCGGCAGATCGTATGGGCCCAGGGCCGCGGAACCTTCAGAGACCGGGGCCGGAGACCCGACGGCTCGGAGTTCCCGGTGGAGGTCGAGGTTCGCGTCGTAGACCTGGGCGGGCAGCGCCGGTTCCTTCACCTGGTGCGCGACCTATCGGATCAGGAGCGTCTCCAGCGGGAGTTGCTCCAGGCTCAGAAGATGGAGGCCATCGGGCAGCTGGTGTCGGGCGTGGCCCACGAACTGAACAATCCGCTGGCGGCCATCATCGCCTTCAGCCAGCTGCTGCGCGGCGACGATCGATTGCCCGACGACATGAAGCACGACGCCGGCCTGCTGGTCCAGGAGGCGGACCGCACCCGCCGTATCGTCCAGAACCTGCTCGATTTCGCCCGGGCCAGACCGCCCGAACGGCGACCGACCAGCATCTCCGTCCTGGTTCAGAGCGTCCTCGAGTTGCAGTCGTACGCCCTCAACACCAACCAGATCCAGGTCAAGGTCGAAGTGCCGGCCACGCTGCCTGAGGTGGACCTCGATCGGGCCCAGTTGCAGCAGGTCCTCCTCAACCTGACCATCAACGCCATCCAGGCCATGCGCACCCGCGATCGGAACTCGCCCGGCCACCTGCTGGTCGGCGCCAGTCTGGTCAAGACGCGATCCGCGTCGGGCGTGTCCAAAGCCGAGAAGCTGTTCGACGACCAGGCCCGGGTTAGGATCTCCATCCGCGACGACGGCCCCGGAGTTCCGGAGTTGGCCCGGGCGCGGCTCTTCGATCCGTTCTTCACCACCAAACAGCCCGGCGAGGGCACCGGCCTGGGCCTGTCCGTCTCGTTCGGGATCGTGGCCGCTCACGGCGGACACCTCTGGTACGAGCCTGGCCCGGGGGGCGTCGGCAGCAGCTTCATCCTCGAACTGCCGGTCAGCGCCCGCAGCGCCGAGGAACGAGGCATGGCCGCGGCCCCGGAGACCGCCGCGCAGACGACACCAACGGTTGCTAGGCCGGCGCCGAAGGAAGCCGGCTCCGTAGCGGCGCGACGAGCCGCCGCTCGCCGCACGGAGGCTGAGCCGGCCGCCGAACAGCAGGCCGCCGCCGCGTCCACCGCCCCAGCCGCCACCGCCGCACCGACGGCGCCTTCGACGCGACCGCCGCGCGTGCTGGCACTCGACGACGAGCCATCCATCAGGGCGTTCCTGCGAAAGGCACTCACGGCCGCCGGGATGGAGTGCATGCCGTTCCAGGACGGCGCTCAGGCGCTGGACGGCGTCCGGGATACCGAGTTTGACGTGATGCTCATCGACCATCGCATGGCCGGCATGAGCGGCACCGAGTTCTACGACGCGGCCGTGGAGTTGAGGCCCGAGCTTGCCCAACGTGCCGTCTTCATGAGCGGCGACGTCCTGAACCCGGATCTGCGTGGCTTCGCGACGCTGCGAGGCGTTCGCCTGCTGGCAAAGCCGTTCGATATCGACGCCGTCATTCGCGTCGTCCGAGAGGCCCTGGCAGACGCCGATGCAGCCGAGGCGAAGGGGAAGCGAGAGTAGTCTCGGCGTGCCGGCTCAGTCTCTCGAGCCGGCGCTCGAAGCGCCCGTCCCTGCCATCAGTTCGAGAAGTCGGTCCGCGGCGGCGTACGGATCGAGTTCGTGCGCGGCCACGGCGCCGAGGAGCGCAGCGGCCATCGGCGCGGCCTCCATTGACCTGGCCCGGTCGCGCAGCCGATCGGATAGCACGGCCCATATCTGCGCTTCGGCCCGCGCCATTCGGGTCGCCTGAACGTCACCCCTGCCGCTCGTCGTGCGGTGACGGTCCAGCGCCGCCAGAAGCTCGACGACGCCCTCGCCCGTAGCGGCCGTAGTCACCAGGACTTCGGGATGCTTCGGCACCGGCCGCCCCGGCCGCGCCTCATGTGGAGCATCGGCGAGCATGGCGTGCAGCTGGCCGGCGGTCCGGTGCGCCCCGGGGCGGTCGCCCTTGTTCACCACGATGATGTCCGCGACCTCGAGCAATCCGGCCTTGATGGCCTGAATCTCGTCGCCCATCTCGGGGGCCTCGACGACGACGGTGGTGTCGGCCGTGGCGGCCACCTCGACCTCGCTCTGGCCGGTGCCGACGGTCTCGATCAAGACGGCGTCGAATCCGGCCGCATCGAAGACGGCGGCCGCGGCTGTCGTCGCAGACGATAGCCCCCCCGCATGACCGCGCGAGGCCATGGAACGAATGAAGACGCCGTCGTCGTCGGCGTAGGCCTGCATCCGGACGCGATCGCCCAGCACGGCGCCGCCGGTGATGGGGCTCGAGGGATCGACCGCCACGACCGCCACGGGGCGGCCGGCACGGCGAAGCTCGGCGATCAGCGCCGCCACGAGCGTGCTCTTGCCCGCGCCGGGCGGTCCCGTGATGCCGATCAGCTGAGCCTTGCCCGCCATCGGGTAAAGGCGCCGCAGCGCGGCCTCGGCAAGCGGGGTGCGGTTCTCGACGGCGGTCAGCAGCCGTGCCAGCGAGCGCCGGTCCCCCGCCAGAACGGCGTCGCAGAGCGTCGCGGCACGCTCAGCCGGTGTGGCCTCGCCTGCGGTTTGGGCGCGCGTCCCGGTCACGCCGATCGCGGCTAGTCCCGCGGCCTGGCGTTGGCGCGCAGGAATTCGGCAACAGCTGCGATCGTCGTGCCGGGACCAAAGACCGCGGCCACGCCGCTCTCCTTGAGGGCCGGTACGTCGTCGTCGGGGATGATGCCGCCGGCCGCGACGAGCACGTCGGTCATGCCTCGGTCGCGCAGCAGGGCGCAGATGCGCGGCAGGAGCGTCATGTGCGCGCCGGACAGGATGGAGAGCCCGACGACGTCGACGTCCTCCTGCAGAGCGGCCGTCACGATCATCTCGGGCGTCTGTCGAAGCCCCGTGTAGACGACTTCGAAGCCCTCGTCGCGGAGACCGCGAGCCAGAACCTTGGCTCCACGATCATGGCCGTCGAGACCGGGCTTGGCGATGAGAACCTTGAGCGGTCGATCAGTCATGCCGCGAATGATAGCGGCGGGCGTGGCTGTCAGAACCAGCCGCCGGTGAGACCCATGACGGAACCTTCTACGAGCCGCCCCTCGCTCATGCCCACGTGGTGGCCTTTGGCGCGGATCCGTTTCACGCACTCCGAGCACAGATAACCGCGAGTGCCCTCCTTCGACTCGGCCGGGTGCCGATCCGAATAGAAGACGCTCCCCACGGCGGTCTCCTCGCCGCAGGCCAGGCACGGTTCGATGTTGGGGTTGGCTTCGCTGGGATCGATAATCATTTCGAGTCTTTCCTTTGTTCTGCCCGGCATCCGAGTTCCGTCGGTCACCGAAGCGCTTGTAGTGGCGGGTCAAGCCCGCGGCACCGCTCGCTCAAGAAGCCCGAGCGAGCTAGAACCCGCCGCCTCCCCAACCGCTTCCTACCACGCCTATCGAATTGACCTCGACCATGCGCTCTGCGCTGACGCCCTCGTGATGGCCCTTGGAGCGGATCTTCCGGGCGCAATCCGAACACAGGTAGCCGCGAGTCCCGTCCTTCAGCACTGCCGTGTGCCGGTCCGAGAAGAAGACGCTGCCCACCGAGGTGTCCTCCTCGCACGAAAGACACCGCTCGTCATCGGAATTGGCTTCGCTCCGAGAGCCGCTCATCGAGTTCCATCGCCTTCCTGTCCCGGGTATCCCGGAGGCTTCGGCCTGTGTCTACCTGAGCCTGGTAGTGGCCCGTCAAACCCTCGGAACGGCCCGTTCCAGGTGCGACATGAACTCGTCGCGGGTTTCCTTGGTGGTTCGGAACGTACCGAGCACGCTACTCGTGACCATCGTAGCACCGCCTTTTTGCACCCCCCGCATGGCCAGGCAGAGGTGCTCCGCTTCTATGACGACGCCCACGCCGTAGGGGTTCAGGCGCGTCTGAAGGAAGTCGGCGATCTGCTGCGTCATCCGTTCCTGGACCTGCAGCCGGCGGGCGTACATCTCCACGATCCGCGGAATCTTCGACAGCCCGATGACGCGGCCGCGGGGCAGGTACCCGACCGCGGCGGAGCCAAAGAACGGCAGCATGTGGTGCTCACAGAGCGAGTAGAACGGGATCCCCTTGATGACGACCATCTCGCTGTAGCCGACGTCGAAGATTGCGCCGTTGATCAGGCGGTCGGGATCGACTCGATATCCGCACGTCAGCTCGAGCCACATCTTGTGCATGCGTTCGGGGGTCCGCAGCAGCCCCTCACGCTCCGGATCCTCGCCGATCTCGGTCAGGATCTGCCCTACGGCCCGCTCGATGCCACCGGATCCGGCCCCGTGCTGGACAGCCGCCGGCTTCTCGGCGGCCTGCACGCGGTCATCTTCTTCGCCGCGTTCGATCTCCTCGACCACTCGCCGGACGTGCTCGTCGAGCCCGAGCTGGTCGAGCTCGTCGCTTCCAAACGGCTGGTCGGTCGGCATGGCTGGCTCCTTCCGCCCAATGCTACGCCGTGTGGGTCAACGGGTGGCGGCGCCGGGCAGGCACGCGAGTGGCCGACGCGTCGGGGCCGTAGCATACGGAGATGACCAGGACACCAAGCGGCAACTCGCGCCGGCGCACCACGGGTGGTGCCGCGGCGCGCTTCGAGGAGCTTGTCGGTCGGGCGCTCGAGACCATCCCCGAGCCGTTTTCGCGGGCTCTCGACGAAGTGGCCATCGTCATCGACCTCGAGCCGTCTCCGGAACAGCGGCGAGAGACCGGCCTGCGCCCCGACGAAGACCTGTACGGCCTGTACGAGGGCGTGGCCAGGACCGAGTACGGAGCCGACTGGGCCTTCGTGCCCAACAAGATCACGCTCTTCCGGCGGGCGCTGATGGAGGACTTTCCCGACCCGGACGAACTCGAGCACGAGGTCTGGATCACGGTCATCCACGAACTGGCCCACCACATGGGCATCCCCGACGCCCGGCTGCACGAGCTGGGGGTCGACTGAAGGGCGAGTCAGCCCGCGGCCGGCACGGCGGCCGGAACCTCGAGTGGCGCCGCGCCCGCCAGCAACTCGCCGAGCCGCCCCAGCTCGACGTTGCCGCCGCTGAAGACCACACAGACACGTTCGCCGGCGCGGATCGGGATCCTGCCGAAGAGCACGGCCGCCAGGGCCGCCGCGCCGGCCGGCTCCACCAGCTGCTTCATTCTTTCCAGGGCGAACCTCACGCCGGCCAGGATCGTGGCGTCGTCGAGCAGGACGATCCCGTCGAGGTAGCGCCGGCCCATCGCCATGGTCCACTCGCCGGCGAACGGCGAGCCCAAACCGTCGGCCACCGAGACGGGCTGGATTTGCACGATCTCGCCGCGCTCCAGGGCGAGGGAGAGGGCGTTCGACTTCTCGGGTTCCACGCCGTAGACCCGCACTCCCGGCCGGGTCTCCTTGATCGCGGCGGCAGTGCCGGTGCACAGCGCGCCGCCACCGATCCCGGCCACGACCACGTCCACCTCGGGCAGGTCGTCGAGGATCTCGAGGCCAACGGTCCCCTGCCCCGCGATGATCAGCGGATCGTCGAACGGCGGCACGAACGTCAGGCCGCGCTCCGCGGCCACCTCGTCCATCCGCGTCCACGTCTCGCCAACGTGCTGGCCGAAGAGAATCACTTCGGCGCCGTAGCCAAGGCACGCGTCCACTTTGGATCGGACCGCGCCGGCCGGCATCATGACCACCGCGTGGACCCCGGCCTCATGCGCGGCCAGCGCCACTCCCTGGGCGTGGTTGCCGGCGGACAGGGTGATGACCCCGGCGGCCCGCTCCCGATCCGTTAGGGCGCCCATCTTGTTGAGCGCGCCGCGAATCTTGAACGCCCCGGTCTTCTGGAGATGCTCCGCCTTGGCGTAGATACGGCCGTCGGCAACGGCGATGCCGCGCGCCGCCAGCACGCGGCCCGCGGTCGACGAGGACAGAATGGGCGTGCGGGCGATCCGGCCGTCGAGGAGGCGGCGGGCGTCTTGGAATCGCTCGAGTGGGACGATGTGGTCGGGCATGGCGAGAGTATGCCCGGATTTCGATGCAACCTGCGGGCCTCCGCCGGCATCGATACAGGTAGAGGCAAGGCCGACGACATGGCCGCCGGCTTGGAGGGAGGCAGATGGAGCGAGCGCTCGCGGAGAGAGCCCGAGGTGTCGGGCCCTCCGGGACCGACATACGTGATCGCGCTGCCTTCGACCTCGTCGTACGAAGCCGGATCGACGCCGTGTATCGAACCTCGCTGGCCATTCTCGGTGATGAAGCGGACGCCGCCGACGCGGTCCAGGAGACCTTCGTCTCCGCCTGGCGCCACTGCGCTGAGCTGCGCGACCCCGATCTCTTCGATGCCTGGCTCGGCCGAATCAACCTGAACGCCTGCCGGACTCAGCTCCGCCGACGGGGTCGAACGCGCCTCCGCGAGGTTCGGCTGCCCGATCCGGACGATGGTCACGAACCGACCTCGACCGAACTGGCTCTCGATGATCGAACGGCCGGCGCGGAGGTCTTCGACCGGGCTTTCGCCCGGCTCTCGGTCGACGACCGAGCGGTGTTGGTCATGCACCACCTTCAGGAGCGGCCGGTGGCAGAGATCGCGACCGTCCTGGGGGCGCCCGCCGGAACGGTCAAATCCCGACTCCACCGCGCCCGGGCGGCACTCGAGTCGGCGCTGGCGAAGGAGTCACGATGAACAATCAACAGGCTCCCGTCGACTCCGAGCTTCGCCGCCAGCTGGCCCGACGGTCCGCCGGGCGACTGCCTCTTGGCCTCGTGGCCGACGTCACTGATGCGCTCGACGCGGTTCCGGTGTCGGCTGCCGGTCTCCCCCGGCCGCGCACGTCTTGGCGCGCTCCGGGGCTGGTGGCCGCCGGCCTCGGCGCGGCTTTCGTCGCCGTCCTCCTGGTCGCGATCGCCTTGCCGGCCTTCCGCGGCGGCCCGGCTGCAACGCCGCCCACTCCGACTCCCGGGACGTCGACGACGACCGAGCCGGCGGTCACGCCGACCGGACTGCCGATTGCGCCGACGGGCTTGATCGGCCCCGGCAACAAAGCTCTGACACCGGAACAGCTCACGGCGCTCATCGCCGCCGACCCTAACCACCTGGCCGGCCGGTACACGATCGATGAGCGGGTTACCTGCGACGGGATCGACTGCAGCGGCTTCCCGCCAAAAGTCGTCGCCGACACGATCCAACCCGACGGCACGATTGGGCTGGTCGGCCCGGTGAACGTGCGCCCCGATGGCGGCATCGTCTGGACCTACCAGCAAGTGGTTGACGCACTTCCGACACAGGGGGGCACATACATAGTCGATGCCTGGATCGGAGGCGCCACCTGCTGCGAGGAGCCTACCGTCGCCGGGACCGGCAGCCCGCAGCCCGACTACGAATCCTCATGGCTGGGGTTCACAGCCAATGGTGGGATCGGGGTAGCGCAGCCGGGGGCATACCACAAGTACGGCGGCGGGACGGTAGGCGGCGGGCCCGCGATCCACGGGCTCTTCCTCTTCGAATGGATGCCCGGAGGCAAGTGCGGAACCGGTCTCGACACCGGGACCGCCGACACGTGCACGCCACACGCCGAGATCCTCGCCCGACTCGAGACGGCCGTTCTCCCCTCCTCTTCGACACCCGCGGCGAAGCCCACCGGCCCTGCGGGTCCTTCGCCGCTTGGGCTGCTGGGCTCGGGCAATCGCCCCTTGACCCAAGTCGAGTTCGCCTCGATATGGGCCGCCGATCCGGCGCATCTGGCCGGCCGGATCGCGATCGTCACGGGACCGGTGCCGGCTGGCTTCGAATGCTCGTCCCCCGGGGCAGCCGACGCCGCGCTGCCGTCGCCCGGCTGCAACGTCGTCATCCTCGAGGGCACCATCGCGGCCGACGGTCACTACTGGGCCGTTCGCGTGGAGTCGGACAGCAAGCTTACGGTCCTGGGCAGAATCGCCATGCCAAAGACGAACGAGTTCCTCTTCAAGCTCGACGAGCTGAACACGACCACCACGCTCAAGACCGGTGACCTGGTAATGGTGGAGGGGTGGCTCCTGGATTCGATGCCGACGTGCAATACGGACCGTACGCCGCTCCCGTCCGCCTGCGGACCGTACACGAGGATAGAGTCGACCGCCTCGGACAACTCGCCTGCCGGCATCGGCGTCCAGCAGGGCGGGTACACGCAGATCACCGGAACGGCGGGAGACGTGGTCGCTGAGGGTCCGCCGGTCTACGGGCTGTTCCTGGTCCAGGTGACGAACCCCGACGTCGGTACTGTCCTGGCCCGCCTCGAGGTCTCGACCGCGCCCTAAAGGTACACAGACACGCCTTACGGCCTCCCGCTTGGCGGTAACATTCGGGGACTTACCGTTACAGCCGAGGCCGTCCTTGCGGCCGCCATCAGGAGTGGGTCGAATGCCGGGCTTCACCCCGTTCACCAGCAACTACTCGGATCTCTCAACTAATCAGGGATACCAGTTCGAGTTCCGCTGCGACATCTGCGGCAGCGGCTACCGCAGCGAGTGGCAGAAGAATCTCCTCGGCACCGGGGCTTCGATCCTCGGCGGCGCGAGCAGCGTCATCGGCGGGCTCTGGGGAGCGCGAAATGTGGCTGACTCGGCCCAGCAGATCACCGACCGAGACGGCCGGGACAAGGCCCTCCAGAAAGCCTCCAACGAGATCATGCCGTTGTTCCACCGCTGCGTCCGGTGCAACAACTGGACCGACGAGACCTGCTTCAACAAGGCCCGCGGCCTGTGCGTCAACTGCGCCCCGAACTTGGCGGCGGAGATGGAGGCCGAGCGGTCCTCCGTCGAGATCAACCAGATGCGCGAGGCGGTTCAGTCCCAAAAGGTCTTTTCCGGCGATACGAGCACCCGCGCCACCGAATGTCCGAGCTGCGGCAAGCCGGTCGGCAGCGAGAAGTTCTGCGGCAACTGCGGCGCGCCTCTCGGCGTCTCGAAGTGCTCCAAGTGCGGCGCCGAACTGGCCGCGGATACCCGCTTCTGCGGCAACTGCGGCAACAAGGTCGGCTAGCCACGCGAATCTGAAAGGGCCCTGCGCGTGGCGCGGGGCCCTTTTTGTGTGCCCGTCGCGGCTCGCCGAGCGAGGACCGACTAACCGGCGACGGTGCCGCAGATCGTGCAGAAACGGGCACCCGCCGGCAGCGGAGCGCCGCAGCCGCTGCATGGACCGGCCGACTGGAGGGCGGGGGTGGCCGCATTGGGCGAGAGCGGCGGCCGGGGCGGGGGCGGCGGCGCCTGACCGGCGGCCGGGGTCGAGCCCGCTGCTGCCGGTGTCGGGGCCTGGGCAGCCGGCGTCGCGGTGGTCGACGGGGTCGCACCAGCCGTCGCGGCCGCGGGCGGCGGAGCCACCAGCGACTGGCCGCACGACGGGCACGTGACCCAGGCGGTGTCCTCGATGATCTTGCGGCAGTTGGGACAGCGCTTCGGCGCGAACGGGTCCGCCTGACCGCAGTACGGGCACGCGGCCACCGCCCGGTCGATGAACTTGTCGCAGTACGGGCACGGGTGCTTGAAAGTCGGCATCGTCCGCTCCTTATCCTGCTGTGCCCGAAGGCTTAGTCTTCGCGCTGGTCGCGGTGTCGGCCGCACCATCCTCGGGGGCGTCGTCGCTGCCGTCATCGCCGGAGTCCGAGTCGTTGTCTCCGCCGTCACCGCCTGCCGCGGAGATGGCCGACTCCTGGGCCGCGCGGCCGGGCCACTGTGCCGCCTCGTCTTTGGCGGTCGAGTGCCACCGGATCAGGTCCGCGACGGCCGCGGACCACGTGGCCGAACTGCGATGGACGATGCGGGCGACGAACCGACGGCGGGCCCAGGCCAGGCTGGGCAGCACGGCCAGGGCCAGGCGGTAGCGGAGGTATTCGGGCAGTCGCAGCTGATCGTCCGGCAGGGCCATCGGCTCGCGCAGGAAGCGGCAGTCGACCAGGGCCTCGCTGATATCTCGGACGGCCTGCTCCGCCGCGATCCCCAGCTTCTCGGGCGGCTCACCCTTGTACTGGGCCCGCGGCATGACCCGATAGAAGTACGTGGCGTGGGCACCGGCCGTGACCAGTTCCAGGGCCACGAGATTGCCGGGCATGGCGATCAGGAACCAGATCTTGGATTCCGTGCCGCCCGGATCCACCGGCGACATGGCCACCCATCGCGGCGCCGCCGCCCCGGCGGTCGAGCACAACGACTGGTAGCTCGCGGCGAACTTCGGCTCGCCAAGGACCGCCGTCTCGATGACCGGCCAGCCCGTGTCGCCGAAGACGTCCGGGCGAGTCGGCCGGCCGTCAACCAGCGTGTCGGAGGCCTTCTGTCGGACTCCGAACGGCGCATCGGGCATGAGCTGCTCGACGAAGCCCGCGGCGTCGGCGAAGGCGCCGTCGCGCAGCTTCGCCAGGGTGTCGTGCATCCTCGTCGACGCGGCACCCAGGCCGCTCAGGGTGAGCGTCCCCGGCTCGCCGTCCACTACCACGTCGCCCGGGCTCGGTGTCTTGACGGTCGCGATCGATGCCCGCCGGAAGTGGATCCATGTCGTGCGTTCGTCGAGCGGGCAGACCACGAATCCCCACGGCTGAACCACGAGCTGTCCGACGCCGCTCGCGGCGCTTGCCGGTCCGTCCGGGCCGGGGCCGAGCGGCCCGGTCGTCGGCGTCCACGCGAACTCGACCAGCTCCGCCGGATCGTCGGGCACCTTGACCAGGCCGTCGGAGAGGCGCTGCTTGAGGCGAAGCTCGCGCAGCAGGCGGACCATCGGCCCGAGTCGATCGGCAAACTTCTCGAGGATGACGCGCATCGCGTCGGGGCCGTCGCCGAGAACTAGCAGCACCGTGGCCTGCTGGATGGCGATCAGGCTGATGTCGCGGAAACCGGCTCGGATCGGCCGCGCGGAACCGATCGTAAGGGTTAGTCCCGTCGAGTCGAGGCTGACCGTCGTCGGTTCCGAGCTCGTGTTCGGTCCGGCGATGCGACCCTCGCCCGCGATCTCGATGGTTTCGAGCTTCCCGCCGCCACCGCCGTCTCGAGCCGCGTGCCCGGTCTGAGTGCGGACATCCCGGGCATCGAGACCACCGACACCAGTTCCGCGGGGATCGCGGGCATCGTGAGGCTGCATCCCGCCGACCCCGAACTGACCGGCGAGTCCCTGCAGCTGTCCCGGCCCAAGCCCGCCCATTCCGGATCCCATTCCACCCGGCCCTCCGCCCGGGCCACGACCAAAAGCGCCGCTGTCGTCCATGCCGTCATCGTAGCCACAAGGCCGCCGCTCCGCGCCGTCAGGACGTCAGGCTCGGGGTGGCGGCCAGGTATCGGCGAGCCGGCCTCGCCGCAGCCCTGGGGTCGCGGACCCACCCGTAGCCGCCCCCTCGTCCGGGGTTGCTATGCTGCGTCTGGCCCCTGCCGGCCAGGTCCGGGAGCGGCATCGCCACAGGACGGCGTCAGGGTCCGGTCCGTGGCCAGGCGGAGGCTCAGGTTGCTCACGAGAGACGGACGACCCGAGGGTTCATCCAGACGCGGCCGACTCGCGGCTTCCCGCCCCGTGCGGCTGATCGCAGTCGCAGCCCTGGTCGTGGTCGCGGGCATTGCGGTCGGCGCAGCAAGCCGGCCGCACTCGGTCGATGTCTCCCTCTCCGCCGCGCAACCGGGCGAGGCTGCCGTCCTGATCCTGCTGGTGCTGGCAGGAGCGATCGGCCTCCTCCTCGGCGCGAACCGCTATCCGATGTGGGGCCGCAACCCACACGGCGCGGTCGGGGTAGTCACCCCCAAGTCACGTATACCCTGGGCCGTCCGAGCCGTGCTGGTGCTTCTGCCGATTGCGGTCGTGGCATTCGCGCTTGCCGCGGCAAAGCGCTTCTCCCGCGGGGACGAGTCGCCCCTCCCCGTCCTGCCCCAGCCCGCGATCCCCGCCAATGGGGCTGAGGCGTCTGGAGGCGCCGCGACTCTCGTCGTGGCCTGCATCGTCGTCGCCCTGACCGCCGGTCTCGTCGCCGCCGTACTGTTCCGGAACACGTCGCTGGCAGTCCACGTTCCGGTGGCAGCTCGGCAGGACGCGGCAACGCAGATACTGGACGAGGGCCTGGACGCGATGCTTGCCGAGCGCGACCCCCGCAAGGCGGTGATCGCCGCATATGTGGCGATGGAACGGGCATTGGCTCGCAGAGGCTCGGCCAGGCGCCCCCACGAAGCGCCGACCGAGTACCTGACCCGCGTCCTCGGGGTGGCGCCGAGTCGGGCGGGCGATCTCGGCGAGCTGGTGAGGCTCTTCGAACTCGCAAGGTTTAGCAAGCACACCGTCACCGCATCGATGCGCGAGACCGCCGTCGATGTGGTCCGGCGACTGCGGGCCGATCTCCAGGAGCCGGTATGACCGAGCCGGCTCACGACGCCACCGTCCCAAGGCCCAGCCGCTCTCCACATCGGAGAGGACGGGCGAGCGGGCAGCCGGGCGCAGTCGTCGCGCTGGCCCGATTGGCCGGCCCGCCTGCCGCGCTTGCGGTCGTCGCGACCGTCGCCCTCGCGGTCGCCCTGGAGTCGTTAGAAGGTCACCGCAACCTGGCCGTCAACATCTGGCTCCTGACCATCGGTGGCCTTGTGATGTGGACGTGCCTGCGAGCCGTCGCAGCGGCGCTGCCAACATCCACCGCCTCAGCGTTCGATTCGGTCCGCGTCCGCGACGCTGAGCCTCCCTCCAAGCTCGACGGCGTTGTCGCCATCGAAGGAGCGATCATCGATTCCGAGTGGAGTCCCGGCGGCGTCGAGTACCGGCTGCGGCCGCTCCTTCGAAAGATCGCGGCCGCCCGCCTGATGGAGCGCAACCAGGTCGACCTGGAGACAGAGCCCGTCGCCGCTCATCGACTTCTGGGCGATGAGCTATGGGCACTCATTACGCCCGAAGTGCCGTATCGGGCCGCGCTGGCCGACTCGGACAGCCCGGTCCAAGACACCGGGGCCAGGCCCCCGTTTCCGTGGACCCGAAACCGCAAAGGCCGCCGCGGCATTCCGCGCGCGACCATCAGACGCGCCATCGACGTACTGGAGGCACTGTGAGCAGAGACGAGGGCGTAACCGAGTATCAGCGCGCGGCGGCGCTGGCGGACAGCGTCATGGACGAGGTCGAGCGCGTCGTGATCGGCAAGAGAGCCGTCCTGGAGCTCGTATTGCTCGCTCTCATCTCCGACGGCCACGTCCTGATCGAGGATCTGCCGGGCCTGGCCAAGACGCTCATGGCCCGCTCGTTTGCCGATGTCATCAAGCTGCGCTTCGCCCGCATCCAATTCACCCCGGATCTGATGCCCTCGGACGTAACCGGCGCCGCGATCTACGACCAGCGCAGCGGCGAGTTCACCTTCCGGCCCGGACCCGTCTTCGCGAACCTCCTTCTCGGCGACGAGATCAATCGGGCGCCGGCCAAGACTCAGGCCGCACTGCTGGAGGCGATGGCGGAACGCCAGGTGACGGTCGAAGGAACGACCCGGCAACTCGAGCGGCCCTTCCTGGTCATCGCCACCCAGAACCCCATCGAGGCCGAGGGAACCTACCCGCTTCCGGAAGCTCAACTCGACCGGTTCATGATGCGCATCTCCGTCGGCCACCCGGAGCGCGACCAGGAGATCGAGATGCTCGAGCGCAGGGCGGCGCGCCGCACCGACGACGTGACGTTGAAGCAGGTGCTCGATCCCGTGAAGTTGCGCTGGATGCAGGGAGTTGCCGAGACCGTCTTCATCTCCCCCGACATCTCCGCCTACATGGTGGATCTGGTGAGGGCCACAAGGTCGAGCCCTCTGGTGCAGGTCGGGGCCAGCCCGCGCGGATCCCTGGCGCTCCTGAAGCTGGCCCGATCGCGAGCGACGATCTCCGGGCGCGACTTCGTCATCCCCGAGGACGTCAAGGCGGTCGCGGTGCCGGCACTGGCCCACAGGATCATCCTCAAGCCGGAGGTCTGGGTCCAGCGCGTCCGGACCGACGACCTTGTTCGCCGCGTTCTAGACACCGTTCCGGCGCCGAGCGCGCACCAGGCAGAGCCGCAGCGAAGTTGACCGTCACCGCCTCGCCGAAGATCGGGGTATACGCCGGACTGGGGTCGGCCGGGCTTCTCGTCGCGCTTGTCTTCGGGCGCCCGGAGGCTGCCGCCCTCGGCCTGCCCTTCGTCGTCGCAGTCCTGGCCGGCCTGACCCTGGCCGAACGCCCCGACCTGCGGGCGTCGATGGCGGTGGATCGCGATCGCCTCCTGGAAGGCGACGAGGTCCACCTGGCGGTCACGGTCACATCCACGACCGATGTGCCGTGGCTGCAGATCGCCTGGCCGGTTCCGAACACCATGGAAGCGACGAACGGCGACGATCTGCCGGGAGTCAGCCTCGTCGCGAACGAGCCGGCAACCATTGAGACGGCACTGATCGCGAAGCGCTGGGGCGTCGTGTCGATGCCGAGGCCGCTCCTGCGGGCTCACGACGAGCTGGGGTTCTTCCGTTTCGAAGCGACCCTCGAGGCGCATCAGACGCTGCGCATCTACCCGCGACCCGAGAGGCTCCGGCGCGCGCTCGCTGCGGCAGAGACACAGATCTTCAGCGGAAACGAGCTGTCGCGGGTTCACGGCGACGGCATCGAGTTCGCCGACATTCGGCCGTACGTGGCCGGCGATCGGCCGCGGCACATCAACTGGCGCCTGAGCACTCGGTTCGGGCAACTCCACGTCAACGCGATGCACCCGGAACGCAACACCGACGTCGTCATCTTCCTGGACCTCTTCAGCGACGTTCGTTCGGCCGGAGAGGGCACGCTCGACTACGCGGTTCGAGCCGCAGCTTCGCTGGCCGAGCACTACCTGGCACGGCGCGACAGGGTCGGCGTCATCGGCTTCGGGGGCGTCCTGCGATGGCTGACGCCGGCGATGGGTTCGAGCCAGATCTACCGGATCGTGGATGCGCTGATCGACTCGGAAGTCATCCTGAGCCACTTCTGGCGAGGGCTCGAGGTCATACCCCCGGGCACATTGCCGCCGCGATCGCTGGTCGTTGCCCTGACCGCCCTGATCGACGAACGGACCATCGAAGCTCTGCTGAATCTCCGTGCCCGCGGCTTCGATCTGGCGGTGGTCGAGGTCATGGCCGAACGATTCGCAGCCCCAGCCTCGCATGATGCCGCCGAGCTTGCCCAGCGGCTCTGGCGTCTCGACCACGCGGCCACACGGTTGCGCTTTCGAAGCCTCGGCGTGCCGATGGTGCAGTGGAGCCCTAGCGAGCCACTCGGTCGAGCCCTGGCCGAAGGGCAGCAGTTCGAAAGGTGGAACCGATGGCTCCACGTCTGACCACCGCGGCCCTGGCGCTCGGCGGGGCCGCCGCATTCGCGGCCGTCTCGACCGCCGCGGCAACCGACGGGACTTCGATCGCCTCCGCCGCCGGCCGATCGGCCTGGATGATCCCCGGCTATCTCTCACTGGCGGCATTGGCCTGCATGGTCCTGGGGCTGACCCTCGCCGACGCGCGCCCGATCGGCCCGGCGCTGGCCCTGCTCGGTGCGGCGTGGCTTGTGGGAGCGCCCAACTCGGACGCGTGGCACGCACTGACGGCCGTCGCCGGCGGGTGGCTGCTTGCCGTTGCGGAGCTGACCTACTGGTCGCTCGACTTCAAGCTCGCCGGTCGCGATCCGCGAGCCATCCACTTCAGACGCGCGGCGGCGATCGCGGTCCTGGTCGGCGCATCGGTAGGATTGGCGATGGTTCCGATGTTGAACGTGTCACCTCCGACGGCAGGCATCGAACTCACCGTCGCCGGGCTGCTCGGCGCGGCCGCCCTGATCGCGGTGGCGGCGTCCCTGGCCTGGCGTCTCCGACCACCCACCGAGCCTGCCGGAACGCGGGGCTAGTCCTCTCGGCTGCCCGCCAACCTCTGTTGCACGCGGCTGATGCACGAACCGAGGCGCCGAAGCGTACTCCTTGCGTCTTTGCGCAAGCTGTTGTATATTCGGTCCATGCTCGACGTCGACGATCTGGAGAGCGCAAGGCAGCGAAGCGCGGCGGTGGCCAGGGCCCTCGCCGACCCGAAGCGGCTGTGTGTCCTCCAGTCCCTCGCCGAAGGAGAGCTTTCGGTACGCGACCTGTCCGACCGTGTCGGCTGCCACGTCCCGAACATGAGCCAGCACCTCGCCGTCTTACGGAACTCGGGACTCGTCCTGACTCGCCGCGACGGCAACGCGATCTACTATCGACTCGCGGATCCACGGGTCCTCGAAGCGTGCCGGCTACTCCAGTCAATCGCCGGCTGAGCCTCGGAGCCAGACCGTCAGGTAGAAAGGACCATCGCCAGGTGGCCGAAGTCAAAGCAGTCACGGACGAGACTTTCGAGCAGGTCGTCCTCAACGCCGAGCGGCCGATCATCGTCGACTTCTGGGCCTCCTGGTGCGGCCCATGTCGGATGGTCGCTCCCGAACTCCAACGCATCGCCGAGAAGTACTCGGGCGCCATCGACGTGGTCAAAATGGACGTCGACGCGAACCCGGGCGTCTCTCAGGCACTCCAGATCATGACCCTGCCGACTATCGCCTTCTTCCGCCCCGGCCAGCCCCCCATGGCCGTCGTCGGAGCCATGCCGGCCGAGCAGTTCGAGGCAAGATTCGGGCTTTCGCAGTACTCTAAAGTCCAGCCCAGCTGAGTCTTCGGACTCGGCTTTGAAGAGAATACCCAACGGGACCTCCCCCCTCGGTCCCGTCCTTACGACCCCGGCCTCCCCCCTCAGGCCGGGGTCGTGCTATGCCCGGCAGTGAGGCGCGCGTCGCGCCGAATCAGCGGCCGACGGCGGCGAGGATGGCGCGCAGATCGGCCTCGTGATCGGCGTAGTGCTCGGTGGTATTGGCGAACAGCGACTTCAGGTGCTCCGAGTCCTTGAGCCAGCGCGTCTCAGGGACCACGGTCAGGTAGCCGCGCAGCTCACCCGGCAGCGTCGAGAATCGGCTCCGAAGCTCCGCCATCGACAGGGCCGCCCACTCCGCCTGGTAGCGGGCATTGAGCGCGTCGCCACGGGCCTCCCAATCCTTGCCGATTGCCGATAGCCTGTCGAAGGTCGGGCTGTCGGGGCTCACTGCCAGTTCGCGGGCGATGTTCAGCCACCACTCGATCCAGACACCGAGGTGGGCCATCAGATCGCGACCCGTCCAGCCGTGAGCTCCTTCGAGCGGCTGCTCGAGCTGCTCGTCGGTCAGGTCGAGCAGGGCCTCGAAAGGCCGCCACGCGTCGCGCTCTTCGTCGAGAAAGGAGAGGCCGTCTGCGTACATGGACCCGATGTTAGCGCGGCGCGAGATCGGCGGCGAGGTGCGGCCGACTACGCCACTTGGGTGGTGCGCAGACGCGCCGGACTTAGGGGCTGCCGACTACCTGTCGTACGGGCCATTGCGGTTCCCCTGCCGCCCGCTAGCTTGGACGTTGGCCGCCGACACTGGTGCAAGGAGGTACCAGGGGCGTCGGACACGGGCCGGATCATTCGCGACCTCCGCATTTGAGACGAATCGGCGTTCGTACAAGGAGGCCGCCGGACCCGACCACGACCCGAGCAACCAAGATAGTCGGCCAGCTTGGTTCCTCCGGTCGGCGGCCCGATCTCATGACCCCGGTATCGGGGAGGAACGGCTCGTCCGGTCAGTCGGGCGAGCCGTTCGGTTTGAGTGGCTCAGCCCCGCGGCACGAATGTGTCGAGCCGGGGACGCCTCATCGGGCCGGGGCCCACGTAACGCAAGACGACGCGGGCAGCCGGGCCGATGTCGGGGTCACGATCAATCGTCCGGGCGATCCAGTCGATGTACGTGGGCTCGATGACCGAGACTTCGCCGAGCGTCAGGCCGGCGAACTTGCCGAAGCTCAGGCGCGTCGCCAATGCCTCCACGAGCGTCGGCACATCCGCGTCGCTGGCCGGCCCATGGCGCCGCAGCATCGGTCCGGTGGGCGTCGAGGCGCGCGGCGGCTCGTGGCCCTCGGCCGAGCGCGGCCGCGGCGGCAAGCCGGGGAGCGGGCTGTGGTCGAGCGGCCGCAGCGTGGAGTTGTGCTGCCACAGCAGCGCGCTGGTATCGATCCTGGCCGTAACGGGCCGCGTTGTGTGTGGCTGCGGGTTCCATCCGGGCCGGTTTGGAGCACCCGTCGCCCGATCGGGCCCCGCGCCGGCCACTGCTCCCCCACCGCCGGCTCGCGCTGCCCGCGCCGCTGCCTCCCGGTGGGCTCGCCGCCTGACCGGGTCCCGCAATTCCTGATACGCGGCGTTGATCTCGGCCATGGTTCGATTCGACCGCTTCTCGCGCACGGGATCGCCGCTGGCGATGTCCGGATGATGCTGCCTGGCCAGGCGCCGCCAGGCGACCTTGATCGTGTCGGTCGTCGCGTCGAGGGGCAGTCCAAGGACGGTGAAGGGGTTCCGTGGCATCCCATCAGTCTACCGGTCGCGCCGGTCGGGCCCATCCTGGCGGCCGGACCCGCCTCCGAACGGCCGCTCGGGATGGTTCGGTCGGCCTCGCTCTTGACAGTCCGGCCAGGTTGGCGTCCCCTACTTCCATGGCACGATCAAAGCGCTCGAAGACAACCAGATGGATCCGACTGGCCGCACTGGCCGGAGCCGCGACCGGATTTGCGGCAGCCTACCGATTTGCGCTCCGATATCGCGAGCGAGTCGGGCTGCCCAGGCGAAGCCCGGTCGACATGACACCCGCGGAGGCCGGCCTCGAATTCGAGGACGTCCGTATTCAGGCCGGCGACCACGAGCTTGCGGGCTGGTTCGTGCCGGCCGAGGGCGGGGTGCCGTCCAGGCGGCGACGGGCCGCGACGGCAGATGCGCCGACGCCGGCGACGGCAACGGCGGCAGCCACGACCAGGGCTGGAGGCCCGGCCCAGGCGGCCGGCGTCGCCGAGCGCCGGCCCGGGATAGTCGTTGTGCATGGCTGGGAATCGAACCGCGGCCGAACCTTCGCCCACGTCCGATACCTCCACGCCGCCGGCTTTCACTGCCTCGTGTTCGACGTCCGCGGCCATGGCGACAGCCCGCCCGAGACGCTGCCGATCAACGTGCCCGAGTTCGCCGAGGACACGGCCGCGGCCGCTCGGTGGCTGGCCGGCCGGCCTGAGGTTTCCGCCGTCGGCGTCCTGGGCCATTCGATGGGCGGCGCAGGCGCGATCGTGGCCGCTTCTCACGAGCCGGAGATCGGAGCGGTGGTCAGCCTTTCGGCGCCGTCCGATCTGGTGCGGATGACCCGCCAGACCTTCGCCATGGCCGAGATCAACATCCCGGAACCCATCGCCACCCCCCTCGCCTGGTTCACGGCCGCGATTCTGCTCGTGCCCCGACGCCACTCGGTCGAGGAAGCGAGCGCCATCGCCGCAGCGGCTCGATACCGCGGCCCGCTGCTGCTGATCCACGGCGCCCAGGACCACGGCGTGCCGGTGCGGCATCTCGAGTTGATCGCCAACGCGGCGGTCGAGGGTCGCGGGCGGGCGGGCGATCCCCCGGTCGAGACGCTGGTCCTGCCCGAGTTCGGCCACCGCTGGCTGTACGAGGATGCGGGCTGCCGTCGCAAAATCGCGGCCTTCTTCGCCAGATCGCTCGGCGGCCCGGTAGATCCGACGACCGCCGGCGAGCGTGCGGCCGCGCTGAAGGTCGACCGACCGGCGGATCCGATCTACGGTTTCGGCGCACTGGCCGGCAAGGAGCCGGGCGATCGAAGCATCGGTCTGAACTAGCCGGCGCCCCGCCCCGCCCTCGGTCCGGCGCCGGCACGAGCCCGCATCGATGGAGACGAAATGGACACCTGGCAGGCAATCGACACCACGCGCGCCATCCGCAAGTTCCAGGATCGACCCCTCGAACCCGAGCACCTGCACCGGATCCTCGACGCCGGGCGTCGCTCCGGCAGCTCCAAGAACCAGCAGAACTGGGACTTC